>CAZWTH010000405.1:0-10616 GCA_964636715.1 uncultured Solibacteraceae bacterium | reverse complement strand
GGGAACTGTACTGCATCATGCCGCCGATGAAGCTGAGGACGATGGCGAAGATCGGGAGGCCTACCGCGAGATAGAGTTGAGTATCGGTCACAGCCATATTAGTGGCTCCCGGCAGCTTCTTTCTCCAGAATATCTCATCTCGCGGGATCAGCGGCGTTCGAGAATAGCTTCGACGCGGGTGAGGCGGTTGTCGATTTCGATGACTTTGCCGGTCAGAGTGTCGAAGCGCGATTCGATGCTGCCGAGCCGGTTTTCGACGCTGGCGAAGCGGCTGTTCATCTGACTCTCGAGGCTGGCAAAACGGCTGTCGATGCCGGAAAATCGCGACATGATCGCGCTGTACTGCATCATGCCGCCGATGAAGCTGAGTACGATGGCAAAGATCGGGAGGCCAATGGCTAGATAGAGTTGAGTATCGGTCGCAGCCATATTAGTGGCTCTTCGACAGCTTCTTTCTCAAGAATATCTCATCTGGCGGGCTTAGAACGGCGTTCGAGAATGGCTTCGACGCAGGTGAGGCGGTTGTCGATCTCGATAACTTTGCCGGTGAGCGTATCGAAGCGCGATTCCATGCTGCCGAGCCGGTTTTCGACGCTGGTGAAACGGCTGTTCATCTGATTTTCGAGGCTGGAGAAACGCGACATCAGCGCGCTGTACTGCATCATGGCGCCGATGAAGCTAAGGACGATGGCGAAGATCGGCAGGCCCACCGCGAGATAGAGTTGAGTATCGGTCACAGCCATATCAGTGACTTTTCCACAGCTTCTTTCTCAAGAATATCTCACTTGCCGGGTTTCGCAATCCAGGGTGGTTCCCGCATCCATACTACGGTGGTTATACGCCTTCATTAGATAGATTGCCCTGCTCCAGATTAAATCCCTGGTAAAACCGCGGGTGAGATGAAACAACAGGACTGTTAGTACCACGTGGAGGCATGCGATTCTTATCCCTGTCGAAGAAGCGTATCGCGTCAATGGCGGTGGTTGCCGCGGTGGCTGCTTTCACTCCCCTCGTAAGCGAGGCGCAACTGCAGTTGAAGATTCCGGACATGTTTCCGTTCATCAACTCCAGCGGCATATCGGCAACCCACAGTACCTCCGGAAATGGCCAGATCGACACCAGCGGGCCGTTTTTCCAGAGCCTTGGAACGAATGGCCGAAGCTGCTTCTCCTGTCACCGGCCCGATCAGGGCTGGTCGATCTCGGCGGACGCCATGAAGCTTCTTTTCGCGCTCACCGGCGGAAACGATCCCGTGTTTCGCCCGGTGGATGGCTCCGTTTGCGATCAGGGCATCAACACCTCGACGCTGGCCGGCCGCATCCAGGCGTACCGGCTGCTGACGAGCCGCGGACTCATCCGGATCGCGATCAACGTGCCGGCGGGTGCGGACTTCCGCGTGTTGTCGGTGCAGAACCCGTACGGTTGTAACAGTAAGTCGACGCTCTCGATGTACCGGCGGCCGCTGCCTTCGGCGAACCTGAAATTTCTGACGACCGTGATGTGGGACGGGCGCGAATCGACGCCGCCCAATACGCAGAAAATCGACTACGCAACCAATCCGGCCGATCTGCTGGCGGATCTGGCGGATCAGGCGGCGGGCGCAGTGGCGGGACATGCGCAGGGCGCGACGCCCCTTTCGCCGCAGATCCAGCAACAGATTGTGGATTTTGAAACTCATCTGTTCACGGCGCAGACACTCGACTTCACGGCGGGCGATCTGGATTCCGCCGGGGCAAAGGGCGGACCGAAGGCTTTGGCCGGGCAGGAATTCTTTGTGGGAATCAACGATCCGCTCGGCGGAAATCCGAAGGGCACGGCGTTCACGCCCGAGATCTTCTCGCTCTACAAGAGCTGGAGCCACTCGAACGGCTTTGGCGGCGTGGCGCGCGCCAGCGTGGCGCGGGGCGAGGTGGTCTTCAATACGAAGCCGATCAAAATCACGAACGTTCGCGGTCTGAACGATTCGCTGAATACTCCCGTCATCATGGGGACTTGCGGCACCTGCCATTCGAGCCCGAATGTCGGGAACCACTCGGTGGGGCTGCCGATCGATATTGGGGTGGCGGACCCGACGAACTCGCTGGGCGTGAGTTACCTGCCGGTGATCACGCTGCAGAACATCGCGACGGGCGAGACTGTGCAGACCACGGACCCGGGGCGGGCGCTGATTACGGGCAAGTTCGCGGACATCGCCAAATTCAAGGGGCCGATTCTGCGCGGTCTGGCGGCGCGCGCTCCGTACTTCCACAATGGCTCAGCGGACAATCTGACCGACGTGGTGGATTTCTACAACGCGCGGTTCTCGATCGGATTGTCGCAGCAGGAACGGGCGGATCTGATCGCGTTTCTCAAGACGCTGTAGATGCGGATTCAGGTAACGGAGGGGACGGCCCGGCAAGGGAGACTTCGCCGGGTCTTCGTTTTGAACCGTATCGTTTTAAACTGGAAGATATGAGCGACGGACTCGAGGAACGTCAGGAGCGGGTCAAGCGCAAAGAGTGGGAAAAGCCCGAGGAGCGGTATGACCGGCTCGATCCTTATGAACCGGATGGATCGGAACAGGAACGCCGCGATTCGTGATTGTCCTGATCCCCGTAGTGTTTGCGGGCAAATGCTAAACTCGAAATTACGGCGGCGTAGCTCAGCCGGTTAGAGCGACGGTCTCATAATCCGTAGGTCCGCAGTTCGAGTCTGCGCGCCGCCACCAGAAATTTTACTTCCCGCCTTTCCTGCTTCCATCAGACAGCGGTTTCGAGACCGAGCGCCGGCGTTGGCTGGCGCCAGCTTCACCCCCGCGTGAATACCTGGTACGGTACGGTTTCTCGCAGACGCGTGTTGCTGATAGAATCTTGTCCATTAGAAACCCATAAGGGATGGGTTAGATGTGAGGGTGAATGGCAAGGGTAAATAAGGGGAATCTTGCCCTCGGCGCGGGGTATGCCGTCGTTCTCGGCCTGCTGGTTTGTTCAACCGTGGAGGCGTACCGGCTGCAACAGACGATTTCGCGGCGGGAGGCGGCGCTTTATCAGTTGCATATTGTCCGGGAGAACGCGCTTTCCGATCTGCGGGATGACATGTGGCTGGGGGCGACTTACGCGCGCGAATTTCTGATCAGCGGCGACACCGGGCGATTTCGCGCGCAGATCATTCAAATCACCCAAAAGGGAAACGAGCGCGCGGCTGTGCTGCGCCCGGAAGTAGCGAAGAGCTTTTCGGTCTATGCGGACGCGCTGGAGGCGCTGGCGAACTCCGGCGCGGGCGATCCGCATCAGGCGATGAGCCGGATCGAACAGGAACTGCTTCCGCTGCGCATGAGCTCAATGGGGACCATCGAACGGGCGCACGCCGATCAGCAGAAGGAACTCGCGGCGGCGGAGCGCGATTTAAGGCTGCGGCAAAGGGCGATTGTATGGCAATTGTTTGTCGTGCTGGGCGGGTCGCTGCTGGCCGGTCTGGCGATCGCGGGCCTGACGACCCGTTACGTTCGCAAGTGGCATCGGGAGCGCGCGGCCCGCGCGGCCGAGATGGCGCATCTTTCGGCGCGTCTGGTGGAAGTACAGGAAGAAGAGAGAAAGTTTCTGGCGCGGGAACTGCACGACGAAGTGGGGCAAACGCTCACGGCGCTGCGTATGGAGCTTGCGCCGGTTTCGACAGTCGTGCAAAATCCGGGCGCGCGAGAGCGCCTGCGGAACTGTCAGGATCTGGCGGAGCGCGCGGTACGCACGGTGCGGCACATTTCGTTGATGCTGCGGCCATCGCTGCTGGACGATCTGGGGCTGGACGCCGCGCTCGAATGGCATCTGAACGAGTTTTCGCGGCGGAGCGGGATTCAATCCGAATATGTAGCGGACGAGGAGATGCCCGAGCTTTCCGAAGAGATGCGCACGTGCGTTTACCGGGTGGCGCAGGAAGCGCTGAACAACTGCGAGAAATATTCGCGGGCGACGAAGGCGCGGCTGGTGGTGCGGATTTCGGAAGACTCGATTATGCTCGAGATCGGCGATAACGGCGCGGGATTCCAACTGACGCCGCGCGGATTGCCGGCGCGGGGAACCGGGTTGCTGGGGATCCGTGAGCGGGTTTCGCGGCTGCATGGCTCCGCCATGATCGATACGAGTCCTGGCGGAGGCACGCGAGTGGTGGTGACGCTGCCTCTCGAACGGATGCTGGCGGGCAGCGAGGAGCGGGGGCGGACGGTCGGGGTATGACCACCGTGCTGGTGACGGACGATCACGCGCTCGTACGCCACGGCATTCGCCGTATTATTGAGAGCCACGGCGATTTCGAAGTTGTGGCGGAAGCCGGCTCCGGGCTCGCCGCGGTGGAAGAAGCGCGGCGGCACCGGCCAGACATCATGATCCTCGATGTGGGGATGAAAGGGCTGAGCGGGCTCGCCGCGCTGACGCGAATCCGGGAATGCTCGCCAGGCACGCGCATCGTGATGGTGACGATGCACGCGGATGAGCGCTATGTCTATCGCGCCGTGCGCGAGGGCGCGAGCGCGTACGTTCTGAAGGATTCGGTGGAGGAAGAGCTGATCCAGGCGGTGGTGGCGGTCCGGGCGGGTGGACGTTACTTCAGTCCGGCGGTGCGGGCGTATGCCGATCCCGTGACGAGCGCGGAGCGCGACCGTTTGCCGGACGACCCCTACGAATTGCTGACGGCGCGGGAACGCGAGGTCTACCAGTTACTCGCGGAGGGCAGCAGCAACAAGGAAATTGCGCAGGCGCTGCACCTCAGCCTGCACACGGTAGAGACGCACCGGTCGCGAATCATGGAGAAACTCGGCGTGCATACCGCGGCGGAACTGGTGATCAGCGCAGTGCGGCGCGGGCTGGTTGCGTAATGGGCCGCGCCGCGGGTTCTGCGCCGCCTGGCCAGGTGAAGCGACCGAGGGGACAGGTCGCCTGCTGGAATCCGTTTTCCCAGACGAGCACTTTCGCGGGGTCGCGATCGAGCATCATTTTCACCGCGAGGTCTCCCACCATCGAGTTGTAGGGAAAGCACACGATGTGGAGGGGCGTGTGTCCTTCACGGACGAGGCGGAGCACGGTTTCGCTGGATGCGGCGCGCGTCATATACTGCGGCCGCTTCACCAGCCAGAGATAGAGGCAATGGTGCGCGACGAGTATGGTTGCAACCGCCGGCAGGGCGAAGCGCCACCGTTCGCGCGTTCGTTCGTGGAAGCTGACGAAGGCGACCCCGACGAGCAGGGCTAAGCCCGCGCTGGGCAGATAGGTATGGCGGCTCGGGATGCGCGGCATGTAAGTGAGGAACGAGAAGGGCAGGAGCGCGATGGAGATCCAGACGCCGGCCGCGAGCAGAAGGCTCCGGTAACGGCGCCATTCGCCCGATGCCCAGAGCCATGCGATGCTGATGAAGCCCCAGACCCAGAGGAGGCGGCCGTAACTGTTGCGCCAGGTAATCCAGAAGGGCGCGTGGATGGAGAATGTGCCGTCGTTCAGGTGCTGATGCGACTTGCCCGCGGTGAGGATTTCGTACGTGTACCAGAGGGCGATGATCGCGAGCGGAATGACGGCCGCTAACTGGACGCGTCGATTGCGCCCGTCCCACCAGGCGATGAGCGCGGCGAAGGGAACGAGGACGACGCCGGGCTCTTTCGAATAGATCGCCAGCAGGAAACAGGCGAAGGAGGCGGCATAAAGGCTCCAGCCTCCGGAGGGTTTCTCCATCCATCTGGTCCAGCAAATCAGGAATAGCGAGACGAAGAGGAAGAG
Source organism: uncultured Solibacteraceae bacterium (assembly GCA_964636715.1). Taxonomy (GTDB): domain Bacteria; phylum Acidobacteriota; class Terriglobia; order Bryobacterales; family Bryobacteraceae; genus BOG-234. Next base: position 4,878 of record CAZWTH010000405.1, on the reverse strand, counting down.
GAGCAGTTCATGCAGGGCCGCGTACCACATGACGGCCTCCTGATGGCCCAGATAGAGGCCGAAGAAGCCCGCCATGGCGAAGGAGATCTTCCAGCCGAGGCGTTTCCATGACCCGAGCGCGAAGAGCAGCCACACATTGATGACGTGCAGCAGAAGCGTGGAGGCATAGAGCGCGGGTGGATTGACGCCGAAAAATCGGTCCGTCCAATACGTATAAATGATGGAGGTGGCGCGGGAACGGTAGAGGCGGTCCGCGGCGAGTTCGTGCCAGCCGGAGGGCGGTCCCCAACCGCGGGACATGTCGATCTGCTGATAATCATCGGCGATCAGCGGTTGGGAGAAGACAGGGATGTAAGGCAGGATGGCCAGCCCGGCAAGCGCGGCCAGCAAGAGGGCGATTCGCACTCTGATCATTAGACGCCCGCGGACATCGGGAGGCAATACAGAATTTGCTGTATGGACACCGGCCGCGAGCGGCTATACGCTCAGAGGCCGATGGTTTTCCCCTACAGCCTGAGCGTGTTTTTCCCGGCGTATAACGACTCCCGATCGCTGCCGGGATTGATCGGGGCGACATTCGAAGTGCTGGCGCAGCATGTGGACGACTACGAAGTCATTGTGGTCAACGACGGCAGCCAGGACGATACGGCCGATGTGCTGCTGCGGCTGCGGCGGCGTTTCGGGCCGCGGCTGCGGATTGTGACGCATCCTCATAACCGCGGGTACGGCGCCGCGCTGCGCAGCGGCTTCGAAGCCGCGAAGAAAGAATTCGTTTTCTATACCGACGGCGACGGCCAGTACGACGTGCGCGAACTGCCGGCCCTGCTGGAACTGGCGTGGCCGGATACGGGGCTTGTCAACGGCTATAAAACCGAGCGGCAGGATCCGTGGCACAGGGTTGCGATCGGGCTTCTTTACAACAAAGTGGCGAGGCTGCTTTTCCGGGTGAAGCTGCGCGACATCGATTGCGATTACCGGCTGGTGCGGCGGTCTTTGATCCATCGCAGCCCGCTGCGGTGCACGAGCGGGACGGTGTGCGTGGAACTGGTGAAGAAGCTGGAATCGAGCGGTATGCGGGTGGCGGAAGTGCCCGTATCTCATTTCGCGCGGCAGTATGGCCGCTCGCAGTTTTTCCGCTTCAGCTCGCTCGGCGCGACGTTCGTGCAGCTTTGCCTGCTGTACGTGCGGTTCGTGGCGATGCGGGGATTCCTGTGAGCGCGCGGAAGTGCCTCGCGATGTTCGATCTGAAACCGGTACTGGAACGGGCGGCGCCTGGGATTGCGCGGAATCTGGCCGCCATGCATGCGGCGGGATTGTATGTGCTGGGAGAGCAGGTGGAGCGGTTTGAGGGGGAACTGGCGGCGGCGTTTCATGCCGGTCACGCGGTAGGAGTGGGGAGCGGCGCCGCGGCGATCGAGTTGTGCCTGCGCGAAGCCGGGATTGTGCGGGCCGATCAGGAAGTGATTGTTCCGTCTTTCACCTCGCTGTTCACCGCGCAGGCGGTGCTGGCGGCGGGCGCGAGGCTGCGCATCGCGGATGTGGACGCGGAGACGCTGCTGCTTTCGCCGGAGAGCATTCGCGCGGCCTGGACTCCGCGAACGGCGGCCGTACTGTGTGTCCATCTGTACGGGGATGTGTGCCGGCTGGACGAGATTTCGGCGCTGTGCAAGGAACGAGGGGCGACGCTGATTCAGGATGCGTGCCAGGCGCATGGGGCGATGTATGGGGGCAAGCCGCTCACCGCGTTTTCGCCCTATACGGCGTACAGTTTTTATCCGACGAAGAATCTGGGCGGCGTGGGAGATGGCGGCGCGGTCGTGACCGATTCGGCGCGGGTGGCGCGGCGTATCCGGCTGTTGCGCGATGGCGGGAGGAAGGGCGATCAGGTGGCCCGGGCGCCTGGAATCAACTCACGGCTGGATGAGATTCAGGCGTGTTATCTGCGGGCGTTTCTGCCGCATCTGGCGCATTGGTCCGGGCACCGGCGGCGAATCGCGAATGCGTACAGAAGGGCGGGTATCGGGCTGACGGGAGCGACGGCGAACTCGGCGCACCATCTCTACGTGATGCGGTCGAACCGGCGCGACAGTCTGCGGAAGGCGCTGGCGGCGGAGGGAATCCAGACGGGAATTCACTATCCGGCGCCATTGCACCGGCAGCCTGGGTTACGAAGGCGGGCGAGTTTCGCCGCGGTTCCTTCCGTTTCCGATGTGGCGAGCAGAGAGGTGCTTTCGCTGCCGGGCGGGCCGCACATATCGGAAGGGGACGCGGAGTATATCGCGGAGAGAATCCGCATGGGGATGCGATGACGGGGATAGACGAAGCGGCGCGGTGGTATCGCGGGGAGCACGTGCTGGTGACGGGCGGTTTGGGATTCATCGGCAGCAATCTGGCGCTGCAGCTGGCGCGCGGCGGGGCGCGAGTGACGGTGGTGGATTCGTGCGAGCCGGGGTGCGGAGGGAATCCGTTCAATCTGGATGCGGCGCAGCGCGACATTACCGTGCTGCAGGGCGATATCGGCGACGAGAAGCTGATCTCGGGAGCGCTGCTGGCGGCGGACGTCATTTTCAATCTGGCGGGCGAGGTGAGCCACACGCACTCCATGCTGTTTCCGGAGCGCGATTTCCGGATCAACGGGCAGTCGCAATTGCGATTTTTGCAGGCGTGCGCGCGCTATGCGAAAGGAAAGCGCGTGGTCTATGCGAGCACGCGGCAGGTGTACGGCAAGCCGAAGAGACTGCCGGTTGCCGAGAAACACCAGATCATGGCGGTGGATTACAACGGGGTCCATAAACATGCGGCGGGGCAATATCATTTGCTGCTGAGCCGGCTGGGCGAGATCGATGCGGTGGTGCTGCGGCTGACGAATATCTATGGGCCGAGGATGGCGATCGGACTGCCGTGCCAGGGATTTCTGCCGGTGTTTTTCCGGCGCGCCCTGGAGGGGAAGCAGATCAGCGTTTTCGGCGATGGCGGTCAACTGCGCGATCCGTTATATGTGGATGACGCATGCGAGGCGATGCTGCTGGCGGGCGCGGTGGATGCGCCGGCGCAGCGAACGGTGAATATCGGATCGAGTACGGCGGTTTATTCGCTGCATGAAATCGCGGAAGAGATTTCGCGGCAGGCGGTTTTGCCGCCGTGCCGGCTGCAGCCGTTTCCAGCGGCGAGGAAGAAGATCGATATCGGGAGCTATGTATCGAGCGACGAGCGCGCGATGGAGATGCTCGGATGGCGCGCACGGACGGAGTTCGCCGAGGGGGTGCGGCGGACGCTCGGTTACTACGGGCAGTTCTACCAGTACTATCGTGCGGTGGAGGAGGGCGGCGCGTGTCCGCTGGGACATACCGTGAGCGCGCCGGTGGCTGCGTAGCCGCATGATGAATCCGGCGGAGTTCGAGAATATTGCGAACGCCGAGAATTCGTTTTGGTGGTACCGGGGGATGCACCAGATTGCGTTGCGGCTGCTGCGGCGCACGTTGCCGGCCGCGCCGGACCGAATACTGGAAGCGGGCTGCGGCACGGGGAATTTCGCGCTGAAGGTGGCGAGGGAGTTCGGGTGTCCGGTGGATGTGGTGGATCTGGCGGGCGAGGGGCTGCGGTATGCGCAGGCGAACGGGCTGCAACGCATGGTGCAGGCCGACATCCGGGCGCTTCCGATTGACAGCGGGCGGTACGGGTGTGTGCTGTCGCTCGATGTGCTGATTCATCTGGAGCGCGGGACGGAGAGCGCGGCGGTGGCGGAACTGGCGCGTGTTGTGCGGCCGGGTGGGTTGGTGATGATTCGGGTGGCGGCGCTCGATGCGCTGCGCAGCCGGCATTCGGCGTTTACTCATGAGCGGCAGCGGTTCACGAAAGGGCGGCTGTTGCGGTTGGCGCGCGAGAACGGGCTGGAGATGGTGCGATGTACTTATCTGAATAGTTTGCTGCTGCCGGTGGCGTGGTTCCGGTTTCGTGTGTGGGAGCCGTTGATGCGGACGCCGGTGGATAGCGGGGTGAAGCCCGTGGCGGGATGGCTGGATTCGGCGCTGGGGGCGATGTTGTGGTTTGAGGGGGCGCTGGTGGGTTGGGGGTGGGATTTGCCGCTGGGGCAGACGGTGGTGATGATTGCGCGGAAACGAGGTTGAACTCCGGATGCCTGATCCTTTCGACGATGATTACTACGCGCCTGCGGCCCGCGTTGCTTTCCTGGTCTCTGCGTAAGGTTGGAATGCCTGAAGAAATTTTTCGAGCGTGACTGCAAGCCACTTGTGCTGTGACGGCCAGGCCTTTTTGTCAAATGGGTCGGCTGTGCATGCTACTGCGATGTACCAGGAATCGCCCGATTCCTCCCATTTCGAGTCTGGTCCAAGGATCGCGTTGATGGACGATTTATCTTTCCTGAAAAGCGAGTAGTAAAAATCAGTTCCACGCACGAAGACCCCAATACGCCCAAGTGAGGACGCAGCATACACCGTGATCCAAAGATCGCGTCCTCTCAGACTGAATCGAAGATTGCCCAGCGAATTTGGTTGCGGTATTGATATTCCGTTCTCCCTAAGTACGAGATTCGAAAGAAAGACCCGCCAGTACTCCATGCGCATGCTCGCGGCGGGATTGTCACCGGCTCTTGGCTTTTTTTGAATCTTGAAGTCAGTTTTCAGGAAGTTTTTAGGGCCGGATAACAGCCGGAACTGGGGTGCCGGCCGGCTGTTACCGATAGCCAGCACTGACCTTGCCCGCGAAAAACGTATCCCTTAGCTGAGAATCAGCAAAGGGAGAAAAATGGAAAAAGCAAAGCGGGCGAAGTACACGCTCGAATTTAAGCAGGAAGCGGTACGGCTGGTGGAGTCAGGGCAGAGTCTGGCAAGTGCGGCACGGACGTTGGGGCTGGTGGAG
>CAZWTH010000404.1:0-23564 GCA_964636715.1 uncultured Solibacteraceae bacterium | reverse complement strand
GCGGGTAGCTTCTGTTCGACGAAGGCGCGGGCTCCGATGTTCTGGAGTCCGACGGAGTTGAGCATACCGGCGCGCGCCTCCCAGAGACGGGGCGCTGCATTGCCGGCGATCGGTTCGCGGGAAAGGCCTTTGACCACGATGCCGCCGAGCGTGTTGAGGTCGACCTGCTGCTCGAATTCCACACCGTAGCCGAAGGTGCCGGACGCGGCCAGCACCGGGTTACGGAATGTGATGCCGAGAATGGTGCTCTGCATCTGGAAGTGATTATTTTTTTGCCGGCGTCAGGTACTTATCGATCTCGCGGCGAATGCTGCCTTTGTCGCCCTTCGCGGGATCGCCGTCCTGTTCGTCCAGAAACTTTTCGGCAGGGCCGCCTTCACCGTAGGAGACATACTGCGAGCGGACGATGCCCTTCTGGTCAATGAAGGCCAGCATGGGAATGAACCAATCCTTGTTCGTATCCACGTGCATGAATTTGAGGGCCGGGGCCGGGTCGGAATAGCCGATGGGGAAGTTGGCGCCGGTGATTTTGATGAAAGTCGGGATTCCCTCTTTCGCGCCCTGATCGATGGTGACGCCCAGCGCCTGGACGCCTTTCGAGGCGTATTCGGTCTGGATTTTCGAGAGGAGACCGGAGGTGTGCTGGCAGTGGGGGCAGGTGGTGTACATGAACGCCAGAACGACGAATTTGCCGCGGTAAGAGGTGAGGAGCTTATCCGGGCCGTTGAGCATGTGGATCACGAATTCGCCGGATGGACGGGGAACGTCGGCGGCCGCTTTTGCGGGCGGCGCGGCTTTTGGGGAGGCCGACATCTTCGAAGCGGCCGACATCTTTGACGCCGCCTTCGGGGCCTGAGCAGAGAGCGTGGCGGCAAGCGCCAGGGCGGGAAGAATTGCTAATGTTCTGCGCATTTCACCTTGTATTTTATGCGACGGCGGGCGATGAGGACGCGGCGCCGGAATCGCGTTTCATCCGGAACGATGCGATGGTGACGGCGACGGCCAGCGCGAGCATGGTGAAATCGCGCGCGAGCGTTTTGGGTCCGAGGGCTTCACCGGGGCCGAAGCAGCCGCAATCGATCTGGAGGCCCATCGCGTAAGAGCGCACCATGACGGAGAAGAAAAGAAGAAGCAGGAGGCTCGCCACCAGCGAAAACCAGCGCTGCCAGAGGCCGGAGATCAGGCCGAGACCGAGAATTAATTCAAACGCCGGCAGCGTGCGGGCGATTGGTTCCAGCAGGTTATCGGGCAGAAGCTGGAAGGCGGCGAGGGAGCCCGCGAACTCGACCCAGGGCGCGCGCAGTTTGGCGTAGGCCGCATATACGAAGATCGCGCCCAGGATCAAACGTCCGATGATTAAGAGCCAGCGCTTCATCTATGTGTCGGCCGATTTTATGGTGTCAGCCGATTTCCAATCGGCCGCAGATTGACAATCTGCCCCACATTACTGGCCGGCGATTTTCGCATCGAGATATTTTTTGAAGATCGAGTACGGCATCTCCATGACGGTGGAGAGCGCTTCGCGCTTGCCGGAGCGGGTGACGATGACGATCGTGGGCGTGGAGTTCACGTGATCCAGATTCTGGGCCTCGGAAACGTCTTTCGCGATCTGCGCGTCGATGGGGCCATTGGTCTTGACGATTTCGCGGATTTTCTGCATCGCGCCGGGAGGGATGACCTTCGTCAGCTCGCCATCGATGTTGCCGGTGCCGGGGCTGGTTTCCGTAATGCCCCAGGTTCCCTGAGTCTTGAAGATCTGCTGTACGGCGACGTCATAGTAGCCGACTTCGCCGGCGGCGTCCGCATACTTCGCGGCCATGACGGCGTGCTGGTGCTGGGGAAGAGGGAAATCCTTGTGGACGAACTTTACTTTGCCGGTCTGAATGTAGTCCTTCGTGAACTGCGGCATGAATTCCTGATAGAAGCGCGCGCAGTGGGGGCACTCGTAGTCGGTGTAGGCGTAGATCGTGATGGGGGCGCTGGGCGATCCCATTTCCTTGTAGTTCTGAACCGTTTTGGCCGCCGGGGCTTTGGCGGCAACGGTTTTCGCCGTGTTCGTTTTGGGCGTCTGGGCGGACAGAACCGCAAGCGGAAGAAGCAACAGTAAGGTTCGCATTGTTCTCTCTTTACTTTAATTAAACCACTACCGAATCAATGCCCCGGAGCGGCGTTTCGTGACAATTCCAGGCCGTTATGGTGTTCTTAAGTGTATGACGTCCGCTGACTTGCTTGGTCACATCCGCAAACAGCCGCACGGACGCACAACTCTTAAAACGCTGTTTCGAGAGCTGCGCATCCGCGGAGCGGAGAGAATTGCGATCGAAAATGAACTGGACCGGCTGGTGGCGCGCGGGGAACTGATCGAAACGCGCGCCGGTCATTATGAAGCGCCCGCGGCCGCGAAGGGCCAGATTGTGGGGCGGATCGTGGTGCATCGGGAGGGATATGGGTTTTTAGTGCCCGATAACCCGATTCCCGGGGTGACCGGCGACATCTATCTGAGCCGCGATGCGATTCGGGGAGCGATGCAGGGGGACCGGGCGATTGTCCGGATTACGTATCGCGGGCGCGAGGGACGGGCTGAGGGCGAAGTCGTACAGGTGGTGAAGCGGGCGCATCCGACGGTGACCGGGGAGTTTCGAATCACGCGGCGCGGGATGTTTGTAGCGCCGTTCGATCAGCGGCTGCGGGAGTGGATTGAGATTCCGGAGGGGATGGAGAGGCCGGATCAGGACGAGCAGGTGGATCGGATCGGGCCGGCGCCGGTGGCGATCGCGGGGCCGGAGGATCTCGAAGGGATGATCGTGACGGCCGAGATTCTGGACTACGGGAAGGGCGACAGCCATCCTGTGGGGCGGATTGTGGAGGTGCTGGGGAAACCGGGGGACTTCGGGATCGACGTAGAGATTGTGATCCGGAAGCACCAGCTACCGCATCGATTTCCGGCGGCGGTGGTGGAAGAGGCGCGGCAGGTAGCGGAGACGATTGCGCCTGGCGATCTGCGCGGGCGGCGGGATTTCCGCGGGCTGCCGATTGTGACGATTGATGGCGAAACGGCTCGCGATTTCGACGATGCGGTGATGGTGGATCGGCTGGCGAATGGCGGGTTCGCGCTGCAGGTGCATATCGCGGACGTGAGTCATTATGTGAAGCCGGGTTCGGCGATTGATGTGGAAGCGCAGATGCGCGGGACGAGCGTGTATTTCCCCGATCGCGCGGTGCCGATGCTGCCGTTTGAGCTTTCGACGAATATTTGCTCGCTGAAGCCGGGTGTGGACAGGCTGGTGATGTCGGCGCTGATCGAATTCGACCCGAAGGGCGAGCCGGTGGGGTTTGAGTTTTGCCGGGGCGTGATTCGCAGCGTGGAGCGGATGACGTATACGAATGTTCATCGGCTGCTCGAAGGGGATCTGGCGCTGCGGGAGCGGTATGCGCCGCTGGTTTCGCGATTTGAACTGATGCGGGATTTCGCGGAGATTCTGATGCGGCGGCGGGACCGGCGCGGGTCGATCGATTTCGATTTGCCGGAGCCGCAGATTGAGTTCAGTCCGGACGGGGAGATGATCGGCGTCACGCGGAGCGAGCGGACGATTGCGAACCGGCTCATCGAGGAGTTCATGCTGGCGGCGAATGAGGCGGTGGCGGCGCATCTGGAGGCGACGGGGCATGCGTCGATTTATCGTGTGCACGATCCGCCGGACCCGAAACGGGTGATGGAGTTTGAGGATCTGGCGTCGCAGTTCGGTTATTCGCTGGGGGTGGGGCATGTGCCGGCGCAGCGGATCCGGTACCACGAGAAGAAATCGCAGGACCGGACGGCTTATAAGGATGTGATGCTGCCGGGTGAGGTGGCGGTGACGTCGAAGGCTTACCAGAGGCTGGTGGAGCGAATTGAGGGGAAGCCGGAAGAGCGGATTCTCAGCTATCTGATGCTGCGGTCGCTGAAGCAGGCGCGGTACAGCGAGTCGAATACGGGGCATTTTGCGCTGGCGGCTTCGCACTATACGCATTTCACGTCGCCGATCCGGCGATATCCGGATTTGATTGTGCATCGGTTGCTGGGGGCGGCGCTCGATGGCGGGACGTATTCGAATGAGGGGGAATTGCGATCGATTGCGGAGGACTGTTCGTTTACGGAGCGGCGCGCGGCGGAGGCGGAGCGGGAACTAATCGAGTGGAAAAAGGCGCGGTTCATGGAAAGCCAGGTGGGGGCGGAGTTCGACGGGCTGATCATCAGTACGGCGAAGTATGGGGCGTTTGTGGAACTGGCGCAGTGGTTCGTAGAGGGGCTGGTTCCGATTGAGTCGCTGCCGGGGGACCGGTTTGCGTATCACGAGAATGTGCGGAAAATTATTGGGCAGCGGACGCGGCGGACGTATTCGATTGGGGATCGGGTGCGGGTGCTGCTGGACCGGGTGGATCCGATCGAGCGCAAGCTGCAGTTTTCGATTGTGGAGGCGGTGAAGGCGAGGGCGCCCAGGAGGCAGGAGAAGAAGGGAGGAAAAAAGGGGCGCCGGCGGTAAGGGATGCGGAGTGGAGTGAAGGATTCAGAAGAGCCGATAACTCCCGCGTGGAAGGCATGGCATGAGTACTTCGCAGGCTGAAATTGCCGGCGCCTCGGCATTGTCCGTGCGGGTGACGGACCTGGATCTTTCCGTTGATCTGTCCGACGGCGGAACGATCACCGTTCCGGTTGCGTGGTTTCCGAGGGTTGGTCGTTGATTGGCCGGGGGCACGGGATTCACTGGGCTGACCGTGATGAAGATATCAGCGTGGAGCGCCTGCTGACAGGGCAACGATCGCGTGAAAGCGACAGTTCGTTGAGGAAATGGATCGACCGCCGCGGCGTGCGCTAACGCAGGGGTGGAGAATTAGCGGCCGATAGAGCGTGCGCGAGCACGCATGGATGCCCAGGACGCGCACATTGCGTCATCGGCACAGACGACGCCAAATCCTTCGATGAACTGTTCAGGCAATTGAAGACGGCGCGGTCCCCAGTTCCCCGCGAGTGCTCCGGCGAGTAGTTTTGCGAGGGGTATGAATGAGGGAGTCGTGTTGCGCGTGAAGGACCTCAACATCCGGCGACGCCGATGATTGCCGGTTGAGGATTTTACGATGCGACGCCGGTGTCGATGATCCGGTTCATTCTGCGAACGAATGTCCGCGGGCTTGGCGGCGGTCAGCATAGATAGCGGCGACGAAGCGCTCGGATTCCGCATCAGACGCCGGGTTTACGAAGCGCAGTACGCTTTCAATCGTTGCCGGTCCACGGCGAGCCACGGTCGGCTTTTCATCGTGTGCAGCGTCTGCCTGCTGATTCTGATTTGCCAATCGGTTCTGTTCCACTTTACCGCCGATTGCCTGCGGTGCGGGCGCCGTTTAGACTGGGATGCGTGCCGAGAGACGTGAAACTTCGTTACAAGATCCCGGCACTGTTCGTTATACTTCTGGCGCTTGCGTTTCTTTGGCTGATCGGTCAGGCTGGATGGAGCCAGGTTTCGCCTCGTTAAGCAGGGCCTTTAAATGAAAACTAATCCACTACTTGGATTGTGATGCAAGCGATCCAAATCGATCATGTGACGAAGATCTTCGGCGGCGTGAGGGCCGTGGACGATCTTACTCTGACTATTCCCGAGGCGTCTATTCATGGCTTTATTGGGCCGAATGGGTCGGGCAAGTCGACCACGATGCGGATGGTTGTGGGGATACTCCATCCCGATCAGGGTTCTATTCGGGTTTTCGGCGAGGAGATGACCGGGGTTCCGAACGGGCAAATCGGCTATCTGCCGGAAGAGCGCGGCCTTTATCGAAAAATGCGATTGCGCGAGTTGCTCGAATTTCACGGTCAACTGCGGGGCGGCGGCGATATCCGGGGCGAAGCGGACGAGTGGATGGAGCGGCTGGGCCTCGCGGACTGGGCCAATCAGCCGGTGGAAGCGCTCAGCAAGGGAATGTCGCAGAAGGCGCAATTCATTGCCGCGGTGTTGGGGCGTCCTCGTCTTCTGATCCTCGATGAACCGTTCACCGGGCTGGATCCTTTGGGCGCGGAGTCGATCCGCAACGCGATTCGGGAGCTGCGCCGCCGCGGCGCGACGGTTGTGCTGAGCACTCACGATATGCACTCCGCGGAAACGATGTGCGATTCGATTTTTATGATCTTCCGCGGGAAAAAGGTGCTCGACGGGTCTCTAGCAGAGATTCAGGAGCGCTACGGTAACGATTCGATCCTGGTTGCCACGCAGGACCGATCTTCGGACCTTACCGGCATCGCCGGGGTTGAGCATGTACGCGATGTGGGTAGCGAGCGGGAGTTGCGGCTGACGCGCGGGTACGATCCGCAGCTTGTATTGCGTGAGCTTGTGCTGCGCACGCGGATAACCAGCTTCCGGGTTGCGAAGCCGTCACTGCACGATATCTTCATCCGGATTGCGGGTCCGGAATCTTCCGCGAAGGCAACTGGTGCATAAAATCCTGATCGTCGCAAAACGCGACTACATTGCGTCTGTCCGGACAAAGGCATTTTTGCTCGGGCTGGTGATTGCGCCGCTCCTTTTCGGAGGCGGAATTATCGGGGTCGCCATTGTGAACAAGCGGCCGGATGTGCGCGAGCGGCGAGTCGCGATTATCGATCACACCGGAATCGCGGCGGCGTCTGTCATGGAATCGATTGAGCGCCTGAATCAAATCCAGCTTATCGATAAAAAGACCGGGCGCCAGGCGATGCCGAAATACCGGCTGGAGACGGTTGTTCCGAATGCGGCTGCTCCGGATGAGCAACGGCTGGAGCTTTCGGACCGGGTACGCCGGGGCGAGCTGTTTGGATTCCTCGAGATCGAACCGCGCGCGGTTACCTGGTATTCCAAAGAAGACACGCTTGGACAGGCGAGGCAATGGCTTACGGGTCCATTGAACGACGGGCTTCGCAGAGCGCGTCTTGCACAGCTTGGCGTGGACAGAAGCAGATTCGATGAAGTGCTGGGCGCGGTAGCCGTTCAGGGCCGGGCTCTGGTGACAAAGGATGCGCAGACCGGTCTGATCCATGCGTCTGGACAGAAGAACAATCTGGCGAATGTGGCAGTCCCTGTGGTGCTGGGCGTTTTGCTGGGAATGATCGTTATGATGACGTCGGCTCCCATGCTTCCCGCGATCGCTGAGGACAAGATGCAACGCATTTATGAAATGCTGCTGGCATCCGCGACGCCGTTCGAACTGATCGCGGGTAAAGTGGTGGCGGCGATCGGACGATCGCTGACGACCGCGGCTGTCTATCTGGCGGGAGCGCCGTTCGCGCTGCATGCGCTCGGGATGCAGGATCTCGCGCCGCTCCGGTTTCTGCCGTGGTTTGTGGTTTATCTGCTTGCCGAAGTGATCATATTGTCCGCGTTTGCGGCGGTGCTGGGAGCGGCGTCTGGCAGTCCTCAGGATGCGCAGAATTTAAACGTCCTGCTGATCGCTCCGGTTATTATTCCGCTGATCATGATCACGCCGGTCATGCAGCAGCCGAACGGCGCTTTCGTCACGGCGATGTCGCTGATTCCTTTGTTCACGCCTGTGATGATGATGATGCGGCAAACGATGGAGGCGGGAGTGCCGGCATGGCAGCCATGGGTGGGGCTGGCGGGTATTGTGGTGACCACGGTGGCGATTTCGTGGCTGGCCGCTCGCGTGTTCCGCGTGGTGATTCTGCTGCAGGGTAAGTCGCCGAAGCCGGGTGAGCTTGTGCGGTTGGCGATTCGGGGTTGATTGGCGCCGGGCCGAAGCCCGTCGCGCACCATTGAAAGCCCGCCGCAAATTATTGATAACAATAGAAGCGCTATTGGCGGGCTTTCATGGTTGCTTGTGGCGCGAAGCGCCATCCGGACAGGGCGGAAGCCCCGCCCCACGAGAACCGCTAGCCGACCGTTTGGTGGTCGGTGTGGTCGATATGGGTGTCCGGCGCGGAACTGCAGAAGTGCAGGTTGAAATCTGAGACGTCCGACAGGGAGAATACGGGCACACCTTGCGCCTTCGGCGTTTTGATGCGGAAGAAATCGGCCTGTTCAACCTGATCCAGCACGAACGTTGGGCGCTGGTCTTCTTTCGCCGGCTGGATATCGATGTTGTCGAACTGGATTCCCTTGACGTGGCGAACGTAGAATCCGTGCGAGGGCATGGTTCCGAACATGCCGGGCTCGGGATAGGTCTCCTCGCGTTCCGCTGGCTGCAGGGCTGCGTCTTCTTTTGTGCCGCCTCCCTGATGCTGCACGGTCACGTTGCTGATTTTCACGTCCTCGATTTCATGGCCGGGAATGCCGCTGATGATGGAGCCCAGGCGCGCGACGGAGTTCGAACAAACGATGTTGCTGATGATGATGCGCTTCAGCGTACCGATGGCGGCGTCTTTCGGGCCGCGCATGCGCTTGCCCAGGCGCAGAAAGATCGGCGCGCTGATGATGTCGCGCATCGAAATATTCGTGACGGTGACATCTTCGAGCAGCGCACCATCCACTGTTTCGAGCGCGAGTCCCTGGCAGCCTTCGAAAACGCAGTTGGAGATGGTGACGTTGCGGAAGCCGCCGTTCGATTCGGTGCCGAATTTGATGCGCCCGGTGTGGGGTACGCGGACTTCGGGGCCGAAGCGTTTGTAAGTGGCGTCGAGCAGCGTGCCTTCTTCGAAGCAGCCGCTGACATAGCAATCGCTGATGGTGACGAATTCCGTCGGCTTCGCGGAGTTGAGACCGTAGGAGCTCTTGAGGCAGATGCCGTCGTCCCAGGGCGAGTTGACGTAGCAGTTCGAGATGCGGACGTTGCGGCAGCAGTCGATATCCATGCCGTCGCGGTTGGTGTCGATTTTCAGATTGTCGATGGTGAGATTGTCGGCGCCTGTGGCCAGGATTCCGAAATGGCCGCCGTGCAGGATGGAGAAATCGCGCAGGATGACGTTGCGGCAATTTTTCAGGGCGATGGATTTGTTGCCGACCCCTGGCGATTCCGCGCGGGGACCTTCCCGTCCGGCGCCTCTGCTCAGGCCTTTCCCCCAAATGCGGCCGGGGCCGGTGATGGCGATATTCTCCATCCCCTCCGCCCAGATGAGGGAATTGTGCCAATGGCTGTGGCCGAAATCCTGATAGTGGTTGTCGCCGTCATTGGGTTCGGCGGCGTCGTAGGAGGCGCCGGGCGCCGGAGCCGCGCCATCAGCCGGTGAATCGGCGGCCACAATGGTGGCGCCCGCATCGAGATAGAACGCGATGTTGCTTTTGAGGTGGATGGAATAAGAGAGATAGTTGCCGGCGGGGAAGAACAGCGTGCCGCCTCCGGAGGCGGCGATGGAGTCGATGGCTTTATTGATCGACGGCGTGTCGATGGTCTTTCCGTCTCCCGTTGCGCCGAACGCGCGGACGTCGATCGTCGTATTGGCGTTGGCGCCTGCAGATTGGCCTGCGGCCATTTGCGGGCGAATCCCCAGCGTTGTGATAGCCAGCCCCGCTCCCGCGTGGGTCAAAAAACGTCTGCGTTCCGGGTTGGTCATGATCGTTCAGTGAGCACTATATCAGGGGCCGCGCCAGGCAGAAGCCTGGCGTGCAGGGCCGAAGCCCCGCCCCACTGGCGCTTTTGCTATAGTGTGGAGGGTTTTAGACATGACGACCGCGTTCAGTACGCCCGCCACCTCTGAACGGCTGGCCGTTGCGCGAGGGGCAGGGCTTGGGCCCGAAGCACTCGCGCAGGCCTTCCGGCTAATGTATACATCGCGGCGAATTGACGACCGCGAAATCCTTCTCAAACGGCAGAACAAGATCTTTTTTCAGATCAGTTGCGCCGGCCACGAAGCTATTCAGGTCGCCGCGGGGATGGCGTTGCGCGCCGGGCATGACTGGTTCTTTCCTTATTACCGCGATCGCGCGCTCTCGCTCGCGCTCGGCATGACGCCGCTCGACATGCTGCTGCAGGCGGTGGGGTCGGCGGACGATCCGTCGTCCGGCGGGCGGCAGATGCCATCGCACTGGACGAATCCGTCGCTTCATATCGTTTCGCCGTCGTCCGCTACGGGCACGCAGTTTCTGCCGGCGGTAGGATGCGCGGAGGCGATGAGATATCTGCATCCGGGCGAGCAGCGGGTGGTGCTCGCGTCATCGGGCGAAGGCGCGACGAGCGAAGGCGAATTCTGGGAGTCGATCAATCAGGCGTGTCTGTTACGCGCGCCCGTACTGTTTCTGGTGCAGGACAACGGTTTCGCGATTTCCGTGCCAGTGGAGCACCAGACGCCGGGCGGTTCGATTTCGAAACTGATGGCTGGATTCCCGGACATGCTGACGATTGAAGTGGATGGGACGGATTTCGTTTCGTCCTACCGCGCGGTGACGGCGGCGGCGGCCTGGTGCCGCGAAGGGCACGGGCCCGCGCTGGTGCATGCGCACTGCACGCGCCCTTATTCCCATTCGTTCAGCGAAGACGAGCGCGACTACAAGACCAAGCGCGAGCGTGAGGATGAGGCAGGGCGCGATCCGCTGGTTACGTTTCCGGTGTTTCTCGCGGAGCATGGCGTTCTGAGCGAAGACGAGATCAACAGGATTAAGCGTGAGATCGATGGGCAGGTGATCGAAGACGCGCAGCGCGCGCTGAAGGCTCCGTTGCCGGACGAGAGCGCCGCGATGCGTCATCTGTATTCGGAGAGCGTGGATCCGGCTTCTTCGAAATTCGATACGCCGGCGCGGCCGGAAGGCGAGCCGCGCATCATGGGCGATCTGATCAACCAGACGTTGCGCGATGAGATGCGCCACAACGAACGCGTGATTGTGTTCGGCGAAGACGTGGCGGATTGCAGCCGCGAAGGGAACCTGAGCGAGATCAAAGGCAAGGGCGGCGTATTCAAGATTACCGCCGGATTGCAGGCGGAGTTCGGGGCGTCGCGTTGCTTCAATGCGCCGATCGCGGAGGCCTCGATTGTGGGGCGCGCGAGCGGTATGGCGATGATGGGGATGAAGCCGGTCGCGGAGATTCAGTTCTTCGATTACATCTGGCCGGCGATGATGCAGCTTCGCGATGAACTGGCTTCGCTGCGGTGGCGGTCGAACGGGCAGTTCTCAGCTCCGCTTGTGCTGCGCGTGCCGATTGGCGGTTATCTGGGCGGCGGATCGATTTATCACAGCCAGTCGGGCGAGGTGACGTTCACGCATATTCCAGGATTGCGCGTGGTGTTTCCGTCGAACGCGGAAGATGCCTGCGGGCTGCTGCGGACGGCGATCCGGTGCGAGGATCCGGTGCTGTTCCTCGAACACAAGAAGCTGTATCGCGAGATGTACAATCGCGCGCCGTACCCGGGGCCGGATTTCATGATTCCGTTCGGCAAGGCGAAGGTCGTGAAGGCAGGGCAATCGCTGACCGTCGTGACCTATGGCGCGCTGGTGCAGAAGGCGATCGTGGCTGCGCAGGAAATCGAAAAGGATCAGCCGAACCGGACGATCGAGGTGATCGATCTGCGGTCGCTGGCGCCTTACGACTGGGAGACGATTGCGACGAGCGTGAAGAAGACGAGCCGCGTGATCGTAGCGTACGAAGACACACTCAGCTTCGGGTTCGGGGCGGAGATCGCGGCCCGGATTGCTGATGAGCTGTTTACCTGGCTGGATGCGCCCGTCCGGCGGGTGGCGGCGCTCGATACGTGGGTGGCTTACCAGCCGGCGCTCGAAGCGAAAATTCTGCCGCAAACTGAAGATTTGACGGCAGCTATCGGGAATTTACTGGCGTTCTGAGTGGCGCCCGCCCTCCTGATGGTTTGGGTACTAATGGTACTGAGGGCCTATCCTTCCCGGAACCGAATGGTAGAATAAGTACTTCATCATGACGGCGACACAGTCGGGTCCGGAGTCTGTCGAAAAGACTTCCCAACCTTTCCCGTGGATCACAATTGCCTGCGTTGCCGCCCTTCTGCTGGTTTGCTACGCTCCCCTTCTTTACAGGCTGGGTCAGGTCTGGGCGAACGACGCGGATATGGGGCACGGCTTTTTCGTGCCGCTCATCGCCGGTTACATTGCCTGGCAGAAGCGTTCGCAGGTGGAAGGAGTCGCGCCGCAGCCGAGCTGGTGGGGCCTGGCGGTCATGATGTGGGGCGCGACGCAGCTTTACCTCGGCACACTGGGCGCGGAACTCTATACGGCGCGCACGTCGATTGTGTTTTCGATTGCCGGGGCGGTGCTGCTGCTGGGCGGCAAAAAGTATCTGCGCACGTTCTGGTTTCCGATTTTCCTGCTGTTCTTCATGGTGCCGATTCCCTCCGTGCTCTATAACGAGATCACGTTTCCGCTGCAACTGCTGGCGAGCCGCGTGGCGGAAGGCGCCATTTCGCTGCTGGGGATTCCTATCATGCGCGAAGGCAACGTACTCGAACTGGCCAGCCAGAAGCTGGACGTAGTGGAGGCCTGCAGCGGCATCCGCTCTTTGCTGACGCTCACCTTCCTTTCTCTGGTGTACGGCTACTTCTGCGAGAAGAGGACGTGGCTGCGGACGGTACTTTTCTTTTCGACCATTCCCATCGCGATTGCCGCCAACGCGGCGCGCGTCACCATTACCGGCGTGCTGGCCAACTTCAAGCCGGAACTGGCGGAGGGTTTCTTCCATGAAGCCGAGGGATGGGTGATTTTCATGGTGGCGTTTGCCATTCTGGCAGGGCTGCATCAGGTTCTGGCGCGTGGCGCGAAGGCGATGGAGAAGGGTCATGAACTCAGTCCTGCATAGTAAGTATTTTCGGGTGCTGACGGTGGTTCTGATTGTTCAGGGCGCGTTGTTTTACTCCGCGTCGCGCGGCGAAGGCACACCGCTGGCGCGGCCGCTGAGCGATATGCCGGCGGCGATGGGGAGCTGGATCCTGACAGGCCAGGGCGTCGTCGACGCCGATACAGAGGCCGTGCTGCGCGCCGACGATACGGTTATCCGCGGCTATCAAAGTCCAACGGGAGCGGACGCGAGCCTGTTTATCGCATACTTCAAAACGCAGCGCGCGGGCGCGGCGCCGCACTCGCCGAAGAATTGCCTGCCGGGCGCCGGCTTTCAGCCGGTGGAGAGCGGAAACATCGATATACCCGTGACAGGGAAAACAATCCACATCAACCGTTATGTAGTATCGAACGGCGATGTCGAGGACGTGGTTCTGTACTGGTATCAATCGCAGGGACGCGTGATTGCCGATGAATTCGCGGCGAAGTTTTACCTGATTGCGGATTCCATCCGCCGGCACCGGAGCGATACTTCACTCGTGCGCGTTGTGGTGCGGGCGGCGCCCGGGATGCGCGATCAGGCGACCCAGCAGGGCGTGAATTTCGTGCAGGCCGCGTATCCGGTCGTCAGCACCTGGATTCCGCAGTAAGCATTTCCCAGCAAACCCGGGCGGCTGCAATAATTGCAGCTTGACGGGCTTTTCGTTCATCCGATCCACATACATGAAATTCCAGAAGAGATTCAGCGCGGCTCTGGTCTGCGCGGCGCTCGCCGCGGCCGGACTCTATTCGCTTCGGGGCGCCGACCGGGGGCTGGTGGGCACGCCGGCCATCCGCTACGAACTCGAGAAGCTCAATGTGCTGGGGAGCGTGCTCATGATCGGGGCGCACCCGGACGATGAGAATACCGGAGTGATTGCGTATCTGGCGCGCGGCAGGAAAATCCGCACCGGCTATCTTTCGCTGACTCGCGGCGAGGGCGGTCAGAATCTGATCGGCAACGAGCAGGGCGAATATCTGGGAGCGCTGCGCACGCAGGAACTGCTGGCGGCGCGGCGCGTGGATGGCGCCTCGCAGTATTTCACGCGCGCAATCGATTTCGGTTTCACGAAGACGCCGAAGGAGACGCTGGAGAAGTGGGGGCACGACCGGATTCTCTCGGACATCGTGTGGGTGATCCGGCAGCAGCAGCCGGACGTGATTCTGCTTTGCTTTTCGGGTACGCCGGCTGACGGGCATGGGCAGCATCAGGTGTCCGCCATACTGGGGCGCGAGGCCTTCGACGCGGCCGCCGATCCGAAGAAGTTTCCGGAACAGTTGAAGTGGGTGAAGCCGTGGCAGGCGAAGCGAGTGATGCAAGCGCGGTTTACGCCGCCTTCGGGCGGGCCTGGAGGACGCGGAGCTTCGGGCGGGAGCGGCGGTGGCCGCGGGGCTTCAGGATCATCGGGCGCGGTCGCCGCGGGACGGGGTGCTGGGCGCGGTGCGGCTGGAGCATCGGGACCGGCGGAGAGGGTTGCGTTCAATCTGCCGGTGGGCGATTACGATCCGGTGATTGGGAAATCGTACCGGGAGATCGCGGTGGAGAGCCGAAGCCAGCACAAGAGTCAGGGGATGGTGCAGTTGACGGCGTTCGGAGAGCAATCGACGGGGTTCGTACTGCGCGGCGGCGCGCCGGCGAAAACGGATTTGATGGACGGAATCGACACCACGTGGAATCGGCTGCCGGGCGGCGCGAAAGTGGGAGAACTGCTGGGGCGGGCGCGGCGCGATTTCGACGATCTGCATCCGGAGAAGACGGTTTCAGCGCTGCTCGAAGCCCGCACGGCGGTGGCGCAGATGGCGGCTTCCGGACAGCAGTGGGCAAAGTGGAAGCTCGATGAAATCGACCACACGATCGCGCTTTGCGCAGGCGTACACGCGGAGGCGCAGGCGAATCAGTTCGCGTATGCGCCAGGCGGCGCCGTGGACGTGAAGCTCACGGCAATTAACCGGTCGCATCTGCCGATGACGCTGGCGGGCGCCCATGTGAGTGGCTGGGGAGACGCGGATGCGGCGGTGAAGAACACTCCGCTTGCTTATAACAAAGAAGACACGGTGGATCTGAAGCTGACTGTGCCGAAGAATCAGCCGTCGTCACAGCCGTTCTGGCTGGAGCATGCCCCGGCGGGCGATACGTATACGATTCCGGATCAGGAGTTGATTGGACGCGCGGACATCGACCCCGAAGTGACGGTGCGGTTCGATTTCACGGTGGACGGGCGGCCGTTCTCCGTGAGCGAGCCGCTCCACTATCGTTACGCTGATCCTGCGCGCGAGGAGTTTGTACGGCCGGTGGTGGTGGAACCGCCGGTGAGCGTCGCGCTGCCATCGCGGAATTTCGTGGTTCCGATCGGGACAACGCGCGACATCAGCGTGCTGGTGCGGGCGATGAGCGCAAACCAGGCGGGCGAGCTGGTTTTCGAAGCTCCCGCGGGATGGCGGGTGGAGCCCGCGAAGGCGGCGTTCCAGCTCAAAGAAGCGGACGCGACTGAAGAAGTGAAGTTCCGTGTGACGCCGCCTGCGCAGCCGGGTACGGGCGATTTCAAAGTGGCGGCGCGGCTGAGCACTGGCCAGACGGTGGAGACGACGGTCAACACGATCGACTATGCGCACATTCCGGCGCAGACGATTTTCGAAACGTCGGGCGGGAAGATGGCGGCGGTCGATCTGAAGGTGCTGGCGAAGCGCGTGGGCTACGTGATGGGGTCCGACGACAAGATGCCGGAGGCGATCCGGCAAATGGGCTGTCAGGTGGATCTGCTCGACGAGAAGACGCTCACGAGCGGCGATCTCAGTGTTTATGACGCCATTGTCACGGGGCTGCGCGCGTATGCGGTGCGGGCCGATCTGCGGGCGGCGCAATCGCGGATTCTCGAATACGTGAACCGGGGCGGCACGCTGGTAGTGCAGTACAACCGGATTGACGACCGGCGCATCAGCCCTTCGGTTTCGGAAGCCTTCGACCACATGGGGCCGTATCCGTTCACGTTGTCGCAAGGCAACACGGAGCGGGTAACGGAAGAGGACGCTCCGGTGAAGATCCTGAACCCGTCGTCGACGATTGTGCGCTCCCCCAATGCGATTACCGAAGCGGATTTCAGCGGGTGGATTCAGGAGCGCGGCGTCTACTTCGCGGATAAGTGGGACCCGAAATACGAGACTCCTTTCGAGACGCACGACACAGGCGAGAAAGAACTGAAAGGGGCGTTATTGTACGCGCGCTACGGAAAAGGTGCTTATATTTACACGTCATTTTCCTGGTTCCGCGAAATGCCCGCCGGAGTGCCGGGAGCTTTCCGGATTTTCGCCAATCTGCTGAGCGCGGGTAAGACGGGACAGTGATCGGCAGCCGAAGTTCAGCGTCACGTTACTTGTAACGCTGGCAGGGTTTCCGGGCACGCTATATTGGAAAATCGCAACCCGAATGCTTCAAGTCTGCGCTCTCACCGATCGAGGTCAGGTCCGGCAGTCCAATCAGGATACTTTCCGCATAGTACCGGAACTCGGACTCTATATGCTGGCGGACGGCATGGGGGGAGCGCGGGGCGGGGAACAGGCTTCGCGGATGGCGGTGGAGGCGATTGAAGGATCGCTTCAGCGCTCCGCGCGCCGCGATGCGGCCGCGCTGCTGAGCGCGGTGGAAGAAGCCAATGCCCAGGTGCTGGGGGCGGCGAGCCGGGACCCTAATCTGGAGGGGATGGGCACGACAATTGTCGCGGTGCTCGAGACATGGGCCAATGACATCGCGATCGCGAGCGTGGGCGATAGCCGGGCCTATCTTCTGCATGAGGGCGAATTGCGGGCGGTGACCAAAGATCAGTCCTGGGTGCAGGAAATCGGTATCGGAATGGGGCTCGACGAGGCCAGTCTGCGGACCCACCCGATGCGCCACGTGCTGACGATGGCGGTGGGGGTGGCGCCGGCGGTTCGGATTCTTTACTATGCGCTCGAGCTGGAGAAGCAGGACATTCTGCTGCTGACGACAGACGGATTACACGGAGTGGTGCCGGATTACGAGATTGAAAGGATTCTGCGGGAGAGAGGGGAAACACTCCAGCAGCGTTGTGAACGGCTTATGGAAGCCGCTCACGCCGCCGGAAGTCCAGATAATGTCACAGTGATGCTGATGCAGCCGGAGTAAATCCGATCCACGACTTATTCGTGGCCGGAGGTATCGCGGCGGAGCCAGTCGCGGAGGGCTTCCCGGTTGAGGCTGATACCCTTGCGGGAGTACTTCAGGTATCCCTGACGGCGAAGCTGGTTCATGTAGTGGGTCACGATTTCGCGTGACGTTCCAACGTACTGCGAGAGCAGTTCGTGGGTAAACGGCATCATGTCCACCGAGCCATCGCCGCTGTCACGGCCCAGGCGTTCGGAGAACCGGATCAGCGAGCGAACGAGGCGCCGGCCGATGTTATCGATCGAAAAGCTCTCGATACGGGCTCCAAATTCCTGAGAGCGGCGAACGAGAAGCTGGACGAGCGCGATACCGAGGCGCGGGCGGCGGACCACCAGTTCCTCGATTTCGGCTGTGGACCACGTCATCACCTTGGTGGCATCGAGGGCAACGGCCTCTTCGGTTCGGTGCTTCTCGCCGAGAAACGCGCATTCGCCAAAGAATTCATCCGGCTGGTAGATATCGACTACTACCTGCCGCCCGTCATCAGCGGTGCGGCAAACCTTTACTTTTCCGTCAATTACGAGATAAATGCTGTTGGAAACCTGAGAACGGCCGTAGATCAGCTGGCCTCTGGAATACTCCACGATCGTGGAGCACGGAAGGTACGCAAGCGGATCTTCCAGAAGCTCCCGATTGTCGACAGTAGCGGGAGCGGCGGTATTCAGATAGTTGGTCCGAGCCGCGTCTGGTCTTGTTTCGACAGGGGATGTATTAAACATAGTTTGTACTCAATATAACAACTTTGCCGCGAGGCCGTCAATTATCCTTACTTTTGTTTTATGTACCTTTGGCAGGGTACTATTACTATCAGGCAACTCAACGGCCAAAATGGTAACCACTCGCACACCAGGTGGATTACCTGGTTTGGGCCTGCACACTGTTCTGACGGCTCAGCTCGGGCTTCACTTCAGCGGCCATCCGTTCCACATCGAGGTTGCCGCCGAGGAAACGGTTAATCGCTTCGGCGGCCCGGCGCGGGTCGCGGATGACTGCGTTGCGATCCAGACACAGAAGCCTGGTATCCGGCCGGCTCGCCAGAAATCCCTTCGTCCAGACGACCAGGCGAAGGTACTCATTTTTTAGACGGGCAAGACGGTCAGGGGTTTCGCTCACAGAACGCCCGCGGCGGCGCATCATTTGGCGCTGGGAAGCGATTATGTCGTTGATATCACGCTCCGTCAGGAGCACCCGGCAGGCAACGCCATCGGGCAGGTGGGGAATGAGAGGGGCGACAATTTTGATGGCTTTACCGCGCGCGTCCTCAAGCCAGGGCGCGCCATTCTCCATCTGCTTCACGGCTTCGAGTTCGAAATAGCCGCGCGGATTGTCTTCGTCGGCGGAGCGGATTCCGTCGGTCATTGCGGGCAAGCCGCCGGCGACGAGCATCTGCATCAGCATCGAAGTTCCGGAGCGGGGAAGGCCGCAGACGATGACGACTTCACCCTGGAGTGGTGGCAGATCGCGGGCGGATCCGGCGATGGCAGAGGGGCGTGGAGCGGGCGTTGCGGAAGCAGTCTGGTGTGTAATTGTTGCCGACCGCGGCTGCATAGCTGGCAAAATGTGCAGCCTCGCGCGGGTATGGCGGGCCGCTGCTTCGCGATCATTGCGCGCGCGATGCGCTCGCGCGAGCCACAGGTGGGCCTGTGGGAATGCGGGATGAATGGCGACCGCCCTTTCGAATGTGCGGATGGCGGGCTCATATTTATCGAGGCGAGTGAGCGCAATTCCGAGCAGATAGTGGCCGCGCGGATCGCGTTCGAGGAGCGCGATGCCATCGAGCGCGTGATGCGCGGCGGCGCTGAAATCGCGATTGTGAAGGGCGAGGCGCGCAAGGCCGAAGTGAACGCGCGCATCGGTGGAATCGATGGTGAGCGCCTCACGGAGAATAGTGGCAGCTTCGTTCCACTTCTGGAGCCTGCCGAGCAGGGCGGCGCGATCAATGAACAGGCCCGGCCTGAGTAAATCCGATACAGGTATTGTTTCGAGCACGGCCAGGGCTTCGCGCCATCTGCGCTGCGCGCTGAGAATCTGCGCTTCGAAATAGGCGGTGAGCGGCGGATCGTAGCGGCAGAGGCGGCGCAGTGCTTTGAGTTCCTGGCGATCTTCGGCGTTCAGACGAGGCGTCGTGTCGCTTGCGCGGCCGCGCTCACGCAGTTCGTTCACGCGGGCGAGGGACGATTCGTAGATTTCTTTGCGCCGGCCGCTCCAGTCTTTGAGGACGGCGTTCATCTCGTCGCTGCGTCCGAGCGCCAGCGCGGAGATGAAGAGGCGCAGAGCAGGGCGGATATCGTCAGGGTACGTTTCGCGCAACTCGCGGAGGATGGCGGCCGCTTCGGTGTGACGCCCGGCATCCTGGTATGCTTCGGCGAGGTTGGTGCGCAGATCGCCGACGGTGCGTTTGGCGTCCTCATCCGCAGCGCCGTCCGGCTCTTCGACATAACCGAGCGCGACGAGTTGTTCGAGCGATTCGGTGGCGGCGAGAGGATCGAGCTTCATGTGGGGCGGATGACGGCCGTCCTCTCCCTCGACTTTTTCCCAGCTGGGAATACGCTCGACGGGTGGCGCGGATTCGAAGGCGCCGGTGAGAACTTTGCCTTCCATGTCGCGGCCCGCGGGAAGGCCGAAGAGCGAGAGGACGGTGGGCGCGATATCGAGCAGGGACACGCCAGGCAGAGCGACGTTCTGACGAACGCCGGGGCCGGCCATCACGAAGACGCCGTTGTTACGGTGTTCGAAGGCGGGGCCGGCGTGATATTCGGGGATGCGTTCGGGACGCAGGTGGTCGGGATGGAAACCGTGATCGGAAAGCAGAATCACGGTGGTGTCAGGCCCCGCCTTTTCGAGCAGGGTTCCGAGCATTCGATCGTGCAGAAGATAGCCGGCGCGGAGAACGCCGCTGTAGAGATCGAAATCCTCCTGATTGATGTGGGGGCGGCGCGGCGGGTTGTATTTCATGAAGCCATGGCCGAAATGGTCGATGGCGTCGAAGTAGACCGCGCAGAGATCCCAGGGCTCATGATCCATCAGCCAGGTGGCGGCGCTGTGGATGTTGGCGCATTCGCAGATGACGCGCGCGGCGGAATGGATGCCGCGGCTTTTCTCCTGATCGATTTCGAGCGCGCGGGGAATGAAGAACTGCATCAGGCCGGCGGGCAGCTCTTCGGGCTCGATGCGGAGTTCGGCGAGTGATTCAACGAGTTCCGGCGGATGCACCATTCCGGCCGCCGACTGAAATTTGCGGGCGCTGCGGTGGAACTGATCCGAGACCATGACCCCGCGAATGGGCTCGGCGGGATAGCTGGGCCACCAGCCGACGACGATACTCCGGAGTCCGTTTTGGCCGAGGATGTTCCAGATGGCTTTGCTCTTCCGTGAAAGATTGGAGATGCGCTGGATCGCGCGGCCATCCGGGCGCGGCTCGCTGAAGCCGTGGATGCCGTGATCGAAGGGACGCTTGCCGGTAGCGATGGAGGTCCAGAGCATCGGCGAGAAAGAGGGCTGGAGCGTGGCGATGGACGCGGACGCGCCGCCGCCAGCGAGACGCGCGATGTTGGGCATCTCACCGGCGTCGATCAGGGGGCGGATGACTTTCCAATCGGCCGCATCCCAGCCGATGAGGAGAACCTTACTCATGCGGGGCCTTGAAAGCGGGAATTCCGGCGGCGCCTTTTACAAGCAAGTCCAGTGAATTGCGGCCGGGGCGGAGCGGCAGCTTTTTGCCGGGCGATTCTTCCGCGGGCTCGCCATCGGCTTCCGTGGCTGGATGTTCTTCGGGTTTGCCCGCGGCGAGAAAATCGATCTCGCTTCTGCCGGGCGGAACAAAGGCGGGGACCGGTTCGGGGCGCAGGACGCGAGTATGAGTGGAGATGAGAGATGCGGACGCCGCGGCGGCCGCGGCGGCGGAGGAAGACAGAGCTAAGGCGTAGAGAGAGACGTCGGGATTCGCGGCAGGACTGTCCGCGGCGAGATATTCCCTAAGCCGGATTTCGAGATCGTTCACTTCTTTCAAAAATAACCCGTCTGTCCGGCTGGCTTTGGGCGGGCCGAACAGACGGGGATGATTAGTGCTCCGCCGGCCTGCGGCCGCCGACACCGGGCAGAAGCCCGATGTGCAGGGCAAAAGCCCTGCCCCACTGGGCAGAGAAGAAATCAAAGTCCAGCAGTACAGAGGAGCAGTACAGGTTACGCTTCCGCGGTAACGGAAACGGGGACTTCAACTGAAACTTCGCGGTGCAGGCGAACGGGAACTTTGTAGTCGCCGAGAGCGCGAATGGGTTCTTCGAGATGGATCTTGCGGCGATCGATATTGTACTTCTGCGCGGTGAGCGCGTCGGCGATATCGGCCGCGGTAACAGAGCCGAAGAGCTGCCCGTTTTCACCGGCCTTGCGGGCGATGTTGACGGTCGCGTTCGCGAGCAGTTTCGCGAGATCTTCGGATTCGGTCTTGAGGACGGCTTCCTTGCGGAGGTGCGCCTGGCGTTCCTGCTCGACGATCTTGCGATTGGCGTCCGTGGCCGCGACGGCGAGTCGGCGGGGCAGCAGGTAATTGCGAGCATAGCCGGGCGCCACTTTGACGACCTGGCCGCGCGCGCCGAGATTATCGATGTCTTCTCTGAGAATGATTTCCATGGTTGGCTCTCCCTCAGACGCTGGCTGCGAACGGCAGCAGCGCGATGTTGCGCGATTTGAAGATCGCGTCGGTCAGGCGGCGCTGGTGCGGCGCGCAGACGCCGGAAATGCGGCGGGGAACAATCTTGCCGCGCTCAGCGATGAACGCCTGGAGCAGCTTGACATCCTTGTAATTGATGTCGTCAATCTTCTCGACGCAGAAACGGCAAACTTTTTTGCGGCGGAAATACTGCTTCCGGCCGACAGCCACGGCTTTATCGCCGCCGGTGGGGCGCTGATTGGCGGCGATGGGACGCGCGCCGCGAGTGGATGGTTCTGGCATGATGAGATCTCCTTATTCCTTCGTTGCGGCTGCGGGTTCCGCGCTGGCGGGAGCCGGCGCACCGGGGGCTGCGTGAGCGGGGGCCTGGGCCGGAACGCCCGGCGCTGCGTGCGTTTCTTCCGAACCGCCCATCATCTGCTGCGCGATGGAAGGCTGCGCGGCAGGCGGCTTGGGACGGCGAAGAGCGCGCTTCTCCCGGATCTTCTTCCGTTTTTCGATCCGCTTCAGGGTTTCATCGATGCGAACGGTCAGGAACTTGATGATCGCGTCCTGCACGAGCATGCGGCGTTCGAATTCGCGAACGACGCTGGCGTCCGCGGTGAAGGTGAGCAGCACATAGTAGCCTTCGCGCTGCTTCTCGACGCGGTAGGCAAGACGGCGCTTGCCCCACTTTTCAACCTGATCGACAGTGCCACCGGCGGTGGTGATGTTTTTCGACATCTGTTCGATTAGGTGATCGATCTCTTCTTCTGTCGCATCGGGTTTGACGATGAACAGGTTTTCGTAGATTCTCATTCTTCCTCTTTTATGCCCGGGGCGCGACGATTGAATCTGGTCATGGACAAACTGACGCCCTCAGCAATAATGGATTCGGTTGCGTCGGCCGCGAGACCGACGAACTCCTCCAGGGTTTCGTTCTGCTGCCGCGAAAATCGCGACAACAAATAATCAGCTCCCTTGCCTGCGGTCAGCTGATAGCCGGGGTGCACCCCCAGCCGCACTCTCGGGAATTCCTGCGTCCCGAGTACATCGATCACGTTCTGCGCGCCGTTGTGTCCGGCGGCCGAACCGTTCGGTCTGACCCGGAGCGAACCCCAGGGCAGCGCCAACTCGTCATAGACGAGGATCAGATCCTTCGGCTCCACTTCGTTCTTCAGCAGCAGCGGCTTCACGGAGACTCCGCTGAGATTCATGAACGTCTGCGGTTTAGCCAGAACCACAGACTTTCCTTTAATTGTCCCCTGTCCGATGACCGCCTGGCATTCGAGGCGCGACATCCGGATGGAATGCCGGGCCGCCAGAACATCCACCACGAGAAAGCCGGCGTTATGCGGCGTCGCGGCATATTGTTCGCCGGGGTTGCCCAGGCCGGCCACCAGGAACATGGAGGACTACTTCTTCTTGCCTTTGTCCGCGGCGGGCGCGGCGCCTTCCTCTTCCTTCTTGCCCTTCTTGGCGACTTCGGGCTCGGCAGCGGCGGGAGCGCCTTCAGCCGGTGTGGCCGCGACCTCTTCCTTGATGCCGACCACGTGCGCGATCACGGCTTCCGGCGAGGTGAGAACGCGAATGCCGTCCGCGACTTTGAGGTCCGAAACGCGGATGTTGTTGCCGATCATCAGCTCGGTTACGTCGACGTCGAACTGGTTCGGAATGTCGTCCGGGATGCACTCGATTTCGATGGAGCGGGTGACGAGATCGAGCACGCCGCCCTGCTGCTTGACGCCCTTGGCTTCGCCGTGCGCGTGAACCGGGATGGAGACGCGGAGCTTGCGGGTGAGGTCGATGCGCTTCAGATCGATGTGGATCAGGGTGTCTTTGACGGGATCGTACTGCTCGTCGGCGACGATGACGGGGGTGCGCTCAACACCGGCGATCTCGACGTCAAAAATGGAGTTGTGGCCGGACTTGCCACGGATGATTTTGAGGATGTCTTTGGGGTTGACGCTGACAGCCTGGGGATCTTTGAAAGCCCCGTAAACGATAG
>CAZWTH010000403.1:0-11089 GCA_964636715.1 uncultured Solibacteraceae bacterium | reverse complement strand
TTCGATCCCCTCCAGGCGATCGAGGATTCCTCGAACGAGGTTCGGTATCTGACCTCGGGCGTGCTGGTGCGAGTGAATCGCGCGACCGACGCGCTGGAACCGGAGCTGGCGGAATCGTGGAAGATGTCGGACGACGGCCGGACGATCTCGTTCCACCTGCGGCGGGGGCTGAAGTTTTCCGACAACACGCCGCTCGATGCCAACGATGTGGCGCGGACGCTGCGCCGGGCGCTCGATCCGAAGACGGCGTCGCCCTTCGGCGATACGTTCGCGGGAAATCCCGCAATCACGGTGTCTTCCCCTCTCGATATCACGATCGCGTATGCGGGGCCGAAGCCGGGGCTGGATCGATTGTTCGACACTTTGCCGATTGCGCCCGCCACACTCGCGAAACTGCCGGCTTCGGCGGGGCCGTTTTATTACAGCGATTACCGGCCGGGCGAATACGTGATGCTGTCGCGCAATCCCAACTACTGGAAGCACGATTCAGGCGGAAAGCAGTTGCCCTATCTGGATTCCGTGCGCGTCGCGATTCAGGGAAATCGCGATGTGGAGGTGGAGAAGTTTCTGCGGGGCGAGCAGGATATCGTCACGAAGCTGGAGCCCGCGGCCTTCGACCGCATCGAGAAAGCGAAGCCGGGCTCGACAAAGTCGCTTGGAGCGTCGATGGATTCGGAATCGATGTGGTTCAACGAATCGCCCGGAGGGACACTGCCGGCGTGGAAGCGGAAATGGTTTCAGTCGGCCGCGTTCCGGCATGCGGTGAGTCTGGCGATCAATCGGGATGATATTGCGCGCGTCGTGTATGGCGGTCGCGCGCATCCGGCGGCCGGCCCCGTGTCGCCGGCGAATAAGTTCTGGTTCAATACGTCATTGAAGCCCCTGCCATTCGACGAAAGGGCGGCGATGAAGGCCCTGACGAGTGAGGGCTTCACCCAGCAGACCGGCGGGCTGCGCGATGCGGAAGGGCATCCGGTGGAATTTTCGCTGATCACCAACGGCGGCAATGCCGTGCGTGAACACATGGCGCCCCTGATTCAGGCCGATCTCGCGAAGCTCGGCATCAAGGTGAACGTGGTGACGCTCGATTTCAATTCGTTGATTGACCGGATTGTGAAATCGTTTAACTACGAAGCCGTGCTGCTTTCGATGAATATCGAAACCGATCCCATCGAGGTGGAGAACGTCTGGATGAGCTCCGGCGATCATCATGCCTGGAATCTGCTGGAGAAAAAGCCGGCGACGCCATGGGAGGCGCGGATCGATGAGCTCGAAAAGATTCAGGCAACCTCCGGCTCGCGCGAGGAGCGCAAAAAGGCCTTCGATGAAGTGCAGCAGATCGCGGTGGAGCAGGAACCGATTATCTACCTGGTGAATCCGGACGCGCTCTGCGCCATTGCACCGAACCTGAAAGGCACGCAGCCCGCGGTGGCGCCGCCTTCGGTGTGGTGGAATGTCGAATGGTTGCGCTTTGAGTGAACCGGTTCTCGAATTCAAAATATCGGCGCGTTATGGGGCGCGTGAGGTCCTGCACGATGTCGTTTGCGAAATCGCGCCGGGCGAGATTGTCTCGCTCGTCGGGCTGAGCGGATCGGGCAAGAGCACGCTCGCGCTTTCACTCCTGCGGTTGCTGCATTACCGGGGCGGTGAAGTGACGGGGAGCATCCGGCTGGAGGGACGTGAACTCGTCGGGCTTCCTGCGCGTGAGATGCGCGGCATTCTCGGACGGCGGATCGGCTATGTGCCGCAGAGTCCGGCGGCGGCGCTGAACGAGAAGCTTCGGGTGGAGACGCTGCTGGAGGAAACCTGGCGCGCCCACGGTTCGGGAAGGCCGCCGGGAGATTTTTTCGGGCGGTTGCTCGAAAGCGTCCAGTTGCCGGTGAGCGGCGAGTTTCTGCGGCAGCGGGCGGGGCAGTTGAGTACGGGTCAGGGGCAGCGGCTGCTGATCGCGCTGGCGATTCTGCACAAGCCCGGGTTATTGATTGCCGACGAGCCGACGAGCGCGCTCGATGCGATCACGCAGGCAAGCGTCCTGAAGCTATTCCAGGAATTGAATCAGCGCGACGGGACCAGCGTCTTGTTCATTTCGCACGATCTTTTATCGGTCGCAGCCATTAGCCACCGGGTGGAAATTCTGCACCAGGGGCGGATTGTGGAATCCGGGCCGCCGGGCGAGCTGTTCCGGAATCCGCGGGAAGAGTTTACGAAACGGTTAGTTGCAGCGATGCCGTCGATGCCTCGCTGACGCGGCAGCCCGCCAGGGCTTCCACGCAATCGGCATCGAGCGCCCGCGGGGCTTCTTTGCGCAGAATATCGAAGACGGCTTCTTCGGGCATCGCGTCCCGATAAGGCCGTCGCGCGGCCAGCGCGTCGTAGACATCGGCGACGGCGAGAATGCGCGCGGGCATGTTCATCTGCTCGGCTCCCCAGCCGCGGAAGTAGCCGGAGCCATCCAGTTTTTCGTGATGAGCGGCGGCTACGTCGCTGAGTTCGCCGAAGCCCGGAATGCGGCGCAGAATTTCCAGCGTGTAGCTGGGGTGTTGCTTGACCACGTCCCATTCGGCCGTGGTCAGCGGGCCTGGTTTTTCGAGAATAGTGTTCGGCACGCTGAGCTTGCCGATATCGTGCAGGAGCGCGGCTCGCCGGATGAAAGCGACTTCGCGATCCGGCATGCCCAGATTGCGCGCGATTCCGGCGGCGGCTTCCGCAACTCCGTTCGAGTGCCGGTAAGTGAATGGCGATTTGGCATCGATCACCTCCGCGAACGCCAGGCAAATGTTATCGAGCATGGCTTCCGTCATCGTGATCTCACGCTCGCGGGGTTCGAGCACCGCCGCCTGTTGTATGAGATCGGTGCGATCGAGGCCCGTCCAGAGCGCCTGCCGCTGGTGCAGCGAGGCCGCGGCCTGAACCAGCGCCGGATCGAACCAGCGGCCGGAACGTTTCTTTGCGGTCGCGATAGCGGCTTCCGCTCCATGACCGCCATAGAACACCGCGAGCGTTTGGGCCAGGCTCATGACGCGCGAGAGCGTCGGGATTTCCTCGCCGCGAAGCCCATCGGGATAGCCGCCCCCGTCCCAGTGCTCATCCAGATAGTAGATGGCGTTCGCCACGGCTTCCGGGAAGCCCATGCGGCGCGCGATCGACGACCCGCGCTCGCAACGGATGTTCACCAGGATGCGCGAATTGATCTGTCGCCGGGCGCTGACGCTGATCAGCGTGCGAAGGCGTTCGAGAAACGGCGCGTTCGTCGCGACATGATCGATGGCGTAGCGCACGCTTTCCCAGGCGATGCGGGTCCAGTCTTTGTCTTTGACGTCGCGTTTGGCGCGAATTTCGTCGGCGTTGATGATGTGGAAGAGCTTCGAGGCGTTGCTGCTGCATCCGGCGTCCTTGAGAAGGAGCGCGTAATAGAGATCGGAGCGGGCATCGGCGGGAAGCCCGATCTCGGCAGCCAGGCGCATGCCGATGATGCAGCTTCGAAGCGAATGACCGGGCGCCTGCCCTTCGGTCAGATCGAGCGCGAAGGAAAGCGCCGAGATGACCTCGGAAGTGCGGACGACAGGCGCAGTTTGGACGGGGCTATTCATGGGACAGGGACCCAGCAACTTTCCATATCGGCGGCAGCGGGAAATTTCGAGTGAGATTCGCTGTAGGACTTTTCCCGACAGGCCGAAGTTAACGCTGAGGCAGCGCTGGATCATAACGCGGATCAAAATGGTCCGGGTTGTCTGGTACAATCGTGTTGCAACTGATTTGCCGGCATGATCGATACGTTTGTCATCACTCTGCGCGAGGGTGTGGAGGCTGCGCTTGTTATCGCCATCGCGGTCGCTTATGTGAAGCGGATCGCGCGGCCGGACCTGCTGCCGGCCGTCTATCGAGGGCTGCTAACTGCCGTAGCTGCAAGCTTTATCGGCGCGTGGGGATTGGCGAAGATTGGCTGGAATCCCGACGCGTACGAAGGCTGGGTCCTGCTGGTCAGCGCCTTCTTCGTGGGCACTATGGTGGTCTGGATGAACCGCCATGGGAAGCATATCAAGACCGAAATTGAAACTGGGTTGCAAAAGGGCAATGGGGCTTGGGGGGTCTTCTGGTTTGTCTTCCTGATGATTTTCCGGGAAGGCGTGGAGACCGTCACGATGCTGGCGGCGCTGGGCCTGAACACGTCGGGCGTGATGTCCGCCGTGGGAGCGGTGCTCGGGATTGTACTGGCCGTGCTGTTCGGCATCAGCTTCGTCCGGGGAACCATCCGGGTCAATCTGAAGCAGTTCTTCCGGGTGACCACCGTGATTCTGATGGTGGTGGTTGCGCAACTCACCATCACCGGGCTGCATGAACTTTCCGAAAGCCAGGTGCTGCCGAGCAGCAGCCGGGAGATGGCCGTCATCGGGCCGGTGGTGAAGAACGACGTTTTCTTCTTTATTACCGTGCTGGCGCTCGTTGCCGCGATGGTTCTCTTCGAATCGCGGGCGCGGCGCACGTCGAAGACGGCCGATCTGGAAGGCGCGGCGAAGCGCAAGGCGGAATGGACGGCGCGGCGGGAACGCTTCTGGATGGTGACATCCTGCGCGGCTTCCTGCGCGTTCATCATGCTGATTACGGCGGAGTTCGTTTATGCGCGCGCGCAGACGGCGCTTTCGACGCCGAAGCAGGTGGCGTTTGAGAACGGCGCCGTGCGGATTCCGGCGGCGGATGTGAGCGACGGCATGCTGCATCGATTCGTGGTGGCGGATCAGGGTTCGCAGGTTCGGTTCATCATCATCGAGAAACCGGATAAGACGCTCGCGACTGCGTACGATGCCTGCGAGATCTGCGGCACACAGGGTTATACCCAGAAGGGCGAGGAAGTGATCTGCCGTAACTGCGCGTCCGACATTGTGATTGCGAGCATTGGGACGCATGGCGGCTGCAATCCGATTCCGCTGGAATCGCGGATGGAGGCCGGCATGGTGGTCATCAACGCGCCGGCGTTCGAGCGCGGCGTCAAAATGTTTCGCGATCAGTAGGATTTTATGATTGTTCGCTTCGTTCGCGACTCCATTCACCGTTCCCCGAAACGCAAGGCGCTGATTATTGCGGCGGTGGCGCTGGGGACATCGGTGGCAACGGCGATGCTGGGCGTGATGCTCTCGATCGGCGACAAGATGAATCGCGAACTGCGGCAGGCGGGCGCGAATATCGTGGTGACCTCGAGCGCGGCGACGCTCACAGGCGGCGTGGGCGGCATTACGGCGGGCACGGCGGGGACTGCGAATGAAATTCAGGAATCGCTGGTTCCGAAGATCCACCAGATTTTTTGGGCATTGAGTATTACGGGCGTTTCGCCGTCGCTTACGGCGCAGGATGGTGCGCGGCCCGTGGTGGGCGTGCGGTTTGCCGATCTGCAGGCGATGAATCCTGCGTGGCAGGTGCAGGGGCATTGGGCTGATGGTGGCGATTCCTGTATGGCGGGCGAAGGCATCGCGCGGCGCAATGGCTGGGGCGTTGGAAAGACGATTCCTGTATTTGGCGAAAGCTGCCGAGTGGCCGGCGTGATTTCATCCGGCGACGAGACAGATGACCGCGTACTGCTGCCGCTGGCCCGCTTGCAGGCACTGGTTCACAAGCCGGACGTGGTGGATCGCGTGGACGTGGCGGCGCTGACGAAGCCCGAGGACGATTTCGCGCGCAAAGATCCGAAGACGATGAGCCCGAAGGAATTCGAGCGATGGAACTGCACGAATTACGTGAGTTCGATCGCGCATCAGATTGCGGAAGCAATGCCGGGCACGCAGGCGAAGCCGGTGCGGCGCGTGGCGGATTCCGAAGGGCGGGTGCTGGACCGGATCAGCGGATTGATGGGGCTGATCACGCTGGCGGCGCTGCTTTCGGCGGCGCTCAGCGTGTGGAGTCTGACGGCGACCACGATGATGGAGCGCCGCGGCGAGATCGCGATCATGCAGGCGATTGGCGGCACGCGGTGGCTGATCGCGACGTTGCTGGGTTCGGAGATTGCGCTGATCGGGCTGGTGGGCGGAGTCGCCGGCGCGATGACGGGAGTCGGGCTCGCGCGCGTGGTGGGTCAATCCGTGTTTCATGAATCGATTGAGATTTCGCCGGTGCTGCCCTTCCTGATCATGGTGGCCGCGATGCTGGTATCGCTGGCGGGCGCGGCGCAACCGCTGCGGCGTGCGCTGCGGCTGGAACCGGCGGTGATTCTGCGCGAGGGAATTTAGCGTGAAGTCCGCCTTCTTCCTCCGATTCAGTCTGAGCGCGCTGCGCTACCGGCGCCAGCGGTTGCTGCTCGCGTTTGGCGCGCTCGCCGTGGCGGCGGCGCTGGCGACTGTCCTCTTCGGAATTTACGCATCGGTGGAGCAACGGATTCGCGAGGAATTCCGCGCGTACGGCGCGAACCTGGTGGCGAAGCCGCTGAACGGTGGGACGGTTCCGCTTGCGCTTGCCGACGCAGCGAAGCGCGAAGGCGCGGAGGCGCGTCCGGTGCTGGTGACGAGCGCGCAGGTGGACGCGCACGCAGTCGCGGTAGCGGGCGTAACGGCGGCTTATTCGTACTGGCACGTTGTCCAGGGAAGCGTGGAAATCGCGCCGGGGAAATGCCTCGCGGGGGAATCGCTCGGGCTTGCGGTGGGCGCGGCGGTCCTCAATTGCCACGTGAGCGGCGTGATTTCAACCGGCGGGCCGGAAGATCGGGAGCTGATTGTCGATTTCGGAACGGCGGCCTCGCTTGCGGGAATTCACGACGCGGCGAGCGCAATTGAAATTCAGGCTCCAGGCGAACGGCTCGATGCGATTCGCGCAAAGCTGGCGGCGCAGTTTCCGGCGGCGGATATACAGCCCGTGCGCGCGGTCGCCGGAACCGAATCGAACGTAGTGGTGAAGATGCGCGCGGCGCTGGCGCTGCTCACGCTGCTGATTCTGGCCATCACGACGCTGTGCGTAACAAGCAATTTCAGCGAAATGGTGATCGACCGGGCGAAAGAAATCGGAATCATGAAAGCGCTGGGAGGCGCTGAGCGGCGTATCGCGGCGTTCTTCCTTTCGGAATCGGCGACGCTCGCGCTGGGGGCTACGGCGATCGGTTATGTGACGGGCGTCTTCGCGGCGGCCGGCATCGGGCGCGAGATTTTCGGCGGCGCGTTTCATGTGGCGCTCGACTGGCGTGTGCTGGCTGGCGTGGGCGCGGTGATGCTCGCCGTCGCAACCGCCGCGACCGCCATGGCAACCGCGCGCATCTGGAATATACAGCCTGCCGTTATCCTGCGTGGAGAATAAGACAGAGGGATATGAGCGCTCTCATCGAACTTTCCGGCGTTTCGCGCGTCTACGGCACAGGCGCCGCGGCCGTGCGCGCTGTCGACGATATCCACTTCGCGGCCGAAGCCGGCGAGTGGATCGCGATCATGGGCCCTTCCGGCTCCGGGAAGACGACGCTGCTGAACCTGATCGGATGTCTGGATCAGGCCACGCATGGCCAATTGCTCATCGGCGGCACGGATACCGCAAAGCTGACCCGCAAGGAACTGGTTCGGTTCCGCGCCGAAACAGTCGGATTTGTCTTCCAGCAATTTCATCTTGTACCGCACCTGACGGCAATCGAGAACGTGATGCTGGCGCAGTTCTTCCACAGCATGACGGATGAAAAAGAAGCCATGGCGGCGCTGGAGCAGGTGGGACTGGCGGATCGCGCAAAGCATCTCCCCTCGCAGCTTTCGGGCGGCGAGCAGCAGCGCGTGGCGATCGCGCGGGCGCTGGTGAACGATCCGAAGATCATTCTGGCGGATGAGCCGACCGGCAATCTCGACGCCGAGAATCAGCGAATTGTTTTCGATCTGCTCGGGCGTCTTCATGACCAGGGACGCACGATCGTCATGGTGACGCACGATGAAAACGCCGGGCGTCTGGCGGACCGGCGTGTCTTTCTCGATCACGGCCGCATCCGGCATCAGCACGTTTTTTCGGCCGAAGAGAATCAGGATTTCGACGAAGTGCTGGAGCATCTGTGGACGCGGCGCGAGCCCGGCACGCACGTCGAATCGCACCATTTCACGCCGGTGCAGTGGCGCCGGTTGCTGAATACGATGGCTGGCATCGGGCTGGTCACGGTGAAGGATGGCGAGGGCGAATTTACCGCGGAAGGCGAGACCCGCGCCCGCGACGTGATCCGGCGCCATCGGCTGGCGGAGCGGCTGTTCCGCGATGTGCTCGGGATTCACGATGAAGACGAGATCGAATCGAGCGCCTGCAAGTTTGAGCACATTCTGAGTCCCGAGGTGACGGACCGCATGTGCTCGCTGCTGGGCCATCCGGCCGAGTGCCCGCACGGCAGCCGGATTCCGCGCGGACCCTGCTGCGAGGCCGGGCTGGTGCTGGATTCGGAAGAGGCGCAGAGCATCCTGAGCGGCCTCAGGGGCATCTGATAGTCTCAGAACTTAACCTGAAATGCATAACGTTGTGATTATCGGCTGCGGCTGCGCCGGAAATACCGCGGCGGTCTATACCGCGAGAGCCGGACTGAAACCGCTTGTCATCAAAGGCCTGGAGATCGGCGGACAGCTTTCGCTGACCACCGAGGTCGAGAATTTCCCCGGCTTCCCCGAGGGCATTAACGGCCCGGACCTGGTGGAGAACATCCGGAAGCAAGCCGAGCGCTTCGGCGCTACGTATCTGGATGGCGAAGTGAGGGAAGCCGACCTTTCGCAGCGGCCGTTCCGGCTGCGCGTGGATGACGACTGGATTGTGACTCGCACGCTGATCATCGCGTCGGGCGCGAAGGCGCGCTGGCTGGATCTGCCCTCGGAACAGAAGCTGATCGGGCACGGCGTGAGCTCCTGCGCTACCTGCGACGGATTTTTTTATCGCGATAAGCAGATCATGGTGATTGGCGGCGGCGATTCGGCGATGGAAGAAGCGAACTTCCTGACGCGTTTTGGCCGCAACGTGGCGCTGGTGCACCGGAGCGATACGTTCCGCGCTTCGAAGATCATGTTCGATCGCGCGAAGGCCAATCCGAAGATTGAATTTCTCACCAACACGGTAGTGGATGAGGTTTTCGATGTGGAGCAGAACATCGTCACCTCGGTGCGGCTGAAAAACGTGAAAACCGGCGAAACGTATATGCGTGACGTGGATGGGTTCTTCGTCGCAATCGGCCACATTCCGAATACCAAAGTCTTCAGGGGCCAGATCGATCTCGATCCGGACGGCTACATTCTCTCGGCCGGTGGCGCGCGCACGAATATCCACGGCGTGTTCCATGCGGGCGACGTGCAGGACCGCATTTACCGGCAGGCGATTACCGCCGCAGGCGCGGGCTGCATGGCGGCGATTGAAGCGGAACGATTACTCGAAGCGGAAGGACATTAAACAGCCATGATTGAACGTCTCACTCCTCCCGGTGTGCCTGCTCCGCGCGGGCCGTATTCGCCCGCCGTGCGAGCCGGCGATTTTATCTTCGTGTCCGGTCAGGTGGCGGTGGATCCCGCGACGAATGAGCTGAAGACCGGCGATATTCAGCATGAAACGCGCATGGTGCTGAATAACGTGAAGCTCGTGCTGGAAGGCGCGGGGGCGACTCTCGCGGATGTCGTTCGCGTAGGCGTCTATCTCGGCGACGGCAAGGATTTCGCGGCGATGAACGAGATCTATTCGGAGTTCTTCGGCGCTGCGAAGCCGGCCCGGTCAACCATTGTGTGCGGGTTCGCGGCGGCAATCAAGGTCGAGATCGACTGCGTGGCTTATAAGCCGCAATCGTAGGGGAAGAGAGTTCCCCGTCCCAGCAGCCATTGAGGATCGAGCCTGCGCTTGATGGCCTTCATGGCTTCGATCTGTTCTTCGGAAAACTGAAGCTTCAACAGATCGCGCTTGCGCTTGCCAAGACCGTGTTCGGCCGACACTGTGCCGCCGAGTTCCACCGACTTGCGCGCGAACGTCGTAATCAGGCCCATGGCGGCTTTCCACTGCTCGTTATCGGCGGAGAGGAAGTTGGCGTGGACATGCGCGTCGCCGATGTGGCCGAAGATGGCGCATTTGCCGGTAAATTCACGGTCGATCATTTCACGATAGAAGCGCAGCATCTCGCGATTCTTTGCGATGGGTACAGAGAAGTCCGTGCCAACCGTAGTCAGCCCACGCTGGCGTGCAAGATCGTTCACGACTTCGGGCAGCGCGTGGCGGAACTGGCGGAAGCGTTCGCGATCGGCGGCCGAGGTGGCGAACCACGAGCCTTCAATCAATGCCGATGACGTTTTCAGGCGCTGCTCCCACGCTTCTTCCGCATCTTCGCCCGCGGCGACTTCCTGCTCGGTCAGGATGGCGGCTCTGGCTGATACCGGAATACCGGGGTAGCGCGTGCGGACCAGATCGAGCGAGCCGGCGTCGATGTATTCCAGCATGCGAAGACCGGGAATGGGCCGCCAGGCGTCCACGGCGTCGAGCGCGGCGTCATCCGATTCGAAGAAGACGACGCCGGTAAAAAGCTGATTCGGCAGCGGGAGTAGCCCGACCTCCACCTGCGTCACGATCCCGAGCGTGCCTTCCGACCCAACGATCAGGTCCATGTAATCCATGCCTTCACGCATGTAATAACCGGCGGTGTTCTTGCGAACGTCCGGCGCGGGGAGAGCGGGAATCGGGAACGGCGGCTTCTCGCCGCGGCGCAGCGCAAGCACTTCGCCGTTCGCCATCACCACACGCAGCGCGCGGATGTGGCGGCGGGTGGCGCCGTAAAGGAAACTGCGCGAACCGCTGGCGTTGGTGGCAACGGTCCCGCCGATCGCGGCGCTGTACTCGGTAGGGTCCGGCGGATAAAACTGTTTCGAAGGCGCGGCGGCGGCCTGGATGGAGGTCAGCGATGCGCCCGCTCCGCAAATGGCGTAGCCTTCGTGAACGTCAATGCTGTTCAGCTTTTCGAGCGAGATGAGCCAGCCGCCATCGGGAACGCGTCCTCCGGTAAGGCCGGAACCGCCACCCGAGATGGTGACGGGGATGCCCTGGGCCGAGGCGCGCCGCATGATATCCACAACCGCGGCTTCGCTTTCCGGGATCAGCACCTCGTCGGCGTGCCCCCGGTAGTTCGACGCATCGGCGAGGT
>CAZWTH010000402.1:0-12669 GCA_964636715.1 uncultured Solibacteraceae bacterium | reverse complement strand
GAGAGCGCTGCGCGAAAGAGGACAACGGCTGACGACTTATTCCTGGTCGCCCGCGCCGGCGACCTCCAGCTTTGCTTCCAACAGTGAATACGCGAGGATTGACGCAGTATGTCGCGCCGAGAACCTCATCTGCGAATTCTTTCCCGCCACCAAAGACAGCCTGATTGAATCGTTCCAGCGCGATGTCGCGGTCGAACCAGTGGTGACACTGGCGCGGGAATCGCGTGTGCAGTGCAATGCGGCGGCACGAGGAGTGCGCGTGATTTTGTCCGGGTGGGGCGGTGACGAGGGCGCCTCCATCAGGACCAGGGATTATCTCCCGGATCTATTCAGTCACGGACAATGGCGCAAGTTCGCCCGATTAGCGGCTTCAGAAATTCGAGGCACCGAGAACAGGCGGACTGTCCGCTCGGCGGTCAGAATTGCGAGAGAGGTTATAATACCGCAACTCCCGGACAGTTTGTATTGTTTGGTACGTCCAGACTCTCAAATGAGGCATGCGATAGCGTGCATACATCCGGCTTTTCAGCGGCAATATCGCCCCGAGGTGAGGAATCTGAAAGGTCCTTTGTGGCGCCGTTTAGCCAGCGTGCGCGCTACGGTTCAGAGGCGTTTCGAAGTTGGCAATGTTACAAGTCGGACTGAACATTGGGCAACAAGCGGGATCCGCCATAGTCTTGAGTACCGGTATCCAATGCTGGACCGAAGGTTAGTCGAGTTTATACTTGGAGCGCCTCCAGAGCGGCATAGCGGCATTCCGCGAGCGATGCCGCTGTTCGCTCGCGCCGCCGGAAGCTTTTTACCCTCTGAGTTAACAGGGATTCACGTTAAGAATGAGTTCCAAACCTTTGATGCCTTTCGCAAGGAATGCTTCGCGGCATATCTGCAGCAGTGTGAGCACCTGCTGAATCGAGGCAACGTTTCCAGCTTCCAATTCGTCGATCAGAGCAGGCTTCTACCTGCAGTACGTGCGGGGATCCGGTCACAGCGCTTGTCCGATCTCGCCGGGGTCTATCGCGCGTTCTTAGTGATGGCCATTAAAAACGTGATATAAATTACACATCAAAAGACATCCTTGGCGACACGGCACATTAACTTCCGTGAACCAAACGCCAAACTCGTGTTAATATAGCGCTTTGGAGATCCGTCCGATGCCGACAATTGATACTCAAAGCAGCGATCCAGTTGCACCAAAGAAAGAATGGAATGTGCCTCAATGTTCACCTAAAGCCTGGCGAACTCCGCGCCTTGAGACTCTGTTGTTCCAGGACACGAGGAATGGAACCGATGCAGGTCCAGAAGGAACGCCGTTTGCGGCTGGATCTTAATAGTCGTTGTTTGGAGTAACATCGCGATTCTTTCATTCTCGTCGCCCATTCCTCTTGTTTCTCTGACGTGAGTTCGAACCCGATACGCCTCGGGGACACTTCGAACCGACCAATAGAAAACTGGT
This sequence comes from uncultured Solibacteraceae bacterium, assembly GCA_964636715.1. Taxonomy (GTDB): domain Bacteria; phylum Acidobacteriota; class Terriglobia; order Bryobacterales; family Bryobacteraceae; genus BOG-234. Next base: position 11,216 of record CAZWTH010000402.1, on the reverse strand, counting down.
GGATATGTGTCTCCGGTACTGGCATCTGCATTCCGGCAGGTAGCCGAGATCGTAAGCAGAACGAACAAGAGTAACGATTTCATCCAGTTCCTGACGATACCGTACAGTCACGCCCATCAGATTGCGAAAAAGGGACTTTTACCCTCAGCCAGCCCTGAGAAATGCTGGGATCTTTGCCATCAGTCTGTCGTGATTCAGCCCGGTCAAAGAAACTCCTCCAGATCCAGGTTCCACCACCCAGCGGCATCCAGCAAGTGACGTGCCGCTGTGCCTGTTCCACTGCCTGATACACCGACCACCCCGACCGAAACGCGTAGTTTGTGTGGGAAAAGGCCCGGTCCCACCTTCGTTTCGCCACTGCCTGGATGAATCGATCCAGCACCGTCGGATGCCCAGCTTGCGCGATCCTCCGTCCGGCTTCGGGTTTCCACCCTCTTCAACGGCTGCGGCTTGTAAGTGCTGCTCAGCAACTGTTCCCGGATTGCGGACCAAACGCACGCAACCGCCAAATTTACTTCCATCAGGCTGTCAAAGGGACTCTCGCTCTCAGGCTGTCGAATGTGAACGGCACACAAACTAAAAAAAGGCGCTTGCCTTCCGGCAAGCGCCTTTTTTTATTTTGTGGCCGTTCTCAAGGTCAAACAAAGCGGCGCCACATGAGACCGATGAGCGCCAAGCCGGAAAGCAAAATTATCACGGTCGACGGCTCCGGTGCTGCATAGGTTACTGTAGCGGCCGAGAGTACCTCACGGTTGGCGCTCAAGCTGCCCGTGTCTGTAACGGAGATCGATGTGAGGTACAAATTTTGGTATTCACTGAAGACTGGGAACATCTGATAGTCCAAGTACATCGCGTGATTGTTGATAGCCGTAGTAGTGGAACCGGTTACGGTTCCCGACCATTCATTACCGACCTTTACGGCGTAGGACTGAGAATTAAACGGATCGACAACATTGTAGCTACCCCCAGCCGCCAGAGTGCTCGTCCCACCGCCGCTAATACCAGCGAAGAGATTCCGCTGTGTCACGCCATTAATTAACGCAAAGCTCTCGCTGGCCGCCGGACCCGATCCGTCAACCGCACTATTAAAGTTCAGAGTAACGTACGCGTACGATGCCGTATTCGAACAGTTGGTCTGAGGATTCAGGCCGTTATTACCGGTGCAGACTGTACCACCTGTCGTGAGCCCGGAGACGGTGTTCAACATGGTTTCAACGGATGAAACTCCAAAAATTCCGACGGGGATTGTAATCGTCGCCGAGCCACTGCCGACCCCTGTCGCAACGCTCAGCCAAACATCGGAATTTCCAGTGTCTCCTTTGATTCCGTCCCCAAGCATATTGAATTCTGGCTTATTCGGAGGAGCGTAAATAGTCTGCTGGCAGTTCGCAGAGCACGTGGGGTTCGAAGGATTGTACTGAGGCAAGCCCGGTGAAACGGTGCCATTGTTGAGCAGCGTGGTATTGGTGTAAAAATTCTTCTGGGCGAAATTATTTGCCCCGGTAAACGTCGCATTGGTCGTGATGCAATCCGGATTCGTCGTGGGGGAACAAACACCGCCGACTGGCCCGCCAGTTGGCCCGGCGCCACTACCTGTGGCAGGATTACTCGGCAGTAACCCGATAGATACCGTTCCATCCGGATTCAAGGTATTACCCGGGTTGATGCCAAGATTCGCCGCATACGACGAGCCTACGCTAACTGCGGCCAAAGTCAAAATTGCAAGAGTACGAGCCAAGTTCTTCCTCCGTGCCAGACCCTGATTCTGTCTGGTCAAAACCAAATATACTACAGCCGCGACCGATTGAGACAAAGAAAACAGTCTCAGAAATCAATTGTGGGACTAGTACCCAGGTACTTTTGTAAATCGAAGCTTACCAAGCACTTAGCCGCCCCCTCGACAGGCAAGGTTATATACCCGAACGCTGTCGAGAGTAAGTATCTGAAAATGCGTTTCTTAAACCGCCAAAACGCGGCTGTGAACGCCCTCTCCGCGCAACTCCCAGCGCCACCCCGTCTCGACAATTGTCCGCAGATCGGAGTACCGGGGGGACCATCCCATTTCGCGCTGCAAAAGTCCCGAATCAGCCACTAAAGCCGCCGGATCGCCATCCCGCCGTGGGCCAATCCGATGTGGAACCGGCTTCCCCGTGACTTCCTCAACCGCCTTCAGCACTTCCTGAACAGAGAACCCGCGCCCCGTCCCCGCATTGAAGCGCCGCGAGGGGCTCCCCGCCGCCAGCGCCTCTACCGCCCGGATATGGGCATCCGCCAGGTCGGTGACGTGGATGTAATCCCGGATGCAGGTCCCATCTTCGGTCGGATAATCGTCGCCAAACAGTGTCACCGGCTCCCCGGTTCGGATCGCCCGAAAGAGCAGCGGGATCAGATGCGTCTCCGGCTCGTGCATTTCCCCGGTCCGGCCATCCGGGTCTGCCCCTGCGGCGTTGAAATAGCGCAGGCAGATGCTCCGGACGCCATGGATCCGGTCGAACCAGTCGAGCAGTTTCTCTACCATGATCTTCGATTCGCCATATGCGTTCACTGGCGCATACGGTTCGGTCTCGGCAATCGGGTTCCGCTCCGGCATCCCGTATACCGCTGCCGTGGAAGAGAATACGATGTTCCGAATACCCGTCCGCACCATCGCATCCAGCAGGGAAATCGATCCTGCCACGTTGTTCCGGAAGTAAACCGCCGGGATCTTCATCGACTCCCCGACCGCAATGTAAGCCGCAAAATGGATGACCGCCGTGCACGGCTTCTCCTCCATGACACGCACTAGTCCTTCCGTGTCCAGAAGATCCACCACGCGCAGACGCGCCGGATCGACTAGTTCGCGGTGCCCCCGCGACAGGTTGTCGACAACCACCACATCGTAACCTGAATCCAGCAAAGCGAGTGTCGTATGCGATCCAATGTAACCTGCTCCTCCAGCCACCATGATGCGCCGAACTGATTCCATAAGCTCAGTTTAGTGCCTTCTGAGTTTCAACCGCCTCTCGGCTTTTTCCTGGAGGGACGTTTCATGCTTCTTCGCATTGAGGGTATGATTGGTACTTTCGGGCACATGCCCGCAAAACCCAGATGAGTATCACATGACAACCCACGCGGCAGCCTCAGCAAAGAGAAAGATCACGGTGCTCCGAGCACTTCTCGCCAAAACCCCGGACTCTCCGAAGATTCTCTTTGATCTTTCTGACGCCCTCGATCAGGATGGACAACTTGACGAGTCTATTGAGGTGTTCCGCCGCGCCTTTGCGCTGAATCCCTCCGCGTGCACGGGATTAGCCGACTGGAATCCTGGATTCGGCCCGGAACAGGGCCCAAAACTGCGTGACAGAGCGGCCAGATTGATTCTGGCGGGGCTGAAAGGGTCCCCGGTCATTGCCGCAATGGCAATCGGAGAAGCTCTCTGCGGCAACGCCGCTGCGGTGCGATCCATTGTTGATTACGAACATCTCTTTCGCAGCCTGACGATGCGCCCGCCAGATGGATTCGTGGAATTTCACGCAGCGCTGGCAAGTGAAATCCGCGAGAACCTCCGATATTACGATAACCCCGCCGATCGATCGATCCGCAACGCCTGGCGCAACAATTCCCTTACCAACGCCACAACACCGGCATGCGCGGCATTCACAGCCGCGGTTCGGCGGGAGGTGGAATCATATATCGCCACTCTTCCTCACTGGCCTGAACATCCGTTTGTCGCGTCCCGTCCAGAAAGATTCCGGCTCGAAGGATGGGCAGTTGTTTCCGATGGCGCAGGTTACCACGAAGACCATATCCATCCACGCGCATGGATGAGTTGCGTCTATTATGTGGTCAGGCCCCCCTGTTCGCGGGTGGCAGGGACCAACCGCGGATTTCTCATTGTGGGACCTCCGGGCGTGGACGATCCCGTAAGCCTGCCCGGTTGGGATACGCGTCTGGTCGAGCCGGAGCCCGGAACGCTTGTGCTGATTCCAGGTTATTTCTTCCACCGCACCTATCCGATGGGCGTCAATGAAGAACGGATCTGCATTGCGGTTGACGTTATCGCCGAATAATCAATTTTGATCCACCAGGCGATGACGATACTTCAGATTATCTTTCCGGACATTGTCGATCAGGCCAGGGAACGAGAGGTCCGGCGTTGCCTTTCAAGGTCATTGGACGGAATACCGAGCGTTCTCGCGCGAATTCCGGCTCGCGGAGCGCGGGATGCACGTGTGAACCTGATCGTGGCCGACTCCAGCGTTGCGGAGATACTGCTCCGGAGGCTACGCGCCTCTGGTTTTCTCTTCGTTTGTCGTACCCCTGAAATACGGCACGCCAACGTTGCGATTGACAGGCCAGTATTTATCCTGGGTGCGCCCCGCGCGGAACGTCGCTGCTCTTTGAAACTCTGAGGGTTTGTCCCGACGTCTGGTCCCTCCATGGGGAAGGGCACGCAGTCTTCGAGCCGCCCGGAGTGGCGCCGCAGGATCGCGGAAACCGCCTGGTTGAAGAGGATCCGGACCCGCAAACCCGGCAAAGAGTGTTGCTGGGCCTCCTGTCCGCACTTCGCAATAGAGATGGACTGTTTTATGTCGATCAGGACGAGAATCGTCGCGAATCCGTACGCCTGGTCGAGAAGACTCCTCGGAACACTCTTCGGATTCCGTTTCTGAAGGCAGTGTTTCCCAACTGCCGCTTCATTTTTCTGTATCGACAACCGCATACAAATATCGCGAGTCTCATCGACGTATGGAACCTGCCAGGACTACCGGGTGCGCATACCCTGGAGGGAGTGCAGTGGCGATTCCTGCTGTTTCCGGGCTGGCGAGAGTTTCTCCACAGACCGAAGCCAGAAATCGCGGCCGAACAATGGAGTGCAGCGAATCAATTCATCGTTAACGATCCTCGCCAGATTGCGCCCAAAGACTGGACATTCATTCGCTACGAGCATTTCATTGACAACCCGGTAGCTGAAATTCACCGGATCCGCCGATTCTGTCATTTCCGTTCTGACGAGACGCTGGAGCAACGTCTCGCTGGTCCTTTGCCCTACTCCCAGAGCACGCTGCGGCCGCCTTCACCCGATAAATGGCGTCGCTATGCGAAGACGCTCAATCAAATCCTGCCCTCGGTTAAGGCTACGGCGGCCCTCGTGGAATCCTTCGTCGCTTGTGGAATCCTTCGTCGCTTGTAATTCCCAGCAGCCTGGATCGACTACACTTGCATAAGGCGAAGGAACAGCGAACGAAACAAACTGCCGCATGGACATCCGGGAACAACTGGCGATCCTCCGCCAGAAAATCGAAGGCATCGACGCCCGCTTTGTCGCGGCGGCCAACCCGCGGCCCCAGCGGTAAACGGCCGGATCCCTGATTGAAGATCTGGTTTCCGGCGAAGTTGTCGGCACGGCCCACGGCAATCACTTCGAAACCGAACGCCACTTCCCTGCCCATCACCGCCACGGCAGCTACGAAATTTCCGATCTCGCCGCGCTCTCGCCCGGCCTGCTCTCCGCGCTCTCCGGCGGCGCGATCGATGGCATCCCGCCCGAGCGCTGGCTTTTTCTCGATACCGAAACGACCGGTCTGGCGGGCGGGTCCGGCACTTACGCGTTTCTGGTCGGCGCGGGCTCCATCGGTCCGGATGGGTTCCGCGTCCGCCAGTTCTTCATGCGCGACTACAGCGAAGAGGCCTCGCTCCTCGATTCGCTTACCTCTTATATGGCGCGCTTCGACGCGATCATCACCTACAACGGCCGCTCCTACGACCAGCCGCTGCTCGAAACCCGCTACACCATGTGCCGCGCCCGCCATCCCTTTGCGCGCATGGAGCACCTCGACCTGCTCTACGGCGCGCGCCGCCTGTTCCGGCTGCGTCTCGAAAACTGCCGCCTTTCGAATCTCGAAAATCAGATCCTCGGCTTCGAGCGCGAAGGCGACATCCCGGGCGAGATGATCCCGTACTGTTACTTCGAGTACCTGCGCTCGCGCCGGGCCGATCGTCTGCCGCCCATCCTGCATCACACTGTGCTCGATATCGTCTCGCTTGCCTGCCTGACCGGCGTGATCCCGGAAGCTTTCCGCGACCCCATGAACGCCCGCGCGCGGCACGGCACGGATCTGCTCGGCCTCGCCCGCTGGCTGCAGATGTCCGGCCGTCTCGATGAAGCGCATCAGCTTTTCCGCCGCGCCGTCGATATGGGCTTGCCCGACGAACACCTCTTCGCCGCGCTCTTCGCCGCCGGCGCCATCGAAAAAAAGCAGGGCCGCGCCCATGCCGCGGTCGCCACGTTCACGGAGCTCTCGCTTTCGCCTAACCCCTTTCAGATCCGCGCGTACGAAGAACTGGCCATGCACTACGAACACCGCGAGCGCAGCTTCGCAATGGCGCTCGAGTGCGTGCGGGCGGCGCGCGCGATCGAGGATTCCGCCGCCCTGCAGCGCCGCCAGGAACGGCTTCTCGCCAGGTGCTCCCGCGCGCCCCGCATGAGCCGCCGCCTTGCTCTAAACTGAAGTTTCCCGTGAATGCAATCGAATTCGAGCGCGTTTCGAAGAGCTACGCGGTCTATGAATCGCGCACAGGCCGTCTGACCGAACTGGCCACGTTCGGCATGGCGCGGCGGCACAGGGACTTCCACGCCCTCACCGATCTCACGTTTTCCGTCGCGCGCGGCGAAGTTTTCTGCATCGTCGGAGAAAACGGCTCCGGCAAGAGCACCGCGCTTCAGCTCATTGCGGGCATCCTGACGCCCACCGCCGGCGAGGTGCGGGTGAACGGCCGCGTCGCCGCCTTACTCGAGCTGGGCTCCGGATTCAATCCTGAATTCACCGGCCGCGAGAACGTTTATATGAACGGCGCGATTCTGGGGTTTTCGACGAAGGAGCTCGACGCGCGCTACCGGTCGATTGAAGAATTCGCCTCCATCGGAAGCTTCATTGACGAACCGGTCCGCACGTATTCGAGCGGCATGACGGTGCGGCTGGCGTTTTCGGTTGCGATTCACGCCGATCCCGAGATTCTGGTGGTCGACGAAGCGCTCGCGGTCGGCGACGCGTGGTTCGGGCAGAAGTGCATGCGGCGTATTAACGAACTACGGGACCGCGGCGTCACGATTGTTTTCGTCTCGCACTCCACCGCGGACATTCGCGCCATCGGCGATCGCGCGGTCTGGCTCGAACATGGCCGCATGCGCGCCATCGGCGGCGCCGCCGAGGTGATGGACCGGTATCTGTCGTCAGCCGACTCGAAAACGAAGGCGGAGGAAAGCGCCCCCGAATCGTCCGCCATAGCGCGCGCCGCATTCGCTCCCGCGAACCACATCCCGAACATCGACGATCGTTCCGGAGACGGCGGCGCCGAACTCCTCGGCATCGCGCTGCTCGACGAATTCGGAGATCCGCTGCACCTGCTGATTCCCGGCGCCCGCATTCTGGTGCGAATCAGCGCGCGGGCGCGGCGCGACCTGTTCCGTCCGGATCTCGGAGTCCGGCTCCGCAATCATCTGGGCCTCGATTTCGCCGCCACCAGCGCCAAACGCGAAGGTCACGCGCCGGGCGCCCTGCGCGCGGGCGAGGCGGTGAGCGTCGATTTCCATTTCGAAGTGCCCGAGCTCTATCCGGGCACGTTCTCGTTCTCGCCGTGGGTTTCCGAGGGAGACGCCGTCTGCGATTCCGTCGAAAACGCCGTGACGATTCCCATGGCGCGCGGGGACGGTCCCGTTTACGGCTATCTGCGAACGCCCTGTCACATCGAGGTGCATTCCGTTGTCTGAATTTACGGGGGAGCGCGTCATCCCTGGCCTGGTCGATGCGGATCTGCTCAACGAGCACCTCGCACGCTATCTGTTCGCGAAGCATTTTATTGCGCGTATGCCGTTGCCGGGGAGCGTGCTCGACGCGGGATGCGGCGTCGGCTACGGCTCAGCCGAGCTCCGGAAAACCGGCGCTTCGGTCACGGGCGCCGATGTCTCCGGCGAAGCCATCACATGGGCGCGCGAGCATTTCGGCGCGCAGGGGATTCGCTTCGTCGAAGCGCCCTGCGAATCGCTGCCGTTTGAACCGGAATCGTTCGACCTGGTTACGGCATTCGAAGTCATCGAACATCTGGAACGCTGGCAGGAGTTGCTTACCGAGGCGAACCGCGTGCTGAAATCCGGCGGCGTGCTGCTGGTCTCCACGCCGAATCGCGATTACTATGCGGAATCGCGCGGCGAGGCCGGTCCCAATCCGTTCCACGTCCATGAATTCAACTATCCCGAATTTCAGGAAGCGCTGAACGCTGTCTTTCCGCACGTCCGTATCTGGACGCAGAATCACGCGGGCGCGATCGTGTTCGCCCCGCCCGCGCCGGAAGGCGCATCCCTCGAAGCTCTTCCTTTTCAAACATCGGCCCCGTCCGATCCGGCGGGAGCACACTTTTATCTCGCGGCCTGCAGCCGCTCGCCCATCGCAGTGAACGAAATTTTCACCTGGACGCCTTCGAGCGGCAACGTCCTGCGGGAACGCGAAAAGCACATCGAGCGGCTCACGGGGGAACTCGGCCAGAAGGATGCCTGGCTGCGGCAGAATCTCGGGGAGCATACCGAACTGGTACGCCGCCACGAAGCGCTGACCGAAGAACTCAAGGCCTCCAACAACTGGGCCGCGGGGCTGACGCGTCAGCTGGAAGAGAGCGGCGCGCGGGTCGTCGAGTTGCAGCGCGAGCTCGATTCGCGGCTGGAATGGGCTACCGGACTCGCGCGTGACGTGGAAGCCCGCAACGCGCGGATTCTCGATCTGCAGAACGAGGTCGATTCGCGGCTCGAATGGGTGAGAGATCTGGAATCACAGCTGGCCTCGGTCCTCAGCGAGATGGGGAAGCTGCGGGATGAACTGGCGACTACCCATCGCGAGGCGCAGACCGCGATTGACCGGCTCGAAGCGACGGTAATTGAGCGTACGGTATGGGCGCAGCGGCTTGACGCCGAACTCGGGGAGATTCATGCTTCCTCGTGGTATCGCGCCGGCGTCAAACTCGGTTGGGGCCCGCGTCCGCGTGACGGTCAATGAAGGCATCCGCTCTCCGGTTTCTACGCGCGCTTCCGCTGCTCATCGTTCTCCCGGCGGCGATCCTCCTCTGCGCGCTCGCGCTGGCGCTGGGCGATCTCTTCTGGATGATCTTCGGCCGGCGGCGCCCCGCGCGTAACACGCGGCCCGATACCCGCGCCGCCACCCTCGTGATCCCCAACTGGAACGGCCGCGACCTGCTGGAACGATTTCTACCTTCCTGGGTGGCCGCCATCGCGCAGCATCCCGGGAGCGAAATCCTGATCGTCGATAACGGCTCCGCCGACGGCAGCGCCGATTGGGTGCGCGCGAACTATCCGGATGTACGCGTGCTTGCCCTTCCTCAAAATCTGGGCTTCGGCGGCGGCTCGAACGCGGGTTTTCGCGAAGCGAAGCATGACATTGTGGTGCTGCTCAATTCGGACATGCGCGTGGAGCCGAATTTTTTGCAACCGCTGCTCGCGGGCTTTACGGACGATTCCGTCTTCGCCGTCTCCTGCCAGATTTTCCTCGGCGACCCCACCAAACGCCGCGAAGAAACCGGCCTGACGGAAGGCTGGTGGCAGGATGGCGGTTTGCGCGTCGGTCATCGCGAAGACGCGGCCGTCGATACGGTCTTCCCCTGCCTCTACGGCGGCGGCGGATCGTGCGCCTTTGACCGGCGCAAATTCCTCGAACTCGGCGGCTTCGACGAACTGCTGGCCCCGTTCTATCTGGAAGACACCGATCTTGGTTATCTCGCGTGGAAGCGCGGCTGGAAGGTGCTCTACCAGCCCGCAAGCGTGGTCCACCACGAACATCGCGGCACCATCGGGCGTAAGTTCAGCGCGGAATACATCGATTCCGTGCTGCGGAAAAATTTCCAGCTTTTCGCGTGGAAGAACATCCACGAGTGGAAGCGCCTCTGCGGAAGCTTTGCTTTCGCATTCGCGGGCTCCATTGTGAGCGCATGGTCCGGGAAGGCGCCCGGACGCGCAACCGCCCGCGGATTCCTGCGCGCCGGTCTCCAGATCTTCGGAGCCGCGCGTTCCCGCTGGAAGGCGCGCTCGCTCAGCGCGGTTTCCGATACCGAAGTTTTCCTCCGCTCGCGCCCCGCCCTCTTTCACGATCGTTTTTCGCCGCTCGACCAGCAGCCCGAACGGCCCCGCGTCCTGTTCGTTTCACCGTATCCGATCTGCCCGCCCACGCACGGCGGCGGCGTGTTCATGTATTACACGCTGCGCGAACTCGCGCGGCACTGCGAAGTCCACGCCATCGTCATGCTGGATTACGAACGCGAGCGCGCCGCTCACGAAGAGCTCTTCCGCTATTGCCGGACGGTGGAGTTCGTGATCCATCGAAATCGCCGCGACCCGCACCTCGGCTCTATCGTCCCGCACGCCGTGCAGGAATTCCAGACGGTGGAGATGGAATGGCTCATCCAGCGCCAGATTCTTCTGCACCGGATTGACGTGCTGCAGCTGGAATACACGACGCTCGGACAATACGCGCGGCCCTTCCGCCGCCTGGTCTGCGCGCTGTTCGAGCACGACGTTTATTTCCAGTCGATCGGCCGCTCGCTCCCCTTCATGCGCGGTTCGCTCGAACGCTTCAAAGCCCGTTTCGAATACATCCGGTCGATCCGCTTCGAGCTCGGCATGCTGCCGCGCTGCGATCACATCCAGGTCTGCACGCTCGAAAACCGCCGCTATCTCGAAAGCTTTCTGCCGAAGCTCGCGCCGCGCATCGAATCCGGGTTGCGGGCGGGCGTCGATACGTCGCTCTATCGCTATCCGGGCGGGCCGCGCAAGCCGCGCACCATGCTTTTCCTCGGGAGCTTCCGCCATGTCCCGAACCAGGTGGCGCTCTCCTGGTTCACCCGCGATGTGCTGCCGCTTGTGCTGGAAAAAATACCGGACGCGCGGCTGCTTGTCGCCGGTTCCGATCCACCGCCCCGCCACGCTTTCCACGACCCGGCGAACGCGATCGACCTGCTCGGCTTCGTGGAAGATATTCAGCCGCTCTTCGCGGAATGCGCGGTCTTCATCTGCCCGATTCGCAGCGGCTCCGGCGTACGCGTGAAGCTGCTCGAAGCATTCGCGAGCGGCATCCCGGTGGTTTCCACAACGCTTGGCGCCGAAGGCCTGGCGCGCAAAGACGGCGAATTCTGCGCACTGGCGGATGACGCGCGCGGTTTCGCCGAGGGCGTGATTC
>CAZWTH010000401.1:0-3239 GCA_964636715.1 uncultured Solibacteraceae bacterium | reverse complement strand
TAGCCTCGCCTTCGCAGTTGAAGCGTAGATGAGGCGAAGAAGGAGGTGCAAGCGTTTTCGCTCCAACGGCGGATTGCGCAAAACAGCAGAGTGAAGACCTACCCTCTTTTCAGAGGGTTGGGTTTCTGGCATTCTGCTGGTGGCTTGTTTCTCCGCGGCACAAATCGCAAGAAGGACGGCAAGGACCACCGCTACTTCAGCGTCGTCGAGAATCAGCGGATTTCGGCGACGAAGACGGTGCAACGGACCGTGCTCTACCTCGGGGAGATCAACGACCAGCAGGAGGCATCGTGGCGCAAGACGCTCGCCGTCTTCGATGAAGACAAGCAATCGTACACGAACCTCAACCTCTTTCCGGACGATCGCCCGATACCGGAGGATGCGATCGACAGTATCCAGGTGCGGCTCAGCGGACTGGAGTTGCGGCGCCCGCGGCCGTTCGGCAACTGCTGGCTGGCGAGCGAACTGTGGGACCAGTTAGGCTTGACGGAGTTCTGGCGAAGTCGGCTGGGGGAAGGGCGCGAGAGCGTCAGCTGGGAAAAGGTGCTGCGGCTTCTCGTCATCAACCGGTTGCTGGAGCCGGGCAGCGAGTTTCGCGTGCACCGCCACTGGTTCGTGGAAAGCGCGATGGACGCGCTGCTGGAGGAAAGTTTCGCCGTCGCGGAGAAGGACCGGCTGTACCGCTGCCTGGACCGGATCGGGGAGCACAAACAGGAGCTGTTTGTCTGGTTGCGCCAGAAGTGGGCAGAGTTGTTCCATGCCGATTTCGACGTGTTGCTCTACGATCTGACGAGCACGTACTTCGAAGGCGAGATGGAAGAGAATCCGAAAGCCAAGCGCGGTTACAGCCGCGATAGCCGGCCGGACTGTCTGCAGGTGGTGATTGCGCTGGTGGTGACGCCGGACGGGTTCCCGCTGGCCTACGAAGTAATGGACGGCAACACGTCGGAGCAGAAGACGCTGCCGCTGTTCCTGGACCGCATCGAGAAGACGTACGGGAAGGCGCGGCGGGTTTGGGTAATGGACCGGGGGATCCCGACCGAGGCAATGCTGGGCGAGATGCGGCGGCCCGACCGGCAGATCTCGTACCTGGTGGGGACGCCACGAGGCCGCCTCAACAAACACGAGAAACAGTGGCTGGATCTGCCCTGGCAAAAGGTGCGGGACAGCATTGAGGTGAAGCTCTACGAGCACGAAGGCGAGTTGTACGTGCTGGCGCGCAGCGATGGCCGGCAAGCCAAAGAGATCGCCATGCGGCGCAAGCGGCTGGCACGGCTGCTACGCAAACTACGGGCCATGCGGCGGAGTTTGCCCTCCCGCGATCCACTGCTACTGCGGATCGGCGCGGCGAAGAAGGAGGCGGGACGCGCCTTCGGTTTCGTGAAGCTGCGCATGCCGCTGGCGAACGAGCCGGTAACGCGCCAGAGTTTCTCGTTCCGGGTGGATCGGGAGAAACTCCGTAAGGCGCAACAACGCGATGGGCACTACCTGCTGCGGAGCAACCTGACCGCCGAGGATCCGGCGGTATTGTGGACGCGCTACGTGCAGTTGACGCAAATTGAAGCGGTGTTCCGGTCGCTGAAAACGGATCTGGGGATCCGGCCGATCTACCATCGGCTGGAGCGGCGAGTGGACGCGCATATTCTCGTTGCGTTCCTGGCGTATTGTCTTCAAGTCACGCTGAAGAATCGGGTGCAAATCCACGCTCCCGGCCTGACGCCTACGGCCGTGCTTGAAAAATTGGCAACGATTCAGATGATCGACGTCTGGATTCCGACGCGGGATGGGCGTTGGCTGATCCTGCCGCGCTACACGCAACCGGCGAAGGATCTGAAAATTCTGCTGGATCAAATTCAGCTCGGATTGCCTTCGCAGCCGCCACCCCGGATCACTGCTGCCGCGCTCAGCCAATCTAAAGAAGCCCCCAACGTCCAGCCGCGCCTGTGGTGAAGACCTTCCAGTCGTCCCCACTCATTCGAGAGTGTTTAACCTCCCTTTACCGTCTCAGTTGCGAAAGTCAGGCTAACAGGTTCTTGCTCCCCATCCACGCAAACGCCCCCGCCGCCACCGCCTGCGCCGCCATCCCGAACGCGATCAGCGCCACCAGAGACACCCCGTACAGCGCCCCCATCGTCGCGCTTCCCGCGAACCACAGCATGCCGTAAACACCGCTGAAGATCCCGAACGCCCGCCCTCGCTTATTCATCGAGACCACCCGCGCGATGCCCGGCCGCAGACACGCGTCCTGCGCCCCCATCCCGCAACCCCAGCAGACCACCGCCCCCGCTGCCGCCGGCAGCCCGCCCAGAAAGCCCAGCGGCAGCGCCGCCATGGAAAGCACCGTGCCCGCCGCCAGAACCGCCACGCCGAACCGGTCGAACAGCCTTCCGAACACCAGCGCGCTCAACCCGTCGATCCCCATCGCCGCCGCATACAGCAGCGGAATGGCGGACGGTCCCGCGATCCCCGCCTTCTGCCAGTGGTACGCCAGCAGCGGAAAATCGAGGAACCCGCACGCCAGCAGCCCCGCCGCCGCCATATAAATCCAGAACACCCTCGGAAAATGTCGCTGCTCCGAATCAGAGCCGCGAGCATCGAGAGTCCGTTGCGGACGGCCGTCCGGGAGCGGTGCCGCCCCTCGCGGAAACTGCATCCGCGCCAGAAACAGCGCCGCGAACATCGCCACCGCCGGAATCCCCAGCCGCAGCAGCGCCGGACCGAAATGGTGCGTCTGCGCCACCACGCCCGCCACGAACAGCGGCCCCAGCACCGCGCCCGTCTGGTCGAGCGCCGTGTGCAGCCCGAATCCCCAGCCGTGCCCTACCTCCTCCGTAGCGCTCGAAAGCAGCACGTCCCGCGCCGGACCCCGCAGGCTTTTCCCCAGCCGTTCCGCGATAATCAACACCGCCGCCATCGGCCAGTTCAGCGCAAATGCCAGCAGCGGCACGGATACGGCCGTCAGGCTGTAGCCCAGAATGGTCAGGCTCCAATAGGCGCGCGAGCGGTCCGCCAGGCGGCCGGAGAAGAAGCGCAGGCCGGCCGCAATCATCTCCCCAAATCCGGCGATGACGCCTACCTCGGCCGCCGTCGCGCCCAGGTTCTGGAGAAATGGCCCGAGCACGCTCCGCGCGCCCTCATACACCATATCGGCGAAGAGGCTGACGATCCCGAGGAAAACGATCGATCGGAGGGCGGAGGAGCGCGCGCCCGGCATAGCAGGCTATTTCTTCGACATCATC
>CAZWTH010000400.1:0-16046 GCA_964636715.1 uncultured Solibacteraceae bacterium | reverse complement strand
ACACCGGCATCCTGCCGCACCACACGAAGTGGGTGAAGCTGCTCGAAAACCTGCGGTACGTGGTTGTGGACGAACTGCACTACTATCGCGGCGTCTATGGCAGCCATCTCGCGAATATCATGCGGCGGCTGGCGCGGCTTTGCGAATTCTATGGATCGAAGCCGCAGTTCGTAGCTTGCTCGGCGACCATTGCGAATCCGAAAGAACTGGCCGAGACTCTGATGGAAGCGCCGTTCGAGCCGATCGATCGCAACGGCGCGCCCGCCGGCGAGAAAGTTTTCATCTGCTACAACCCGCCCGTGGTCAACCGGCAACTCGGCATCCGCCGGAGCTACATCAATGAATCGCGCCGGATCGCACAGGACCTGCTGGACCATCGCCAGCAGACGCTGGTGTTCGCTAATAACCGCCTGGCGACCGAAATCCTGGTGACGTATCTCAAAGACGCCTGCGATAAGGGCCGTATTCCGACCGAATCGGTGCGCGGCTATCGTGGCGGCTACCTGCCGCGCGAGCGGCGGGAGATCGAACAGCGGCTGCGGTCGGGTGACATCCGCGCGGTGGTGGCAACCAATGCTCTGGAACTCGGGATTGACGTGGGTTCGCTCGATGCCGTCGTGATGGCGGGATATGCGGGAACCATTGCATCGACCTGGCAGCGCGCCGGGCGCGCGGGACGGCGCAACACCGCGTCGCTCGCGGTGCTGGTGGCTTCGAGCGCGCCCGTCGATCAATATGTGGTGGAGCACCCGGAATACCTGTTCGAGCGCTCGCCGGAGCATGCGTACGTGAATCCGGATAATCTCGAAGTGCTGCTCAGCCATCTGAAGTGCGCTGTTTTCGAGTTGCCGCTGCGCGCAGGCGAAAAATTCGGTCCGCACGACACCGCGGATCTCTGTTCATTTCTTGCCGAAGCCGGGTACCTGCACGCTTCGGGCGATGCCTGGCACTGGACGTCCGACAGCTACCCGGCTGACGCGGTCAGCCTCCGTTCGGTCTCGAGCGATAACTTCGTCGTGGTGGATATCACCCGCGAACCGCAGATCATCGGCGAGGTATCGTTTACGACCGCGCTCACCACCCTGCACGAGAAAGCGATCTATCTGCATGAGGCGAAGCAGTTCCATGTGGAGCGCTTCGACTACAAGGAACGTAAGGCTTACGTCAAACGAGTCGAATCGGACTACTACACGGATGCGATCGATTACACCCGGGTAAAACCCCTTCGTGAGTTCGATAAAAGCGTAGTGAACGACCGCGGCGTAGAGCGCGTTCACGGCGATGTTTGTCTGAACAGGCAGATCGTCGGTTTCAAGAAAATTAAGTTCTATACGGGTGAGAACGTTGGCGCGGGAAAGTTGGCGATGCCGGAACAGGAGGTCCATACGACCGCCTTCTGGCTTCACGTTCCGTCGACGTTTCTGGAAGCATTAACGGAGTACAGCCCGTCTGAACGGCAGGCGGGACTCAGCGGCCTGGGCAATGCGTTCCGGACGGTCGGGTCCCTGTTGCTGATGTGCGACCCGCGCGATCTCGGGGTCGCGATGACGGAAGATCTTTCCGGCGGGCTGCTCGAATGGTCGCCGAACCTCTACCTGTATGACAGCTATTCGGGCGGGATCGGACTCAGCGCGCCGCTCTACCGGCTGAGCGATCAACTGCTGCGGCAATCGCGGGAACTGATCGAAGCGTGTGGCTGTGAAGCGGGATGCCCGGCGTGCGTGGGTCCGGTGGGAGAGGTCGGCGAGCGCGGGAAACAGATCGCGCTTGAGATCCTGACGCGTATGATGGCTGAGGATGCAGGGACTTTGCCCGAGTTGCGTGAACATGCGGGAAATGCGTAACGATCGCGGCAGCGTGTTCCTGCTGTGCCTGCTCTCGAAGACGGACCAACGGTTTCCGAAATATCCGCGGCTGCCTGTGCTGGCCTGCGAGGGCTACTCGAAGCGCGCCGAAGAGCCTACTCTGGCTGCCCCGAATAGCTGAGGATCAAACCACCGAACGCGAAGGCCGCAATGAGCGCGGCCCAGCCGAACAACCAGTGCCGTCCGATCATCGCGCCCGCAATGGCGGGCGCTACGACTGAAGACATCGCCGTGATCGATTGCGTCAGCCCGAGCACGATTCCCTGCTCATGCCTGCCTGCCTTTTGCGTAATGAGCGATGTGACGGAGGGGCGCAACACTCCCATGCCGTATGAGTTGACGGTGAGCGAGCCGAGCAACTGAGGAATCTTCGGGGAAAGTCCCACCAACACCGCGCCGATTCCCGTGGAAAGATAACCGCCGCGAACGAGCGCCCGCTCCCCAAACCGTTTGACCAGACGGCCGATGAGGCCGCCCTGCAAAATGATTCCCAGCATGCCGACGAACGCGAAGATATAACTGACGCCCTTTACCTCCAACTGGAAGCGCTCATGAGCAAAGAGCGCGAATCCGCCGATAAACAGGGCGAACGGAAACGCAAAGAAGAAAAACTCCCAAAGCAGCTTTCCCAGACCGGGGCGCCCAAAATACTCCGCATAGCGGCCCCAGTCGAGCAGTCCGAGCCGCTTGCCGCCCGGTCCAGCGACTTCGCCCGCTTCGTGAGGCGTCGCTTTGGGCAGCAGTAGCGCGGTGCAGATCACGCTACTGGCGGAGAGCGCCGCCGCGGCGTAGATGGGATACGAGTAACCGTACTGCGATAGAACCCCTGAAATTCCGGGGCCGACAAGAAATCCGATGCCGAAGGCGATTCCGATAATACCGAAAGACTTCGCGCGATTCTGCGGCTCGGTCACATCGGCAATATAGGCCTGCGCGAGCGAAAGATTGCCGGCGGTAATGCCATCGATGATTCGGGAAAGGAAAACAACCCAGAGCGCCCACGCCTTCGCGAGAATCAGAAACCCGATAAAGGTTCCTATCTGGCTCAGGATCAGCAAAGGCGTGCGGCCAATCCGGTCCGACCAGCTACCGAGAACCGGACCCGCGACCAGTTGGCAAAGAGCGTAGGTCGAAATCAGGAGCCCGACGACCAGATCGGACGCGCCGAAGTGCAGAGCGTAGAACGGCAGGAAGGCAGGATGATCGTCATCCCCAGGATGTCGACCAGAACAATCAGAAAAATAGGTAGCAGAGGGGACCGGGTAGAAGCCAATTCACATGCTACCGCGCGGTCCGGCGGTGCTCACTTTCTAGCCGGGGAAAAACATTCGAACCGCGGCCGCACCCATGATTGCGGCGGCGATCCAGCCGAGCACGATTACCCGCCGGCTGGCAGTGAATTTGCCCATCACAGATTTCCTGGAGACCAGAAGGATCAGCACGACGAGCATGGGCACGGCGACCACGCCATTGATCACCGCACTCCAGAACAGCGCTTTCATCGGACTGATGGGCGAGTACTGAAGGGCGAGAGCTGCGAGGACGCTGACGGCGATCACCCCATAGAATTCGCGCGCGTCTCTGGCATCGCGCTCCAGACCTTCCTGCCACCCCATGGTTTCCGCGGCGGCATAGGCCGCGGAGCCCGCCAGGACCGGCACTCCGATCAGCCCCACGCCTAAAATGCCCAGCGCGAAAAGAAGATACGCGAAATCCCCGGCCAACGGTTTCAGCGCGCTGGCAGCCTTCGCGGCCGTATCGATATTTTTCACGCCGGAGGCGTGCAACGTGAGCGCCGTCGCCAGAATGATGAAGTACGCGGTGATATCGGAAAAAAACATGCCGGTCAACGTATCCCATCGGATGCGGCGCAGTTCTCTCTCCGCGGGTCTCGGATTCCTGACGAGCGGCTGCGCCACGGGAGGAACCTTCATCTCCTCCACTTCCTCGGACGCCTGCCAGAAGAAAAGATAAGGACTGATTGTGGTTCCGAAGACCGCGACCACCACGGACGCGCCATCGCCATCGAAGCTGAAGTGCGGCCACACGGTGCTGCGCAAGACTTCCATCCAGGGAATATGCACGGTAAACAGCACCGCAACATAGGCGAGCAGCGACAGAGTGAGCCATTTCAGGAAACGAACATAGCGATGATAGGGAATAAACAGCTGCAGCCCGAGAGTAATGAATACGACCGCCGCTGACAGCAGGTGGCGATGAATCCCCGTAACCAGCTCCGCTGCCTCTCCCATGGCGGCGACATCAGCCGCAATGTTAAGAGTGTTCGCAATCAGCAGCAGTACGACAACTGTCCGAACGAGCGGCAGGGGGAATGCCGTTTTCATGTTCGCGGCCAGCCCTTTTCCGGTAACGCGGCCGATGAGCCCGCACATGTACTGGACCGCCGCCATCAGCGGAAAGGTCACGAGCATCGTCCACAGGATGTTCAGGCCGAAGCCCGCGCCCGCCTGGGAGTAGGTCGCAATGCCGCTGGGATCGTCATCGGCGACGCCGGTGATCAGACCGGGGCCGGCGCGGGCGAGAGGCCTGACGCAGTAACGGGCCCATAGTCTTTTGGCCCGGTGTTTCCCATTCGATTTTTCAGCGGTTGGCGTCATGCGTCATGCGCGGTTCTCGCATGTTAGCTGCCAAAGCGGGCGAGTTCGTACAGACCTGGTCCGGCTTATTCGTCGCGCAATGCGGCGACCGGATTGATTCGCGCCGCCCGCAAGGCCGGAACGAAGCCGGCAATCGCGGCGATGGAAGCGAGGAACCCGGCGCTCGCCAGCAGCACCGCCGGATCGCCTGGCTTCACTCCATAGAGAAGCCCGGTCAGCAGCCGAGTTCCCGCGAGCGCGATGGGCAAACCGCAGGCGATTCCGAGCGCCGCGAAAGACACGGTTTCGCGAAGAACGCGCCCCAGAACGCGGCCGGGGAGCGCGCCGAGCGCCATCCGGACGCCGATCTCCTGCGTTCGCCTGCCCACCGAATACGCCACGACGCCATACAATCCGATGGCGGCCAGCAATGCGGCCAGAGCTCCGAAGATGCTCGAGATCAGCGCCATCAGCCGCTCTCGCGTCAACGCCGCTTCCATATCCGTTGTCAGTGTGCGTATGACGATGGAGGGCAGTTGGGGATCCATGGCGGCAGCCTCGCGACGGAGCGGCGCAGCCAGGCCGGTTCGATCTCCCGCCGCGCGAACCACCAGTTCCATGGCAGCTCTGCCGGTCGGACACTGGAGGAAGGTCAGGTACATCATGTTCTGGGGACCGGACTTCAGCGCCGCATAGGGAATGTCTCGCGCCACGCCTATCACCTGGCACGCGTCACCGGTTTCTCCCATGGCGATATTCCCGCTGCAAACAATCTGTTTGCCCAACGGGCTTTCGCCAGGGAACACCGTTTTCGCGAGCGTCTCATTCACGATCACGACGAGCGGCGCGCCCACGGCCATGTCCGCCGGACCGAAATCGCGGCCCTGAATGATGGCCGAGCCGAGCGTTGCGAAGTAGTCCGGGTAGATCTGGTTCTGTGAAGCCCAGAATTGCCGGCCGTCCTCGGTGCGGTAAGGACGGCGATAGCCGCGCGCGACCACGGAATCGCCGATAAGCGATGCGGAGGCAACACCGGGAATAGCGTGAACGCGCGCCAGCAGGTCGAGGTACATGCGGTTCAGCCGCGGTCCATTGGGCCCATTCTTCTGGTCGCTGCCTCGCGGCGCGAGCGAGACGGTGTAGACGCGGTCGCGTGGAAATCCGGCGTCGATGTTGTTGGCCTGGCGGAGCGTGCGTACCAGCAAACCCGCGGCGATCAACAGCACCAGCGAAAGAGCGACCTGGGCGACCGAGAGAGCGCGCGCGAGGCGCTGCGGCGGGGTCGCGCCGTGGCCCCCCTGTTTCAACGCGGGCGCCGGTTGCAGCGCGGCCCCGCGCATGGCCGGCGCCAGCCCAAAGAGCACGCCGGTCACGACGGAGATCGCGGCGGTGAACGCGACGATCCGCCAGTCGGGCGAAAGATCGAGGCGTATCGATGTCTGTCCCACGGAGAGGAAGCGCAGCAGCAGAGTACCGGCCCAGAAGGAGAGCCCAACGCCGAGGGCGCCGCCCACACCGCTGAGCAGAAGGCTTTCCACCAGCAACTGGCGGATGAGGCGGCCGCGACCGGCGCCGATGGCGAGCCGCAGCGCCATCTCCCGCCGTCGCGCAGCCGCTCTGGCGAGCAGCAGATTGGCGACGTTGGCGCAGGCGATCAGGAGGACAAGACCCACCACGCCCATCAACACGAACAGCGCGCGTGTGTATTGGCGCCGCAGACGGGAAAGCCCCGCGCCGCCGGGCGTCAGCACAATTTTCGCTCCCACCCACTCGTCGCGCCAACTCGCCTTTTCGAGTCCGAGTTCAGTGGCAAGCTGCGTCTGGATATTGCGGAAGATAATCTGCAGGCCGCTCGTGGCGCGAGCCTCGCTGACGCCGGCTTTCAGTCTTCCGAAAAGCACCAGCCAATCCACGGTGTTGCGCGGTTGCCCCAGCCAGTTTTCTTTATCCGGCATCACCTGCGGCTGCATCATGATGGGCACGCTGACGTCGGGGGCCTCGCCCACCTGGAGTCCGTCGAAGCCCGGCGGCGTCACTCCGATAATCGTGAACGGCGTTCCGGCGATCAGGACTTTCTTTCCGATTGCCGACGCGGCTCCACCGAAGCGACGCTGCCAATATGCGTGGCTGATCACCGCGACAGGATGCCCGCCCGGTGTGCGATCGTCTTCCGGCGTCAGGACACGGCCCGCGGCTGGAGGTACGCCGAGCACCTGGTAGTAATTCCCGGAGACGAATTGGCCCATCAGCGGCTCGGATTCGCCGTCGATGTTCACATTCATCTGGATATGGTCGGCATAGGCCGCAAGTTCGTGGAAGAACGGCTGCACGGTCGAAAGCCGGCGGTAAGTCTCGTAATAGAAATAGGTGTCGGGGCCGTTCTGCGCCTGCTTTGCGACAAACAGCAGGGATTGAGGGTCGCGCACGGGCAGAGATTTGAACAGCAGCGCGTTGATGAATCCGAAGATGGCGGCATTGGCGCCGATGCCGAGGGCGAGCGAGAGCACCGCAACCGCGGTGAAGCCGGGACTCTTGCGCAAAAAGCGCAAAGTGTAAGTGACATCCTGCCCGATTTGGGCCAGCCACATCCAACCCCACGCTTCGCGCACTGTTTCCCGGATCAGCGTGGTGTTGCCCAGCGTCCGATGCGCGGCGAGTCTGGCTTCGTCCGGTTGCAGGCCGGAATACCGATGTTCCTCGGCTTCGAGCTCCAGATGAGACTGGAGTTCGCGATCGAGGTCGTCTTCCCGTTGCCGGCGTTTCCACCACCTCATATCAGCCTTCCTCCGTCCTCATATCAACCCTCCTCCGTCCTCATATCAACCCTCCTCCGCCGGCCCCATCACGCGGGCGATGGCGTTCGCGAGTTTCTTCCAGCGGGAATCTTCCTGGACCAGATGCTTCTTCCCGGCTGCGGTCAAGCGATAGTACTTGAACTCGCGGTTGCGGTCCTTTGCGGTTTCCCATTTCGCGGCGACCCAGCCGTTGCGTTCGAGCCGGTGGAGGGCGGGATAGAGGGAGCCGTGCTCGACCTGGAGCACCTCTTCTGTTGTGCGCTGGATGTGCCGGGCGATCTCGTGGCCGTGGGCCGGACCGAAGAGGAGGGTTTTCAGGATCAGCATGTCGAGGGTTCCCTGGAGGAGCTCAATGCGGCCGGAGGGTTCTTTGGGCATGGTAGAGATTCTACCATCGTTTGTCTGATGAGGGTAGAATATCGACCATCATGCGCCGGGCGGAAGCCCGGCGTGCAGGGCCGAAGCCCCGCCCCACGTCACCCCGTGAGGATTGTTTCGGGGGAACCGGCGCTATCTGGAGAGGATTGTCTGGAGGGCGCGGCGGTCGCCGTCTGAGAGGCCGGAGTGCTTTGCGATGTCGGGGCGGGATCTGATCAGCTTGCGGTAGCGATCGAAGTAGGCGTCGATATCGCCGCCGTATTGAAACGAATACATGATGTCTTCGAAATTCGATGTGTGGCGAAGGCCGAGGGCGTGGCCGGTTTCGTGGACAAAGGTCAGGAAGACAATCGTGTCGCGGAGAAGGGGGTCCTCCTGATGCGAAGCGTTGGTTCCGGGCAGGATGAAGAGTTCGGCGCCGGGCTTGCCATCGACGATTACGCCGCGCGTTTCGCCATAGAGACCGGGATTGGAAGCCCAGTGAACCGTGAGGCGCGCGTGCCTGGCGGTCGCGCTCTTCTGAAAGACGATGCGGCCGCCGGATTCCCGCTGCCATCCTTCGAAAGCCCAGCGCGCGAGTTCCTCATCATTCTGATTGCAGCCCGAAGAAACCGCTGCGCCGGCGCAGGGATCCACCCACCAGGTCCAGACATCGGCGGCGCGCAATCCGGCCGTCAACGCCAGAAATACGAAGAGGAACCGCGTAGCCACGGTCGGATTGTAGCGCAGATGCCCGCTACAATCGTCTACACGTGTTCCAGAAAGTATTGATTGCGAATCGCGGCGAAATTGCGCTGCGAGTCATGCGGACGCTGCGGGAGATGGGAATCCGGTCCGTTGCCGCGTATTCCGATGCGGACCGTACGTCTCTGCACGTGCGCAAGGCCGACGAAGCAGCGCACATCGGGCCTTCGGCCTCGCGCGAGAGCTATTTGAATATCGGGCGCATTCTGGATGCCGCGAAGAGGCACGGCGTGGACGCCATTCATCCCGGCTACGGTTTTCTCAGCGAGAACGCCGAATTCGCGAAGGCGTGCACAGATGCCGGGTTCGTTTTCATCGGACCGCCGGCGTCAGCTATCGCGGCGATGGGATCGAAGACATCGGCGCGTCAGATTGCGCAGCGCGGCGGAGCGCCGGTCGTGCCGGGTACTCAGGAAGGAGGCAGCGCGGCGGCGGCGGAATTTGCCGCGCGAGCGGGATTCCCCGTCATGCTGAAAGCCGTCGCGGGCGGCGGCGGCAAAGGCATGCGGCGCGTCGATCGCGCGGAGGATCTGGCTTCGCATTTCGAATCCGCGTCGAGCGAGGCGCTGCGCGCGTTTGGCGATGGGCGCGTGTATGTGGAGAAGCTCATCGAAAACGCGCGGCACATCGAGATTCAGATTCTGGGCGACCAGCACGGCAACATGGTGCATCTGGGCGAACGCGAATGTTCAGTGCAGCGGCGGCACCAGAAGGTAATCGAAGAGTCGCCCTCGCCGCTCGTCGCCCGCCGGCCGGAAATGCGGGCGCGCATGGGCGAAGCGGCGATCCTTGCGGCGCGCGCGGCAGGTTATTACAACGCGGGCACGGTGGAGTTCCTGGCGGACAACGACGGCAACTTCTATTTCCTCGAAATGAATACGCGGCTGCAGGTGGAGCATCCGGTGACGGAGCTGGTCACGGGACTCGATCTGGTTCGGCTGCAACTCGAAATCGCGCACGGCGCGCGTTTGCCGTTCACGCAGGATCAGATCGAACTGCGCGGAGCCGCGGTGGAATGCCGCATCTATGCCGAAGACGCGACGCAGAATTTTCTGCCTTCACCAGGGCGCATCACGCACCTGACGGAACCCGCCGGTCCCGGCGTGCGCCTCGACTCCGGCGTCTATCCAGGATGGAACGTACCGCTTGAGTACGATCCGATGCTCGCCAAGCTGATCGTGTGGGCGGACACGCGCGAGCACGCGATCGAGCGCATGCTTCGCGCGCTCAGTGAATATAAGGTCGGTGGAATCCGCACCAACATTCCTCTGTTCGACGTGATTCTTCGCGAACCGGCGTTTCGCGCGGGCGATCTGCACACCGGCTATCTGGATGCGTTGCTGAAAAACCCGGGATTGTTCGATCAGCCACCGGCGCCGGAACTGGCGGCCATCGCCGCGGCGGCTGTGGCTGCCCACACAAAGCCATCGCCCACGGCAAGCGCCGCGGCGGCGTCTTCCTCGCGCTGGGTCAGCGCGGGACGCGAGGATCTGCTCCGATGAAACCGGTCATTCATATAGATGGCGAGCCCGTGAGCCCGGCTTACGAAATAACAATTGTCGAAGTTGAGCCTGGGCTGTACTCGATTCTTGCGGACGGCGCGTCGCATGAGGTGCGGGTTGATGCCGGACAGGTCACTGTCGGAAACCGGCGATTCGATTACCTGATCGACGACCCGCGCCAATGGAAGCGCTCGGGCGGCGCGGCGGGTGGCGAAGGGAGAGCAGCCATCACCGCGCCGATGCCGGGCAAAGTCGTGCGCGTACTGGCGGCGGAAGGCGATGAAGTGGAGGCGGGTCAGGGGATCATCGTCGTGGAGGCGATGAAGATGCAGAACGAAATGAAATCGCCGCGCGCCGGACGTGTCGCCTCAATCCCTATAAAGGAAAACGAAAGCGTGGCCGCGGGCGCGGTACTGGCGGTCATTGAACCGGCTCAGGCGGGATAACGGGGAGCGATAATGAGTACTGTCATGGCCGCGGTCTGCCCCGATTGCAACGGAACCGGCTGGAAGATTGTCGAGCGGGAGGAAGTCTCGGGCGCGATACGCTGCGGTTGCGCCGCGGCGGAGCGAGCGAGCCGGCTTTTCGATGACGCCGGCATTCCCGCGCTCTATCAGAGCGCTTCCTTCGAAAACTTTTCGCCCCGTGACGAACTGATGAATGTCTTCACGATGGTGCGGGGGTTCGTGCGCGACTTCCCGAACTCGTCGCGTCCGGGACTGCTGCTGATGGGCGATCCCGGTACCGGCAAAACGCACCTCGCGGTAGCCGCTCTACGCGCGATTCTGGCGAAGGGCTTCGAAGGGATGTTCGTCGATTACCAGAACCTGCTCGATCGCATCCGTTCCGGCTACGACGCCAGTTCGCAAACAACCGATAAGGAGGCTTACAGGATCGCGATGGACAAAGAAGTACTGCTCCTCGACGATCTCGGCGCGCATCGGGTGACGGACTGGGTGGAAGATACCGTGACCTCCATCATCACCGCGCGCTGCAACAACCGGAAGCCGCTGATCGCAACAACGAATCTGATCGATCCCGAGGCGGGGTATGTCACCTACGAAGGCGCAGGCAGCGGCAAAATCGATCACCGTACGACGCTCGCGGAACGCATTGGACCACGCGCGCGCTCTCGTCTGTTCGAGATGTGCAAGGTCATCCGGATGCCAGCGCTGAGCGATTACCGTTTCCGCAAGCAGAGAGTCTGAACCGATGCACAGGCTATGCCGCATAGCCGCACTCATCGCCTTCGCTGCGTCGCTCTCCTGCGCGTGGACGATGTCGGTGGAATTTCCCTGGCCCAATCTGCCGCGCGCGATCTGGGAGCAGCAACTTGCGCACCTCAAGGAAATGGGAGTGACGCACGTGAGCCTGCCGCAGTCGCGGAACGCGGCGCAGCTCGATGAGGTGATCTCGATCGTCCGCCATCTCGGCTTCGAGGCCGATCTGGAAGGCCCGATTCCGCAACGTATCGAAACGCTGGCGAAATCGCATGGCGGCCCCCTGACAGATCCGCCCGATGGCGCGGTGCGCATCTCAGCCACCATGGCGCGCGCGCTCGAGAACGAACGCAAACTGCTCATGTCCGGGACGAAGGCGATTATCTGGACCGGCGTGTTCGAAATCCTTACGCCCGAATATCAGCCGGGACCCATTCGTCTATCCGGAAGCGAAGGGCCAGCCGCCGCGATCATCCGGCGGGAAGCGCAGATGGCGCGATTCTGGGGGCCGCAGCTCGCAGCGCTGCCGGAATCGCCAGGCGCGCGGCTGTCCACTCCTGTTGAAGGCGTGACGGTACACCAGTACATCGCCGCGAAGGCCGGAGCCACAGCGCCGGCGGATACGCCGCAGGGCGGGCTGTCGCTCGTATCCGCGACGAACGACACGCCGAATCCCTGGCAGGGAGACGTGCGAGTGATGTATCCGGCGCTCGATCGCATCATGGAATTGCCGTCCGTTTCACTGGAGCCGCATGACGTGCTTTGGCTGCCCGTCGATATTCCTTTCGCCGACGGCCCGCTTTGCTCCGGATGCAACGGCTTTGCGCCCACGGATCATCTCGCATACGCGACGGCCGAGCTCACTGCGATGGAATATGAGAACGGCGTTCTCGCCATGGAGTTCATCGCGCCGAAGGCCGGTCAGGCCGTGATTCAGCTCTCGCATGAGCCCACAGGACCGCTGCTCGCAGGCGGACGCCCGACTGTCTTCGACTGGGACACGGCAAACCGGCGCGCGCGTCTGCCATTTCCCGCGGGCAACGCAAAGACCGGGCGCGTGCGAATTGCGCTCGCGATTGACGCTCCGGACGCTACGGGATTTTTCGATCACACGCCCGCGCTGCTCATCGGTGAAACCAATCGAATCACTGCCGAGTTCTCTCCGGCCGCGGTTGCGGCGCGCTCCCGGCTGCGCATTTCGCCGGACTTGCCAGTCGCGCAGGACGATCCCGTCGCCGATGCCGATAAGGAGAAGCCTGTTCTGATCACGTACAAGGTGACGGTGCCCCCGAATGCGATCGACGGCGATACCGCGCAGCTTGCGATCGAAGCCGATGGCGTGCAGCTCAGCCATGCCCGCACGCAGCTTCGCGCCCCGGCCGCCGTTACGTTCGAAGACAGCATCGGAGTGCGCGTTGCCGCGGATTCGTTTGTGCCGCTGCATCCCGCGACTATCCCGGTCAATCAACGAGCGGGGCGCGAGATCGTAGTGACGATCCAGAATAAGGCGCCGGAGATCCGCACGTTCGAGCTCGCCTTCGATGTTCCGGGTCTCGAATTTTCGCCCGCAAAGATGAATGTGAGCGTGGGGGCCGCCGTCTCGCGAGATGTCACATTCCGCATATTCGGGCAGATTGCCGCTACCGGTCTGCATCCGGGCGAAGTCCGGCTTTCGGGCGCCGCCACCCTGCGCGAACCGGTGCGCTTCGTCGTGCTGCCACAGACGGGGACGCTCGCCTGGAATTCGGATGAATTTTCGTTCCTCGAAAGCACGAAGGCCCGGGCGTCGTTTCTGCCGAACCGCTGGCTGGAGATGATCAATAAAGAATCCGGCAGCGACGCGCAGCCGGCGGGTGGAACCACCTTCTCCGGCGCGCCTGTTGCGTCCCTGCGGCTCGAAGACCTGCAAAAAGCCGCGCCCGCCAAGCGCCCCTGACTCGCCGCCAGGCTACAGTAGAAAGTTGCCTGAAATCCTGTATCCCGCGAGCGCGGAAGAGTTGCTGAGCGCGCTCGAATCAGCGTCCGCGGCGCATCGCTCCATCGAACTGTTTGGCGCGCGTTCCAAACACCTGATGGCGGGGCCGATTACTCCGGCCGAGACCCGCATCAGCACGTCCGCCATGACGCGCGTCCTCGAGTACGAGCCGCGCGATCTCACCATCAGCGTGCAGGCCGGCATCCGCTACGCCGATCTCAGCCGCGAACTCGCTCGCAATGGCCAGATGATTCCGCTGGCCGGTCCCTGGGCCGCTGACGGCACTATGGGCGGCATCGTGGCGGCGAATATTTCCGAATCGCGCCGCCGCGGCTACGGCACGGCGCGCGATCTCGTGATCGGGATGGAGTTCGCCACTCTCGAAGGCAAGCTCGTCCGATCAGGCGGAATGGTTGTAAAAAACGTGGCGGGCCTCGATATGGGCAAGCTGATGATTGGCTCCTTCGGCACGCTTGCCGCCATCGCGACGCTGAATTTCAAGCTGCTGCCGATTCCCACCGTCTCACGTACGCTGTTGATCGAATTCGAAACGCTGGCCGCGGCGCTGGCCGGATTAGCCGCCATCCGCAATGCGGGATTGAACCCGATCGCGGCCGATGTGGCGAATCCGGTGTATGTCGCGGGGCTTAACGCGCAGTTCGGCATTCGCAATTTCGTGCTTGCCGTACAGTTCGGAGGCAACCAGGCGGTGATCGACCGGTCGACGCGCGAATCCACCGCGCTCTGCTCCGCCAACGCGACGGTGCGCGCTCTCTCGACCGAGGAAGAGCAGCGGTTCTGGACAAGCGTGGCCGCCGTCACACAGCGCCATCTCGAAAAATTCCAGAACGGCGCTGTGGTGCGAATCCATACCCCGCTTTCCGAATGCGGCGATGCGATGGCAACCGTGGAAACGTCCGGACACGCCATGGCCGCCAGCGGAGTAGTTCGCGCCTGGTTCGGCCGGCCCGATACCGCCTCACGATGGCTGACTCAATGCGTCCAAAGAGGATGGAAGGGTGTCATCGAAGCGGCGGGCCCCGGCGCGGATCGCAGCGCGCTCAACCTCTGGCCGGAGCCCGGAGGGGACTTTGCGATCATGAAGAAGATCAGGAATTTGTTCGATCCCGAAGGCCTGCTGAACCGCGGGCGTTTATATGGCCATCTCTGAAACCAATCCGCTGGCGGTTCTCGACCGGCCGCAGCAGACCGATCTCGACCGCTGCGTTCATTGCGGGCTCTGCCTGAACGCGTGCCCCACTTATCGCGAACTCGGCCTTGAAATGGATTCGCCGCGCGGCCGCATTTACCAGATGGCGCGCGTTCATGAAGGCGAGCCGATTACCGACGCCTACCGCGAACATATCGATCTCTGCCTTGCCTGCCGCGCCTGCGAGAGCGCCTGCCCGTCCGGCGTTCCCTATGGCCGTCTGGTGGAGGATGCTCGCGCGGAAATTCAGAATGCGACCCAGCCCGGATGGCTGGAGCGGGTGACCCGCGACATTGTTTTTCGCCGATTGCTGCCGTCTTCCGCGCTGCTCACCGCCGCGGGCGCGAT
This sequence comes from uncultured Solibacteraceae bacterium, assembly GCA_964636715.1. Taxonomy (GTDB): domain Bacteria; phylum Acidobacteriota; class Terriglobia; order Bryobacterales; family Bryobacteraceae; genus BOG-234. The sequence continues at coordinate 1,412 of CAZWTH010000400.1, read as the reverse complement.
GCTTTATCTCTACCAGGCGAGCGGTTTGCAGCGAGTCTTCCGCGCTTTGGGATTGCCGCGTTTGCTCGGCAGCCTGGGAGACCGCGAAGCGCTGCTGCCCGACGCCGAGATTCCATTCTTCTTCCGAGAGTATGGAAAGACGTTCCCGGCGCGCGGCGAGAAGAAGTATCGCGTAGCGTTTCTCGGCGGATGCGTCGCCAATATTTCTTTCGCCCGCCTGAATGAAGCCACGGTGCGAGTGCTCCAGGCGAACGGCTGCGAAGTCGTCGTGCCGCCTTCGCAGACCTGCTGCGGAGCGCTGCATGTGCATGCCGGCGTGCGCGATGTGGCGCGTACGCTCGCGAAGAAGAATATCGACGCCATTCCGGCCGCCGATTTCGACGCCATTATCACCAACGCCGCGGGCTGCGGTTCGACGCTCAAAGAATACGGTGAACTGCTGGGGCACGATCCCGAATACGCCGCGAAGGCCCATGCGTTCTCGGCCAAAATGAAAGACGCGACGGAGTTCCTTGCTTCGATCGAGCGCAATCCGGCGATGAAACCGGTAAACGCCGTTGTCACTTATCAGGATTCGTGCCATCTCGCGCACGGGCAGAAAGTGCGAAGCGCGCCCAGAGAATTGCTGCGGTCCGTGCCCGGCGTGGAGTTCCGCGAAATGCCGATGTCGGACGCCTGCTGCGGCAGCGCCGGAATCTATAACGCCCTGCACACGGACATGTCGATGAAGATTCTGGAAAAGAAAATGGGCAATGTAAAGAAGGTCAGCCCGCAGATTCTCTCCACGGCGAATCCCGGATGCATGCTGCAGCTTCGCGCCGGTGTTCGCAAGTGGGAACTGGAAGGTACCCGCGTCGCCCACGTCATCGAAGTTCTCGATGAAGCTTACCGGACCGGAGGAAAAAAGGCGTGATCCCGCACGAAATGACTTCGACGACGTTCGAATTGCCAGGCTACGAGGTCGTCAGCGGGCTCGGCATTGTGCGCGGAATTGTGGTGCGCTCGCGTTCGGTATTTGGGACGATCGGCGCCGGTCTTCAAACGCTCGTGGGCGGCGATATCTCGCTGTTCAGCAATCTTTGTGAAAAGACGCGGGAGGATGCGTTTGACCGCATGCTCGCGCACGCCGGGGAAAAAGGCGCCGATGCGGTGGTTGGCGTCCGCTATGACGCGACGGAACTGATGGACAGCGTTACGGAAGTGCTTTGCTACGGCACGGCCGTGAAAGTCCGCAAAGCATAGTGGGGCCAGCGCGTTCCAGGCGCCGAGCAGAAGCTCGGCGTGCAGGGCCGAAGAAGCCGTGAATGAATCAACGTCCCTGACAGCCATCCTGATCAGGCAGGGGCTCTCGATCATTTCGAGCGGAACTGGAGCCAGTCGGCCTTGCTTTGTGGTGGATTTCGCTCAACGAA
>CAZWTH010000399.1:0-24910 GCA_964636715.1 uncultured Solibacteraceae bacterium | reverse complement strand
TTGGCTTCGACGGTGATCTTGCGCGAGAGATCGCCCTTGGCCACCGCGGTCGTCACGTCGGCGATGTTGCGCACCTGATTGGTCAGGTTGTTCGCCATGCCGTTCACGTTTTCCGTGAGCGACTTCCACGTGCCGGCCACGCCGGGCACGTTGGCCTGACCGCCGAGCTTGCCTTCCGTTCCGACATCGCGCGCGACGCGCGTCACCTCGCCGGCGAAGGAGCGGAGCTGCTCGACCATCGTGTTCAGCGTGTCCTTCAGGCGGAGCATTTCGCCGCGCACGTCGACGGTGATCTTCTTTGAAAGGTCCCCGCCCGCAATCGCGGTCGCGACCTCGGCGATGTTGCGCACCTGATTGGTCAGGTTCGTCGCCATGAAATTCACGCTGTCGGTGAGGTCCTTCCAGGTGCCGGCGACGCCCGGCACCGCCGCCTGGCCGCCGAGCTTGCCTTCGGTTCCGACTTCTCTTGCGACGCGCGTCACCTCGCTTGCGAACGCGTTCAACTGATCGACCATCGTGTTGATCGTATTCTTCAGCTCCAGAATTTCGCCGCGCACATCCACCGTGATCTTGCGGGATAAGTCGCCCGTCGCCACGGCCGTTGTCACTTCGGCGATGTTACGAACCTGCGCCGTGAGGTTGCCGGCCATGGAGTTCACGGAATCCGTGAGGTCCTTCCACACGCCGCCGACGCCCTTCACCTGCGCCTGGCCGCCCAGCTTGCCGTCCGTACCGACTTCGCGCGCCACGCGCGTGACTTCGCCCGCGAACGAATTGAGCTGATCCACCATCGTGTTGATCGTGTTTTTGAGCTCGAGGATTTCGCCCTGCACGTCGACCGTAATCTTGGTGGAAAGATCGCCCTTCGCCACGGCCGTAGTGACCGATGCGATATTACGCACCTGATTCGTCAGGTTGCCGGCCATGGAGTTCACGGAATCGGTGAGATCTTTCCAGACGCCGCCGACGCCTTTCACCTGCGCCTGGCCGCCCAGCTTGCCTTCCGTGCCGACCTCGCGCGCCACGCGCGTCACTTCGCTGCCGAATGAATTGAGCTGGTCCACCATCGTGTTGATGGTGTTCTTGAGCTCGAGAATTTCGCCGCGGGCATCGACCGTGATCTTCGTGGAAAGATCGCCCTTCGCCACAGCCGTCGTCACGCCGGCGATGTTGCGGACCTGATTCGTCAGGTTGCCCGCCATGCCGTTGACGCTTTCCGTCAGATCGCGCCATGTGCCGGCGACGCCTTCCACTTTCGCCTGGCCGCCGAGTTTTCCTTCGGTACCGACTTCGCGCGCTACGCGCGTCACTTCCGTTGCGAACGAGCTCAACTGATCCACCATCGTGTTGATAGTGTTCTTGAGCTCCAGAATTTCACCGCGCACCGCAACGGTGATCTTGCGGGAGAGGTCGCCCTTCGCGACCGCTGTGGTGACTTCGGCGATGTTACGAACCTGCGCCGTGAGGTTGCCGGCCATCGAGTTGACCGAGTCGGTGAGATCTTTCCACGTACCGGCGACGCCGGGCACATCCGCCTGACCGCCAAGTTTGCCTTCGGTACCGACTTCGCGCGCTACGCGCGTGACTTCCGCGGCGAACGAGCTAAGCTGGTCCACCATGGTGTTAATCGTGTTCTTCAGACGGAGAATTTCGCCGCGCGCATCGACCGTGATGCGCGTGGAAAGGTCGCCTTTGGCGACAGCCGTTGTGACTTCCGCGATGTTACGAACCTGAGAAGTCAGGTTGCCCGCCATACCGTTGACCGAATCCGTCAGATCCTTCCAGACGCCCGCGACGCCCTTTACTTCCGCCTGACCGCCCAGCCGCCCTTCGGTACCGACTTCGCGCGCCACGCGCGTGACTTCCGATGCAAACGAGCTGAGCTGATCCACCATGGTGTTGATGGTGTTTTTGAGTTCGAGAATTTCGCCGCGCGCATCGACCGTGATCTTCGTGGTCAAATCGCCGCGGGCCACGGCGGTGGTGACGCCGGCGATGTTGCGAACCTGGTTGGTCAGGTTGCTCGCCATGTAATTGACCGAGTCCGTAAGATCTTTCCAGGTACCGGCAACGCCTCGCACTTCCGCCTGCCCGCCGAGTTTGCCCTCCGTGCCGACTTCGCGCGCCACGCGCGTCACTTCCGAGGCGAACGAGTTCAGCTGATCCACCATCGTGTTGACGACGCGGGCAGTGTGCAGGAATTCGCCGCGCAGCGGGCGGCCGTCCACTTCGAGCGACATCGATTGCGAGAGATCGCCCTTCGCCACGGATCCGATCACGCGCGCCACTTCGGTGGAAGGCTGTACCAGATCGCCGATCAGGCTGTTCATGGAATCGAAACACCGCGTCCAGTCTCCGCTGGTGGCTCCGATCGACGCCCGGTGCGTGATTTTTCCTTCCTTGCCGACCGTCCGGCTGATGCGGTCGAATTCGCTGACCATCCGCTGGTTCAGGTCCAGAATGTCATTGAGGGTATCGGCGATCTTGCCGTCGATTCCCGTCAGATCGACCGGCATCCGCGCCCGGAAGTTGCCTTTCCGGAATTCGACCAAAGTCTTGAGCAGGATGTTTGCTTCACGCGAACCCTGCTGACCGGTAGCGCCCTGACCCTTTACTGCCTTTGGGTTTTTCGTGCCTGTGGCGGCTGTCATGCATTGCTCCATGCGGGGGTAAACCCACGCGAGGGGTAAACCCTCCGTCCAAACTACGTTAGATCCGAAATGGTATCCGGTGTTACAGGTTTATTTTGACCAGGGCTGCCTCTCCGCTGGGATGTGTCTTTTCGAACCTCGGCCCTGCCCGAAGTCTTCCGCGCGCGGCGGTTATTGCCTATACTCTTAATCGACCTTACGCGCCGCGGTCCCGGTTTCAGAGAAATGACAGCTCGAGTGGAAGTGGAAGATTTACAGGCAGCGCTTCGCGCCGAAATCGAGCAGCGTCTGAATACGGAAGAGCGGCTGCGCCGTCTTCAGGAAGAGTTCGACAATTTTATCCTCACCGCCGCGCACGATTTGCGCGAACCGCTGCGAACTGTGTCAGCCTATTGCGAACTCCTCTCCCGCCGGAACGCCGGGCAGGGGGATCCGGAATCGGATCAGTACCGCCGTCACATCAGCGAGGGAGCCGCGAGGATTCAGGCGCTGATCGGCGGTATGGTGGATTGCGTCACGGCCTCTTCGGACAGCCGTTATCTTCTGCGTATCGACATGAACGATGTCCTGCGCGAGGCCAGCCAGCAGGCTGGGTTGAAAGTCGCCCTCACGAATGACCCGCTTCCCGCCGTTCACGGCGATTCGGAAAAGCTGGCCAGGGTGTTTCGCCACCTCCTCGATAATGCTCAGAAGTATTGCGACAGGCCGGATTGTCAGGCGCATGTGTCTGTCGCAAAAAAGGACTCCGATTGGCTGTTCAGCGTGACGGACAACGGCCCGGGTATCGAACCGCAATACCGGGATCGCGTTTTTGAACCGTTCAAGCGCCTGCACGGGCGCCAGTACCCCGGATGCGGACTCGGGCTGACCTTCTGCCGTAAAGCGATTGAGTCGCATGGTGGACGGATCTGGGTAGAAGGGGCGCCCGGCGGGGGAGCGTCGTTCCGCTTCACGCTTCCCGCGGAATAATAGAAGAAGGCAAACGTTATCTCCCGGCGCCGGCGCGCGTGAGCGTTCTGGATTCCGGGTGCAGGAGCCGCCGGTACATGCTGGCGCGCTCGCTTTCGATGGGAATCACTGGCGCGGCGGAAGCGCCCAGAACGCGGGAGCGGCCCTCTATTCTCATTTTCTGCCAGTTGTACGCAAGTTCTTCCCCGCAATGCAGACAAGTCACGTAGGTTCGCTGGTGCGCTTCTCCGTCGTGTGGCGAATATGTGGTTACCGTCATGGGAAACGTGGTGCGGGAATGAAAACAACCGAAGAAAAACGCATACAGGAATCGGAACATAGAGCCTCAATCCGGCGGTATTCCGCCAGTGCCTCCCGTGAGGGCTTGCTCGAACCGTTAATCCATGACGACCGGCGCGAATCGCACGGTAGCGTTCGCCCGGCTTCGTCTCTTCAACCGCCAAAGTGGCCGGCGAAGCCCAATAAGAGCACGGGGAATACCAAAGCTGATGAAATGGATACTTTCCGCCGGGGCGGGTTTATTTCGAGAGACGAAACGCGACAGGTTTGACGGCCTTGAAGCCCATATAGGTCTGGTCCTGCAGGTGGATGGTTGTTCCCTGGAGTTTTGCCGCGGGAGTTCCTGCTTTCGGGCCGGTAAACGTCACCTCAGCCCCTGGATCGACGATGTAGTGATGTCCCCCGAAATCCGCGGCGCTGATCCGAAAAACGACGACGGACTGGCCAGCTTCCCTTTCGGTGCTCACGATATCGAAGACAATGTTCGAGCCGGCCGGGATTGCCACTTTGCCATTCGACCCTTTGAGATCCGCGTCCATGCGGCCGAGCGTCATAGTACCAACCGGGAGGCAGCAGGAATCGAGGAAGCCCGTAATTCGGACCGGAAATTCCGTGCCTGTGGGGAAGGAAATGTCGCCACTCGGCGCGAAGGCGGCCGTGACTTCGACTGGTTTAGAAGGCGGACGGCTATCGAGGCTTTGTCCCTGCGCGTTGGCCGAACCGGATGGCGAGGGACCAGCAGGCGATATATCGGGTGGGTTCGGCGAGCCGTACTGAACCGGGCCCCTCAATTCCGTATACAGGAAAGTTCGGGGATTGCCGTCAGGACCGATGAGGGTGATGGAATTCTTCTCCTGGCGGACGACCGTGCCGGAAAACTGACTTCCGCCATCCTTCATGGTGAGGGTGGCGAATACGGGCTGCTCTTTTTTGCCGCAACCCCAAAGCCAGATTGCGACGAACAGAAGAGCGAGACCGGCAAGTCTGCTGGCTGGCGAGATTGCTGGCATAGGCCGCATCGAAAGCTTTTGTACTTAGACTAGCAAAGGAGGATAGCTGGACCGTCCCCACTTTTGGAGCAACCTTCCCGCTCCTGTGGGCGGTCCGAGTACCTCTGTTTCCAGATAATGTATCACAACGCACATAATACTTAAAGGTTTATTACCAGTGAGTTAAGCCATTCGTTAGCGCGCCGGGTTGGGGATGGGGTAGGCCGGAAGGGTGTCCCCGATAGTACGAACGCTTCATTCAAAAAACTCTAAACCTTGTATTTTGAGGATATTATGGTACCAGTACCAGAAGTTCCCCGAAGCCAGAATATCCTTGCGTCGGGTATATTTGCTCTGCTAGTATCGACCTGTGAGCTGTCGGAGGACCCCTTGGGGCCACAACTCACATTTGGAAAGGCGAAGTCAAAAAATGACGACACTTCGGAGAGTTCTTTTGGGTTTAGGCGCTGCGGCGCTGGCTTGCTCGGTGGCGAGCGCGGATAGCATCTATTCGACATCGGCTGTGGTTACTTTCGCAACGGATGATTCCTATACCCTGACGATGAATAGGTTTGACCATACGTTGGGCACTTTGACTGGCGCCACGCTGTATTTTTATGCGTCTGAAGACATCACGAGTCTTCAGCTCTCAAACAGTTCCAGTTCTTCCCAAACGTTTAATATGTGGGTGCAATCCAACCCTTTGCTGAGTTCCAATAACAGCGCCAACAGCACGGACAAGTACACGGGCGAAATATTCGATATCTTCGACACGGGCATCGGACCCGGTCAGGCACAGTTTCCAACGACTCCCGGGGCACTCACTCTGGGGAAGGCCGGACTTGGAACCTGCGCCCTCGCGACTCCTTCTTCTTCGTGCAGTGACGTCTTTTACACGCCCCCGGACCTGACGATTGCGAACACGGATGCTATTTACGGCGCCAATGTCGGGACTGGCCTCAACGGGGTGACGGGTGTAATCAAGAACGTCAGCGCTGCGAATCTGCACTTGTACCTCGACTGGTCCGGCCCCACTTTCACGCTCACCGGTACCACGTACGGCACTTCCACCGTCGGTGGCGGCGGAAACAATATCAGCTCGATTCTGCACTCGACTGCGACATTCCAGGCGGAAGTCGACTATTTCTATACGCCTGCTGGTCCGCCTCCCAGCACGCCGGAACCGGCGACGCTGGTTCTGATGGGTACGGCGCTCGCGGGCGTCGGCCTTCTCCGCAAGCGGATCAAGGGCTGATCTCAGAATAGTTCGGATGTTTTCAACGGGGCAGGCTTTCGAGCCTGCCCCGTTTGCTTTTTTGGTCCTGAGTTATCAGGAGTGAAATAATAGCCTCCATGAAGGCGATTCGGCTTCTCACTCTTTCACTGGTTGCGGCAGCCCTGCTCAGCGCTCAGACCTATCAGCCCAACTGGGACTCGCTCGATAAACGGCCTACTCCTGCCTGGTTCACGAACGCGAAATTTGGCATCTTTATCCACTGGGGCGTTTACTCCGTTCCCGGCTATGCGCCGGTGATTCCCGGCAAACTCGCGTACGCGGAATGGTATTGGAATGCGATGACCAACGGCCGCGACAATCCGAAAGCCACCGCCATCCAGACCGGCACCTGGGATTACCACCAGAAAATGTACGGAGCGAATTTTCCATATCAGGATCTCGCGCCGCAGTTCAAAGCGCAGCTCTTCGATCCGGACCACTGGGCTGACGTCTTCCAGCGCTCCGGCGCGAAGTATGTGGTCCTGACTTCGAAGCATCACGAGGGTTTTGCGTTGTGGCCCAGCAAGGAGGCGTCACGGGACTGGGGACGTCCCTGGAACTCTGTTGAGATTGGACCTCATCGCGACCTGCTCGGAGATCTCACCACCGCTGTGCGGGCGAAAGGTCTGCACATGGGCTTCTATTATTCGCTCTACGAGTGGTACAACCCGCTCTGGCTGACGGACAAACCGAAATACATCAACGAGCACATGATTCCGCAGTTCAAGGACGTGGTCACCCGCTACAAGCCCGATATCATCTTCGGCGATGGCGAATGGGACCTGCCCTCTTCCGAATGGCACACGCCGGAGATGATCGCGTGGCTGTTCAATGAATCGCCAGTGAAGGATACGGTTGTGATCAACGACCGGTGGGGTAAGGACACGCGCCACGCGCACGGCGGTTACTGGACCACGGAATACACGCCGGGCATGAGCGGAATGGATCATCCCTGGGAAGAGAGCCGCGGAATGGGCTTCAGCTACGGCTATAACCGCGCGGAGAAGCTTGAAGACTATCACTCCAGCCGCGAGCTTCTGATCATGCTGGTGGACCTGGTGAGCCGCGGCGGCAACCTTCTGCTCGATATCGGCCCCAAAGCCGACGGGACGATTCCGGTCATTATGGAAGAGCGGCTCACCCAGATGGGTTCGTGGCTCAAGATCAATGGCGATGCGATCTACGGCACAAAGCCGTGGAAGGAAACGCGCCAGTGGAGCGCCGGCGAACAGCCGAAGGTCGATTACAACAAGGAATTCTCCACTGCGTACGATGTGACGAAGCTTGCCTCGAAGCCGGAGGCGGGGAAAGCGGCGATCGAAGCGTTCTTCACCGCGAAGGGGAACGACGTGTACGCGATTCTGCCGCGCTGGCCTGGCGGCGTCTTTAAGATCAAGGATGTTCCGGGGGTGAAGACCGTGTCGCTGCTCGGATCCACTCAGGCGGTCAGGTTCACGGACTCGAACGGCGTGGTCTCGGTGAATCTGCCTGAGCTTCCGGAAGATCTTCGGGCGCAGCCTGCGTGGGTTTTAAAGTTAGGCCGTTAACGCCGGGTCGACGCCCAGCAGCTTGCGCACTTCTTCGCTGAGCGCGGGCACGCTCTTCGCGAAAATCTGCTTGTAAGCGCCGCAGAACCAGTCGAGATCCTCGAAGCGATGGTTCCGGTTGTGGCGGAGGCTGGGGCAGCCGCCGTGGCAGATGCTCCGGTAGTCGCACACCGCGCATTCCGCGTGCGGCTCGCCTTTCTTCACGGCGAAATTCGCCCGCCGCTGCCGGCGCGCGATTTCCGGCCAGCTATCGGTCATGACGTTGCCGAGCTTCCACGTTTTCTCGACAAAGAAATCGCATGGGAAAACGTCGCCATTATATTCGACAACGGCGTAGCTATCGCAGCTTTCATGCATCGTGCACGTTCCCGGCCGGCGGCCCGCGAGCGCTTCGGCGATGTTGTCGAAGAAGCGGACGCCGATCTGACGGCGCTCCGGCCACCACAGGTCGAAAATCTCGCAGAGGAATTTGCCGTACTCATCGGCTGAGATCGTGAACGGCATGGGAGTGCCATCGCGATGGAATTCCGCGCAGGGGATGAACTGCACGTATTCCACGCCCAGCTTCCGGAAGAACGCGAATACTTCCGCCGCGTGCGCCACATTCGCCTGGCTCACCACGCAGAGCACGCTGTATTCGACCTGCCGGTTTTGCAGCATGCGGAGCGTGTCCAGCACCTTCGCACCTGTTCCGTGGCCGGCTTTGTTGAAACGATAGCGGTCGTGCAGCTCTTCGGGACCGTCGAGCGAAAGGCCCACAAGGAAACTGTAATCGCGAAACAGATCGCACCAGTCGCGATCGATCAGAATTCCGTTAGTCTGGATGCTGTTCGAAACGCGCTGGCCGCCGCGCCCGTGGCGCTTCTGGAACTCCACCAGCTTTTCGAAGAACGGAAGGCCTGCCAGCGTGGGCTCGCCACCCTGAAACGCAAACGCAGACTCGGGGGCCGAATAAAACAAATATCCTTCAATCAGCTTTTCGAGAGTCGCGAGGCTCATGGTCCGCTTCGCGAGGCCGGTGTACGGATCGGTTTCGCGGTCCAGATAAAAGCAGTATTCGCAGTCGAGGTTGCAGATCGCCGAAGCCGGCTTGATCAGGAGCGACCGGATAGGCGGGACCGTTCCGCTGACAGCGGCGAAAGCAGACGCCGGTTCCGAAAGAATAGGAAACATCTCAATTGCGTCAGGAATAGGGGAACTCGCACGGCTCCAGGGTGGCGCGCGTGCCCGAAGCCTGGAAGATCCGTTCGGCCAGACGCGCCCGAAGCTTCTCGGCTTCCGCCTTGTGAGTCGCGCGGCCCGCCAGATTGACGTGCTGGAAGGGATCGGCCCAGCGATCGTACATCATGTACTCCTGATAACGATCGGCGCCATTGACGGCCTTCCAGCCGGGCGCTTTTGGCGTCGCCACGGCGTAGGTGTACTGCGGGGTGCGCAGCCCGCGTCCCGTGATGAACTCGCTCATCTCGAAATAGGCTTCGTCGACCCAGCCATCCGTCTTGCGATCGAGCAGGGGCAGGAAATTGCGGCCCTGCATGGAAGAGGGCGTTGTCAGCCCAAGCGTGGCGAGCAGGGAAGGCGCAATATCGACGTGGCTCACCATCTCCGGTATCTTCACGCCGCGATTGAATCCCGGGCCTTCGAAAATGAGCGGCACGTGGATGGAGCTTTCATGCGGCGATCGTTTGTATTCAGTGTTGCGGGTTTTGAAGTGGCAGCCGTGATCGCTCACAAACATGACGATCGTGTTTTTATCGAGCCCCATTTCTTTCAGCGTCTTGCGAATTGTGCCGACGGTTTCGTCCATCTTCGCGACGGAACCGTAGTAGTCGCCGAGCTGGCTGGGCCACGTGCCGGGCAGAGGACGCAGGTCCTGCGGGACCCAGAAATTTTTGTACTTATCCTTATATTCTTTTGGCGGAACGAACGAATCGATATCGTTCTGGTGGTGGACTTCGAGATACGACAACGTCAGCAGGAACGGCGATTTCGCGGCGCTCGAACGGAGAAAGTTCTGCGCGAGGTTCGTCATGTAGTCCGTGCGGTAGATGTTCTCGAAGTGCATCGGCTTGCCATCGCCGTCATAGAGATCGCCTTCGTAGGGATGCGAAGTCGATTCGAGCACGTTCGAGGATTGCCACAGATCGTCGAAGCCGCCGCGATACTGCTTTGCGACCGGACCCTTATCTTCCGGTGGTCCGAGATGCCATTTGCCGATGTGGTTGGTGGAGTAGCCGGCGGCCTTCATGACTTTGGGGAAGGTCGGCAGATCGGGATTGAGCGTAATGGCATTCTTCCACGTTCCGTGCTTACTCGGATAGAGACTCGTCAGCAGGCTGCCGCGAGCAGGCGCGCACACCGGCTGGGCGCAGATCGCGGAGGTGAACATGGTTCCCTGATTCGCCATCTCGTCCAGGTTCGGCGTCAGTCCCATCGGGTTCAGCCCCGCCGCGCCGATGCAGTCTCCACGAAACTGATCGGAAAAAATGATGACGACGTTGGGCTTGGCCGCCGCGTTTGTTTGCGCAGCCGCAGTCTGGGCGGCCATGGCCGCTATTGCCGCCGGAGCGGTCTTCAGCATGTCACGACGTGAGGGCTGAGAAGATTTACCGGATTCGCTCATAACCACCAACAAGGTTACCTGATCTTACGGGCCACGATTGGATGAGTCCACGGGTATGGAAAAACGATTCCGAATTCCACGCACTCGGTGCTGTCGAATTCGATGGATGTGAAGCCCGAGTCACGGAGTTCCTGCTCGAGCGATCCCCGCGCGAAAATTCTCATCTCGAGAGCCAGGCCTCGGCCGCCATGGAAAGACAGATTGTGGAAAATCTCCACTTCACCATCGCGACGTGTGTTTTCGAGGCGCCAGGCGCCATCTTCTTCGATCAGCCGCCAATCCTGGAGATCCGGGAAATGCTCGCGCGTGCCGCCAAACGTGTATCCGGGTCCGCCGTCTGCACGGATGTCGCGAAACCACTCGACACTTCCGTCACGCCTTCGATTGACGATCGAACAGTGACCGTCGACGTAATCCAGCCTCCAGTCATATAGCGGCGGCAGGATTTCGTGGTCGCGCCCGTCCCAGATCCATGGCGTGGTCAGCAGCAGGACGCCGCCTGGTTTCAGCAGCCGCGCGGCATTCCGGAATGCCACGGAAACCGGTGGCTCAATGTGCTCGAACACTTCGCTGGCGATCAGAAAGTCCAGTTCCCCGATCGGCGAATCGTCCCTGCGGATATCGAGGCGCGGTTCGATGTCGTAATGCGTATTGACATAGGTGAAGCGCTCGGCAAGCGGCCGTGCGATCGAGGACGGATCGGTCAATCCCAGGCCGCGAATCGAGGGGGCAGCGGGGAAATCCGGGAGCAACATCCGGCGCCCAAAAAGCTCGCGGCCCAGCCGGTCCGCAAGCCAGCGGAACCGGACATTGGAGCCGCATGCGGTACACGAAGGAGTTTCCGGATTCTCGTAATGCGCCGGCAGAAGCTCATTGCCCGCATGGCCGCAAACGTTGCAGGTGAATGTCATCCGAGGGAGTCAGCGCTCGATCGGAATCCAGATTTCGACTACGCCATTACCGGTCTTTGGATCGAAGCGCTCGTCATAGACTTCGAACTGCGGCGCAGCCAGCAGCTTTCTGCCGGAAGACGGACACCACTCGTTGAATATAGCGTCCCAGGTAGCTTTGATCTTTGAAATGTGGCCGCGGTGGGAGAAGACGGCATATAGCTGCGGTTCGATTCTCAGCAGTTCCAGGCCGACGGGCGGGACGGCGTCTTCCGTCACTTCCACGCCGCACATGTAATCCATCGTGCCGCTGCCGTCCATGTTGAAGCAGACGCCGTAGGCCGTCCATCCCGCCTGGCCGGGGATCTTGCCGAGATGTTTGTCAAACTCCGTCCACTGGTGCGGGATGCCGGCGATATCGGGCATTTTGTAATGCCTGACCGATCCAACCATCAGCAACAACCCTCTGTCCTCGATGCGTGGCGCTTCCATAGATATTGTTCCGATCTTATCAACGTTTGGGGGAACCGGCGCGTCCTCTTATCGATGCCTGCGCGCGGAGCCACGCTGCTGACGATTGCCCTCGCCTTCGCGGCGGCCGCCCAAACGTTCGATGCGGCGTCTATCCGCGCCGATAACAGCGGCAAACGCGGAAGTTCCATCGTGGGGGGCGGCGGCGCCGCTGGGCGTCTTACCTTCGACAATACATCGTTGCGCGACTGCATCACATTCGCGTATGGCATTCCGGATGGACGCGAGTATGAGCTTTCCGGCCCTGGCTGGCTCGCTGACGCAATGTTCGATATCGTCGCCACCTTTCGCCCCGGAACTCTCCGGCCCGCGATACAGGCGATGACACAGCGGATGCTGGCCGATCGCTTCGGCTTACAGGTTCACTACGAAACGAAAGATCTCCAGACGTATGTGCTGACCGTGGCGAAAGGAGGGCCAAAGCTGAAGCCGAATACGTCGACGACGGAGGAAGGCGCGTTTATCTACTCGGACGAGCGTGTCGTCTTCAGAAAGACTTCCATGGCCGGTCTCGCCGATCGACTTTCGAGCCCGTTCTTCCGTCTTGACCGGCCGGTTATCGACCATACGGACCTGAAGGGCCCTTACGATTTCACTCTAAACTGGCTGGCGAAAGATACAACTGGTCCTTCGCTCTTCACCGTGCTGGAGGAGCAACTCGGTCTTCGGCTGGCGACGGAAAAGGTCGCTGCCCGCATTCTGATTGTGGATAATGTGAATCGCGAGCCAACCCCGAATTAATCGCACTATGACACGCTCGATCCTGCTGGTTCTCGCCGGCGTTGCGCTGGCGCACGCGCAGACCTTCGAAGCGGCCTCCGTCAGACCACACGAGTCCGTTTCGCAGGGGCGATCCGGCGCGCAGGGTGGCCCCGGAACGACTGATCCCACACGTTTCCTCTGCCGCAACTGTTCGCTGCGAAATCTTCTGATGACGGCGTATGACATCAAGGGCTATCAGCTCTCCAGCGAAACGAGAAGCGAGCGATATGACGTGGAGGCCAGCATGGCCGCAGGAACCAGCCGGGCGCAATTTCGCGTGATGCTCCGGAATTTGCTCACGGAACGTTTTCGCCTCGCCTCACATCATCAGTCGAAGGAGATGCCGGCTTATCGCCTCCTGATCGGAAAGAACGGCCCGAAGCTGAGGCGGTCCCAGGCCACTGGACCTTTTCCCGAAGACAAGGGTCTGCCTTCTCATTCAGACAAGGACGGCTTCCCGATCCTGCGCCCGGCTCAGGCATATACGTATTTGCCGACGCTCACAATACTTATCGTTTAGGCGCCAAGAATATCTCCATGCGGCGTTTGGCGGATGGCCTGTCGACGGTCACTTCCCGCCCGGTTTACGACGCGACCGGCCTCGACGGGGAGTACGACATCAAGCTGATGTGGTCACCGGATTTTCCAGGCGTCGCGCGCCGCGCTCAGGACGGAAGCCTTCTCCCCGCGGACTCCGGCGCCGACTCTCGTCCTGGACTTCCGCAGGCGCTGGAGAAGCAACTCGGGCTTCGGCTGGAGTCTTCGACCGGTCAGGTGGACGTTCTGGTGATTGACCGCGCCGAGAAGATTCCCACGCCGAACTGAACGTTGGTCGAGCCTTTGATAGAATCTATTTCCGTCAGTCCAGTCTCGTTCAGGGAGTACTCAAACCAAAATGACCAGAAATTCGTTCCGGCTCGTCGTCACCGGCGCGCTGTTCTCCGTAGCCGCTATCGGGATAGCGCTCGCGCAGAAGGCATCTCTTCCGCCGCTACCGCCTCCGCAGGCGGTTCCCGCGCCCGGCCCTGTGACCGACGGACCTTACCAGCCCACGGCTCTCATGCCGGGAGGCGTGGTGGTTACCCTCTTTCCGCCCGATTCTCCCTATCTCAACAAAGCCCGCCTGAAGGAAGCCGAAATCTACAACATGAGCAAGGCGGTTCCCGGGCGGGTCAGCAGCATCATTAATATTCACAACCCGTCCATTGAATTTCATCCGGTGGAACGCGGCATCAACACCGGCGCGGTCATCATTCTCGCGGCCGGCGGCGGCCACAATTCTCTGAACGTCGGCGGGGAAGCCGACGATTTCGTGCCGTTTTTCTACAACTACGGCGTGAACACGGTCATCCTGCGCAATCGCCTGCGTCATGACGGCTATAATCCGCAGACGGACGAAGTCTACGACGCTCAGCAGGCCATCCGCATGGTTCGCGCGCACGCCAAAGACTGGGACCTCGATCCGCACAAGATCGGCATCATGGGTTTCTCGGCGGGCGCTGAACTCGCCGCGCCCGCGGCCGTTCTCTTCGATGAGTGGGACAAGAAGAACAGCGATCCTTCCGACCCGCTGGCTGGCGTCAGTTCGCGCCCGGATTTTGTGGGCATCATCTATCCCGGACCTTCGCCATTCGCGCGCGGCCGTACCGCGCCAACGATTCCGCACAATACACCGCCAGCGTTTATCGCAGGCGCGGCGTCCGGCGATCAGATACATGCAATCTGGGCCATGGACTACTTCAATGCGATGCTCAACCTGAGCATCCCGAATATCGAAATCCACCTCTATGCGCGGGGCAAGCATCCGGGCGACAAAATGGAGGACGGGACCAGCATGTCCGGTGGTCTCACCGATCGCAACAATACTCCGTACGGGACCTGGCAGTACCGGATGATCGACTGGATGAAGGATCTCGGTTTCCTGCAGAAATCCGGTGTCGAGACAGTTGCGGCTCACGACACGCAGGCCTATGTGGCGAATCCGCCCCGTCCGCGCGGCGCGTTCGGTTTTTCGGGTGGCCGTGGTGGATCGGGACGTGCGGGCGGACGAGGCCCCGCGCGATAGATCGATTCGAAAAAACGAACCCAATTTAAATAAGAAAGAAAGCCCGCTTTCCGGCGGGCTTTTTTTATGGTCCAGGCTTTGGCAAATCGTTTGCAAGCACGTGGAATTGTGTATGTCGCAGCACATGGAGACGAGACAACCAATGCACGACGGTAGTGCAACGCAAACCACTGATTACAAAACAAAAACAGGGATTCAGGGACTCGATCAAATTCTTCGTGGAGGTCTTCCGAAGAATCGGCTCTACGTAATCGAGGGAAGCCCCGGATCCGGAAAAACGACACTGGCTCTGCAATTCCTTCTGGAAGGAATTCGCAATGGGGAAACGGTCCTTTATGTGACTCTTTCCGAGACCGCCGAGGAGCTCTACGAGGTCGCGCGATCACACAACTGGTCGCTCGAAGGTATTCACCTTTTAGAGCTCGATGCGCTGGCTGAGCGAATTCGAGAGGATACGGAATACACCGTTTATCATCCGGCGGATGTGGAACTGGTGGAAACCACGCGGCGCATCCGTGAGGAAGTGGAGCGCATCCGGCCGACGCGCGTCGCGCTCGATTCGGTCTCCGAGCTCAAGATCCTGTCGCAGACGATCGCGCGGTACCGCCGGGAAATTCTGGGATTCAAACAGTTCTTTGTAGGCAAACGGTGCACCGTGATGGTGCTGGACGATCTGACGTCATCCAAAAATGAGCAGCAGTTGCAAAGTATTGCGCACGGCGTCATCCGGATGGAACGCGAGACTCGGGATTACGGTACGACGCGACGCCAGCTTCACATTGTGAAGATGCGCGCGGTTCCATTCCGCGACGGTCTCCACGATTTCGTGATCCGGGAGGGAGGCATTGAGGTGTTTCCGCGGCTGGCTGTCGGCGAGCAAGCGCCCACCGGGCGCCGGACTCATTCGACGATTCCGAGCGGCGTGAAGGAACTGGACGCTTTGCTTGGCAACGGTCTGGACCGTTCTTCGAGCACTCTGATCCTGGGTCCCGCCGGGTCGGGGAAGACCACTATCGCGGCGCAGTTCATGATCTCGGCGCTGGAGCGCGGCGAGCCGGTGCTTTGTTATCTCTTCGAGGAAAGGTATGAAACCTTTCTGCAGCGCGCGGCCGGGCTCGGGATGGATTTTGAATCTCATCTGCAATCGGGGTTGCTGGAACTGGTTCAGATTGACCCGGCGGAAGTGTCCCCGGGCGAGTTCGCCCATCACATTCACAGCCGTGTGGAATCGCGGGGCGCCCGGATGGTGATCGTTGACAGCCTCAATGGCTACATCAACGCCATGCCGAATGAGCGCTTTCTGATCATCCAGATGCACGAGCTGCTCACGTATCTGGGGCAGATGGGGGTGGTCACGCTGCTGGTCATGGCCCAACACGGAATGATGGGAACGATGGGAAGCATGCCGTCTCCCATCGATGTGAGTTTCCTCGCTGACACCGTCATTCTTCTGCGATATTTTGAAGCCCAGGGCGCGATCCGGCAGGCGATCTCGGTTGTCAAGAAGCGGCGAAGCGCGCACGAGCGAACGATCCGCGAACTGCAGTTGACGCCGACGGGCGTGATGGTCGGCGAGCCGTTGAGGGAGTTTGAGGGCGTGCTGACCGGGGTTCCGCGCTATAGAGGGACACAAAAGCCGCTCCTGAAGGAATCATGACCGCCGCCAATGCGCTTGAGGTGCGCATTCTCATCGTCGCTCCCCGCGGCCGCGACGCCAGTCTGATTGCGGCTACGCTCTCGGAAGATGGTCTTTCGCCGGTCGCCTGCGTGGACACGGCTGCCCTGGTGGAACGCCTCGAAGAAGGCGCGGCCGCCGTCATCATTGCGGAGGAAGCTCTGAGTGTGAAGGGTCTGGAAGCGATTACGGCCTTTCTCGCCGCGCAGCCGCCCTGGTCCGATATTCCGATCGTGGTGCTCACTCACAGCGGCCGCGCGAGCCTGGCTTCGATGCGGCGAGCTAAGGAGTTGCAGGTTCTCGGCAACGTCACGTATCTGGAGCGGCCGGCGCGGCCGGACACGGTGCGCAGTTCCATGCGCGCCGCTTTGCGGGCTCGTCTGCGGCAGTATGAAATGCGGCATCGCCAGGAAGTGCTGGTGCGGGTGAATGCGGATCTCGAACGCTTCGCCTATTCGGCCAGCCACGATTTACAGGAGCCGATCCGCAATGTAGCGATTTACAGCGAAATTCTGACGATGCGTTACGGGAACGTGCTGGACGAGGCGGGCATGGAGTTCCTCGGCAACGTCCGCGCGGGCGCGGTCCGGATGCAGATGCTTGTACACGACCTGCTGACATATACCCAGGCGGCGAGTATTGCCGATGAGGAGCCCGAACCCTCCGACGCCGCGGCGGTACTCGATAACACTTTGCAGAACCTCAAGGCGTCCATGCCGCAGGATGGGGCGATTACGCATGATTCTCTGCCCACGATTCGGATGGGATCTGTCCATCTGCAGCAATTGTTCCAGAATCTGATTGGAAACGCGATTAAGTATCGGAGCGCCGCGCCTCTTCGCGTCCACGTTGGCGTGGAGCGTGCGGACGACCTGTGGCGCTTCTCGGTGCAGGACAACGGCATCGGCATCGCTTCCGAATACACCCAGCAGGTCTTTGGGATTTTCAAGCGGCTTCACACGCAGCAGAAGTATCCGGGAACGGGGATTGGCCTCGCCATCTGCCAGCGTATTGCCGAGCGCTACGGGGGGAGAATTTGGGTCGAATCCGAGCTGGATAAGGGCTCCCGGTTCGTCTTCACCGTGCCTGTTTAAGTCTATCGGCGATACTGGTATTTACCCAGTCCATTTTATGCGGGAAGTCCAGTATCAGACGCCGCGCGGTATTCGCGTGTCGCGCGTCACGAGCAAACTCCCTTTCGCCGCGGGGCTTGACCGCTTCCGCCGCGATCTGGATCGCCGCCGGGGTATTTACCTTTCCTCCGGCTACGAGTATCCCGGACGCTACTCGCGCTGGGACATCGTAGCCGTGCGCCCGCCGCTGGAGCTGATCAGCTTCCAGCGCGAAGTCACGTTCCGGCCTTTGAACGAACGAGGCGCGGCGATCAATCGCATGCTCGCCGTGGTGTTGCGCGATCATCCGCACTGGGAGAGTTTTGCGGAAGAAAACGGCGTTTTGCGCGGCGTGCTGAAGCCGATGCCTGCTATCTTCCCCGAGGAAGAGCGCAGCAAACAGCCCTCGGTGTTTTCCATTCTGCGCGCGCTGACGCGGGAATTTCGCAATGAGGCCGACGACAAGCTCGCTTTCGGCGGCGCGTTCGGCTACGATCTGCTGTTCCAGTTCGAGCCGATCCCGCTGCGGCTGCCGCGCGAGAGCCGGAAGGATCTTCAGCTTTTTCTCTTCGACGACATCATCTACATGGACCGCAAGCGCGAAGTCATCGAGCGCTTCTCCTGGGATTTCGAGCTGGATGCGCCCGAAGGCAAGCTGAGTACGCGCGGTCTGGAGCGTACCGGCGAAGTGGTTCCGAAACAACCGAAGCGCAAGCCCGGTCCTATTACGTCGGACCATACGCCCGAAGAATACATGGCGAACGTGGAGACCGTTCGCGAAGGGATGCGGCGGGGCGATTACTACGAAGTGGTGCTGCGCCAGAGTTTCCGCGTTCCATATTGCGGCAAGGCGTCTGATCTCTTCGGCCTGATGCAGAAGGCGAATCCGAGTCCGTACGAGTTCCTCATCCAGTTCGGCGAGGAGCAACTGGTGGGCGCTTCGCCTGAAATGTTTGTGCGGGTGGAAGGCGATCTGGTGGAGACCTGCCCGATCGCGGGTACCACGCGCCGGACCGGAGATCCGCTGCAGGATGAGAAGAACATCCGCGCGCTTCTCGAATCCGTCAAGGAAGAATCCGAACTCACGATGTGTACGGACGTGGACCGCAACGACAAGAGCCGCGTCTGCCGTCCGGGTACCGTTCAGGTGGTGGGCCGCCGTCTCATCGAGTCTTACGCGCATCTGTTTCATACCGTGGATCACGTTGTGGGGCGGCTGGAGCCTGGCTTCGATTCGCTGGATGCGTTTCTGAGTCACATGTGGGCGGTGACCCTGATCGGAGCGCCCAAAAAGGCCGCGGCGATTGCGATCGAGAGCGTGGAAAAAAGCGAGCGCGGCTGGTATGGGGGCGCGATCGGGATGCTTTCGCTCAACGGCGACATCAACACCGGGATTCTGATCCGCACGACGTATCTGCGCGACGGGTACGCGACTTATCCGGCCGGCGCGACGCTGCTGTACGACTCCGATCCGGCGGCGGAAGAAGCCGAGACGCGGCTGAAAGCTTCTTCGTTTTTCCGGCTGCTGGGAAAGAAGGAGGTTATTGAGACGCCGGTTTCCGCTCCCGCGGGAATTCACCGCCGTCTGCTTTTGGTGGATAACGACGATTGCTTCATCCACACGCTCGCGAATTACGCGCGGCAGGCGGGCGCGGAGGTAGTGACCTATCGCGCCGGCGTTCCGTTCGAAGTTCTGGATCAGGTGAATCCGGACCTGATTCTGGTTTCGCCCGGTCCGGGCCGGCCGATGGATTTCGGCGTCCCGAGTCTGGTGCGGCATGCGGCGGAGAAGGGGATTCCGGTATTCGGCGTTTGTCTGGGCCTGCAGGGGATTGTGGAGGCGTTCGGCGGCGAGCTTGGTGTTTTACCGTACCCTGTACACGGAAAGCCATCGAAGGTTGTACACGAGGGAAAAGGTGTTTTTGAGGGACTGCCCGCAGAGATTGAGGTGGGCAGGTATCACTCCCTTTACGCTGTTCCGGAGCGGCTCCCGGCCTGTCTGGAAGTCACCGCCAGCACCGCTGGCGCGGGCGAAACCACGGTAATCATGGGGGTTCGGCACCGTGAACTGCCGATTGAAGCTGTCCAGTTTCACCCGGAATCGATTCTGACGGCCCGCGACGAGACCGGCCTGAAACTGATGCGAAATGCCCTGCGGCTGGCGCGCGGGAACGCCGCCGCTGTAGATTAAATAACCTTGATCTGGCAACCTTGCCAGAATCGAAACGTTATTATTTATTAGTAGAGACGTGCCTTCCTCTCCCAAAAAGCGGGTACTGATTTTCATTGTTGCGTACCACGCGGAAACCACCATTGCGGACGTCCTGCGCCGCATTCCGCCGAGTCTCAACGATGAGTATGAAGTCGACATTCTCATCATTGACGATTCGTCCGGCGATCTGACTTTCGCGAAGAGCCATGAGACCGCGCGGGAGGCCGGCATTCCGTTCGATATCCGGATCCTTTTCAACCCGGTGAATCAGGGTTATGGAGGAAATCAGAAGCTTGGCTACCGGTACGCGATCGATCGCGGCTACGATTATGTCGCGCTGCTGCACGGCGACGGTCAGTATGCGCCGGAATGCCTGCCGGATCTGCTCGGCGCCTTCCGCGAGGGTGACCCGGCCGCGGTCTTCGGCTCGCGCATGCTCACGAAGAACGGCGCGCGCGGCGGGGGAATGCCGCTCTACAAATTCGCCGGCAACAAGATTCTTACCTGGACGCAGAACCGTTTGTTGCGGTCGCACCTGAGCGAATTCCATTCCGGCTACCGGATTTATTCCGTCGACGCTCTGCGTCATGTTCCGTTCGAGCGGAATTCCAACGATTTCCATTTCGATACCGAGATCATCATCCAGCTCATGTTTTTCGCGAAGCGCGAAATTCGCGAGCTGCCGATTCCGACTTACTACGGCGACGAAATCTGCCGCGTGAACGGAATCGCTTATGCGTTCAACGTGGTGATGTCGACGGTCAAGGCGCGGATGCAGGAACTCGGGATTTTCTACGATCGCCGATATGACTGCGCGGTGGCTTCCACGGAGCAGTATACGCCGAAGTTCGATTACCCGAGCACTCACACTTTCGCGTTCAACCTGATCCGGCCGCATTCGCGGGTACTCGATCTTGGCTGCGCCGGCGGATATATGGCGGCTGAACTGAAGCGGCGCAAGGGCTGCTATGCGGTCGGGGTGGATGCGTTCCCGCTGGGCGACGTCGATATCGACGAGTTCTATCTGCGCGATCTGAACCAAAGCCTGGCCGGATTGCCGATCGCGGAGCAGGACGTGATTCTGATGCTCGATGTGATCGAGCACCTGGCTTCTCCGGAGCGGTTTCTGGATGAACTGCGTGAAACCCTTTCGCGGAATCCGAAGATGGAGATCATCATCAGCACGGCGAACATCGGATTCATTATTCCGCGCCTGATGCTGTTCCTCGGGCAGTTCAATTACGGAAAGCGCGGCATTCTGGACATGACGCACACGCGGCTGTTCACGTTCGCGTCGTTTGCGCGGCTGTTCGAGCAGTGCGGCTTCGACATTCTGGAAATGCGCGCCGTGCCGGGACCCTTCCCGCTGGCGCTTGGCGATACCTGGCTGGCCCGTTTGCTGCTCGGGATCAATCAGGCGCTCATGAAGATTTCACGCGGCATGTTCGGCTACCAGATTTTTGCGCGCATCAAGCCGCGTCCAACGGTCTCCTATTTGCTGGCCGCGGCGCATGAGGAGTCCGACCGTAAGGTCCGCGCCCTCGAGTCTGTCTCGTAGCGGCTCATGAACTCCGCGCTTCCGCGCCGCTGGCAAGCCGCCATCCTGGGGGCCGCCGCCTTCTCGTTCTTCTGTAAGATTATTCTGGCGCTGCATACGTTCGGCACGAATGACGTGTATGCGTGGGAGCGCTTTGCGCACTGGTCCGCGCTGTTCGGTTCGAAACTTTATGCCATCGATCCGGCGTTCAATCATCCGCCCTCGATGATCCATGCGCTGGCTTTGATGAGCTGGCTGGCGAAGACGACGGGGATTTTCTTCCCCTTCTGGTTGCGATTGCCGGCGATTCTGGCGGATGCCGGCTCGCTTTGGGTTCTGTGGCGGATGTTTGAAGAGAGGTTCGAAGAGCCGCTCGTTCGCTGGGGTTTGCTGCTGTTTGCTCTTTCTCCAACGCTGATTCTCGTATCGGGATTTCATGGCAATACGGATTCGGTGGTGATGTTTTTTCTGCTGGCGGCGGTGTGGCGCGGCGAGCGCGATGCGCAATCGGGCGCGGCGTTCGGCGCGGCGATGTGCGTGAAGATCCTGCCCGTCATCGCGCTGCCTGTTTTGTTCTTTGCGCGGCGAGAGTGGCGGCGGCGCATCGTGTTTCTGGCTTCCAGCGCCGTGGTGATCGCGATCGCGTGGTCGCCTTATGTGTTTCGTAACCCCGGCGATATCTACCGGCAAGTCATCCACTATTCGAGCATTTATGGCCATTGGGGGCTCACCTGGATCGCTGCCTGGCGCCTGCCGTTCTTTCCCGATTCGTGGCATGAGGAGTTTCAGCGATGGGGGGCTTATGGAAGTCTCGCCCTGATCACGGCGACGGCGTGGGTGGTGAATCGACGCGCCGATCGTCCAACCGTTTACGCGCAGACAGGCGCGGCGTTCTTTTTCTTTCTGGCCGCGGCGAATGGATTTGGCGTGCAGTATCTTGCGTGGCTTGTGCCCTGGACTGTGGGGATGGGTCTGATTCCCGTGGCGTTTTTCGCGCTCGCGAGCGGAGCGTTTCTGCTGGCGGTCTATAACTTCTGGGCGGGCGGATTTCCCTGGTTTCTGGCGGACAGCAATTACGTGGGCGACTTTGTTCCTCATCTCGATTACCTGCTGACGATGTGCTGGATTTCCGTGATCGTGCTGGCCTGCGCGGTGTGGCGACGCCGTGCGGCGATTCCTTCGCGCTCGGCCGGGCTTGTCTCGGCGGTGATCGCTGTTGCTCTGATCGCATGGCCGCTGTGGAATCAGGTGGAGAGTGTCGACCGCCGTACGTATCCGGCCGCGGACGATCATGCCGCGCTTTCCGTCATTCACGCGCGCGAGTACGCCATGCTTTCGGAAATTTATTTCAAAATGGGCCGCTGGGAGGAAGCGCTCAGTGCGGCCACGGTCGCCGTCCGTCTTGCGCCAGACGACGAAGCGGCAAACGCCGCGCTTGCCGAGGCGCAGGGCCGACATTAGCCGGGATTTTATCCTGCCTCACTACTGATTGCGTTCGTCGACGAGCCACTTGATGGAGAGATCCACGACTTCGTCTCGCACGAAATAGTGGCGAAAGCGGATGTAATCCGCCGCGGCTCCCCCAATCAGAATCGCGATGGCGAGTGCCGCGAACGGGCGCCGATCCGCCGCCTCCATCCATTTGCAGCCAGCTGCGATGAGCCACCACGCGCCCAGACCCGCGAGCAGGCACACCGGCCCGAAGGTGTTGCCCAGATACCGCAGGTTGATCCAATGCGGCATCGACATGGCGAGCGCGATGTAAGCAAGCGAAAATCCCGTGATGAAAATGAGGGGGCTCTCGCGTTTTCGCAGGAACACCGCCGCCGCGCCCGCGACTGCCAGCAGCGACGTGAGTGGCGCGATAATCCAGTACGCATACAGCAGCAGATAAGGCGGCCCGGACGCGTACTCGAGCGCATATTCGTTGGCTGCGTTCGCCGCCGGAATGCCGGCGACGATGGAGACGTAATCGCGCAGGCTGCCCACCTGCCCGGCCAGCCACCACAGGCTCAATCCCAAAGCCGCCGCATTCACGGCGAGGAAGAGCGCTGTGTTAGTCCACAGCCGCTTGCGGGCGAGAATCCAGAAAATCCAAATGCCGCAGAACGCCCACGGGACCGACATGGATTCTTTGACCGTCAGGCTGAGGGCGCCGGCTACTGCCGTCAGAACGAGCCAGATGCGCCGCTCCGGTTTTCGCGTGGCTTCGCAGGCGAACCAGACGAGTAACAGGCCCGCGAGTTCCACCAGCGCATCGGTCCAGGTACGGCGCGCGATCGCGAGATCGGCGGGCAACACCGCGTAGAACAGCATAGCCGCGGCTGCCGCCCATGGCGGGAAAAATCGTATAGCCAGCAATGCCAGCACCGCCACCGATCCCAGGCTTGCCGCGCACGAGATCAGCGCGCCCACGCCGTCATCGTAGCGGCCCGTCCATCGCATCAGCGCCGCCATCATCCGGATCATTCCGGCGCGCGTTGGCGGCGGATACAGCTTCGCGTCGGGATCGGACTTATATTCCGCGATCAGCGAGCGCATGCCCGCCGCTGGGCCCTGATCGACAACCGTTTTCGCCTGGTACGTGTAAACGCGCTCGTCGGGCGTGCGCGAATTCACATTGCGCAGATTCGCCAGGCGCAGGCCGGCGGCCATGCACGCCAGGAGGACCAAAAGTCTCAGGTACTGAGGCATTCAGAAATCCTTACCAGAATAGACCGCCGCGATTGCGGACGCGCCAACCCACAGAGGACAATAGTGCAGAAGCCATGAAGCCCGCCGCCTACGCCCGGTTGCGTACCTCGACGCGCCTGCATTTCGTTTTGCTTCGCTTCGGCATGATTTCGCTGTCGTCGTCGATTCTGGACAATCTGGTCTTCTATGGCGTTTTTCGCCTGAGCGGAACGATTCTCGGGGCGCAGACCGTGGCGAAGACGGCCTCTGTGTTGTTCAACTACTATTTTGTGCGCCGCTCGGTATTTTTCTCGGGCGGCGGCCACCAGATTCAGTTCCCGCGCTACGTTCTGCTGGCCGGACTGAACGCGTTGTTGTCCTATGTGGGTATCCGGATTCTGAACGGAGCGACGCCCCTCGGCGTGATGCGCTCGAAGATCCTGGTGGAGACTTTTCTGTTCGGCTTCAATTTTCTGATGCAGCGCGCGTGGATTTTTCGCCACAGCGGCGAGTCGCTGTCCGCCGAGCTTTGATCCGCATGCGTCTGCCTGGCCGGTCTGTACTATTGCCGCTCGCGGCGGTCATTGCGATTGTGACTGCTGTTTACGGCAACCATTTCCACAATGGGTTTCATTTCGACGATTTTCACACCGTCACAACCAACCCCTATATTCGCGATCTGCGCAATATTCCGCTGATCTTTCGCGACGCCGATACGTTCAGCACGCTGCCAGCGAACCGTGGCTGGCGGCCGCTGGTTACCACGTCGCTCGCTTTCGATTACTTCATTGCCCGTGGATTGAAGCCGGGCTATTTCCAGGCGTCGGATTTCTTCTGGTTCGCCGTGCAGCTTTGTCTGATGTTTCCGCTGTTCCGGCACATCCTTGATTTTGCTCGCCCGTCGCCATTCAATCGCTGGATCGCGCTCTTCGCGACCGCGCTCTACGGCCATCACC
This sequence comes from uncultured Solibacteraceae bacterium, assembly GCA_964636715.1. Classification (GTDB taxonomy): domain Bacteria; phylum Acidobacteriota; class Terriglobia; order Bryobacterales; family Bryobacteraceae; genus BOG-234. Next base: position 163 of record CAZWTH010000399.1, on the reverse strand, counting down.
GGGTGTACGCCGTAGAGCGCGGGCGCGAACAGCGAAGTAGGCAGAAGCGCCAGGAAGTACCAATAGATTCCAAAGGCGATGGGCCGCAGGATCTGACGCCGCGAACACCAGATCGCAACAGCAAGCAGCGCGATCACGAACAGCACGCCAACCCAGACATAAC
>CAZWTH010000398.1:0-8275 GCA_964636715.1 uncultured Solibacteraceae bacterium | reverse complement strand
AGTTCTGTCAGCACTTGTCTGCATAGTAGCTTTGGCAGCCTCTGCCGCGCGTGACTGTAGCCGCCGGTGCGGTGCGAAAAGCGTCTCTGCAGGGTGCGCTTGCAGGGGCTCAGCAGGCGATCCGCTTCGCCCGCTATCAGTGATGCCACTCCGACTTCCAGCGTCCTTCGCGGGTGCAGCCGTTGCCGGATCATCAGCCAGATCACCACCGGCGCGGTAAAGATCCCGCGCCGCGTCTTCGGCTTCATCTGCTTCTGCAGATATTCGATAACGCCTGACAGCGATCGCTCGTACAGACCCATCACGTCTTCCAGTTGTGTGTCCACAACTGAAACATAAAGCAGAACTTGCCTTTGCGCCAGGTTCTTAATTAAGTGGCATTAGGATGGTATCCTGCCGGCCCCACAATCCAGGCGGAGTGGACACTTAGATTGTTTAGTAGTAAGACAATATCACTGTATGCGACGGTGGTGGTCATTATGAGATTCGGTGGGGTGCGTTGTGGCGGTCTGGCGTTGCTTGCCCTGGCGGTTGTTGTGGGGCCTGTGAGTTCAGGGGGTGTGTATGGACAGACGCCGAAGCTGAGTTTCGATGCGGCGTCGGTGTATGAGTGGGGACGGGGACAGGGCCCGACGGGGACGTTTGCGGCGGGCGTTCAGTTTTCACCTGGGCGGGTTCAGTCGCAGTGCGCGAGTCTGCAAGCGCTGGTTTATTACGCCTATGGGCTTCGGGGCACGGAGAAAGTGGAAGGTTTTCCGGCGTGGGCGAATGCGAGTTGCGGCTTTCCGGATTCGGCTCAGACCTTCCGGATTCAGGCCACCATGCCTGCCGGCACGACGAACGAGCAATCGCGGCAGATGATGCAAACACTGCTGGCGGAGCGGTTCCAGTTTGGCGCTCATTGGGAGACGAGGGATTTGCCGGTGTTTGCGCTGGAGGCGATTCCGGGGAAATTGAAGGTAAAGCAATCCGATCCGGGGCAGGATCCTCCGACTGCGCCGGGCTCGGTTGGATGTCCGAGTGACGATCGGCAGTGCCATATTGGGTTCTGCTGTGGATCGGCAACCATGAGTGGGCTGGCAGGGACGCTTACGCGCGCGGTGGGGCGGCCGGTCATCGATAAGACCGGGTTGAGCGGGACGTTTTATGTGGGTCTGCTGAAGTGGGCCGGGGATGACGCGGTTGGCTCTTCCCTTCCCTCATTGCCTGCTTTGCTGCGGGATCAGTTGGGGCTGGAGTTGAAGGCGGAGCGTGGGCCTGTGCCGGTGCTGGTGATTGAGCGTGTGGAGAAGCCGGTGGGGAATTGAGTGCGTGTTTTGTTCCGCTCCAGCGAGGTTTCGGGCGATGTGAGCCGGGCAAAAGGCCGGCTTGCAGGGCCGAAGCCCCGCCCCACTGACAGACCAGAACAGTGAGATCAGGCGAGGTCGATGGCCAGGGCTTCGTTTAGCTCGAAGCTGGGGACGGAGGCTTCGAGGATGCCGTTCGTTATTGTGTGCTGCGGCGCGGTGGGGTTGACCAGGAACTTTACAGACTTCACGGTTTTTCCCTGCGGGATTCTGACTCGGATTTTTTGGGGTGGCGAGGGGACAAGTTCGCGGACGGGGCCTTTCATCGCCATGGGATTTGTGAGGTTGACGAGGTGGGCGGTGATGGAGTCTTTCTGTGCCCAGAGCGAGACGTCGATCAATCCCCTGCCCGTCACGGTGAGCGGCTGCTGGCCGCGCGATGCCCAGGCGACGGCGTTTTTCAGGACGGCGCCGTGGTCGTTCGAGAGAACTTCCCAGAAGGTGCGGTCGAGATCGAAGGGGAAATAGACGACGCGGCCTTTGCCTCGCTCGCGGACATAGACGCCCGGAGTGTCGGTGTGCGGCACAAGAGTGAAAACCTCTTCCATGGGGAGATCGGGGTAAGTGGGTACGAGGGTGAGCGGCGAATATTTCTGGGGTTCGGTGGCTTTGACGTGAATCCAGTTCACGCCGTTGATCATGCGCGTGGCGTTTTCGAGGCCCTTCACCAGCGTGTGATACGTGCCGTCGGCTGGGTTCTTTTCGACATTGAGGTACGAATTGTGGACCTGGGTATCGATCTTGCCATCGAATGAAACACCGAACAACTCGGCGAGGCCGAAGTCCTTGCGGCGGACGCCCCATTCATCGTAGAGCGAAGTTTCGTGCGTGGCGATGAGGCTGCCTCCGCGCGCGACATAGTCTGTAAGCTGTTTGCACTGGCGGTCGGAGAGCGCGGCGATGTTGGGGAGGATGAGGACCTTGTAGCGGTCGATGTTCTCGGGTTCGAGAAGGAGGTCGTGCACCATGTCAAAGGGCACGCGGGCTTCGACGAGCGCTTCGTAATAGCCGAGAGCGTGGTCTTCGACTTTGGCGGAAGCCTGCGCGCCGCCGTAGAACGCGGCGGTCTGCTGCGAGTAGACGATGGCGACTTCGGCGAGCGATTTTTCGTTGCGCAGATATTTCTGGTTGCGATAGTGCCAGCCATAGAAGTTTTCGACGACAGGCATCCAGCGTTTGTCGATGGGCTTCGCGTTGAACTTGACGACCCAGGGGCGGAGGTTGTGGGCGACGCCGTCGGCGATCCAGAGGCGGATTTCGTCGCCGCTCTGCACGGAGTCTTTCCAGCGATACGCTTCCTCGACTCCCACGCTGGTGATACCGGCTATCGCTTTGTTGCCGAGCGTTGCCGCGTATTCCTTGGCGTTTTTGCCCGCGGCCCAGGGGGCCATGAGTCCGTGGCGGGCCTGGCGGTCGGCGAAGAGCGTGGGAGCCAGATCGCCGATGGTCTTCATATCGAGATTGCTGAGCGCGCCGCCGCCCGCGTTGGCGAGGAAGGCGGCATGGGGGTTGATCTTTTTGATCTCGGTGTCCCAGAGGCGCCAGAGATCGAAGAGGCGGTTCTCGCGCCAGTTGATGTAGGCGCGGCGGGCGGGGTCCTGCGGGTTGTTGGTGCGGGGGAGTTCTTTGCCGCAGTAATCCTTGAAAAGCGTCTGACAGGACTTGCAGTAGCACATGCCGCTGCCGGCCCAGCGGTTGCTGAAGACGCCATCAACCATGTAGTTCTTCATGATTTCGATGGTGACGTCGGTCATGGCGAGGAAGTTGTAGGGGCCGAGGGCGCAGGAGACCCAGAGGGTGGGGTCAGCCCAGTGGCGGCGGGGTTTGCCGTCGGCTTCGACGGCGACGAATTCGGGGTGGGCGTCGACGATGTCCTGATGGAGGGCGTGGGGGTCGGTGCGGGCGATGACATTCATGCCGAGTTCGCGGCAGCCTTTGACCATGTCGCCGAAGATGTCGCGGTCGCCGAGATATTTGCTGCGGTAGTGGAAGGGGACTTTGGTGGGGTAGAAGGCGACGCAGCCGCCGGCGGAGATGCAGGCGGCGTCGGCGTGGCAGCGCTTGAAGTAATCGAGCCAGAGTTTGGGGTCGTAGTTGCCGGGGTCGTCTTCGACGAAGGCGAGCTGGATCCAGCGCATGGGGCGGTCGTACCAGTCTTTGGCGGGGGCGGCCGGGTGTTGGGCGGCTTGTTGGGCGAAGGCGGCGCCGGAGACGAGGGTGGTGGCGGTGGTGATGGTGGATTTTTGGAGGAATTCTCGGCGCGTGTCCATGGGTGCTCCTATAGGGATGGTGGGTCCTCTGTGGGACAAGATTATCAGAGGAGGGTCGGAGAAGACGCTCGCGCCGGAGTGTGTTACATTCGTATCGAATGGGTAGCACATTGACAATTCGTCTTCCCGAAGATCTTGCAGACTGGCTTGAGGAGACCTCGCGGAATTCCGGCGTTCCGAAGGGGAGCATTGTCAAGAAGGAACTCGAGCGGGCGCGAAATAATTCCAGTCGCCCGTTCATGCGGCTTGCGGGCAAGGTGGACGGTCCACCTGATCTTTCGATGCGCAAAGGTTATTCGCGCAAGTGAAGGCACTCGCCGACACTGGATTTCTTGTTGCTTTTGCCAATCGGCGGGACCGGCACCATGACTGGGCAATTGGTATCGCGGCCCAGGTTACGGAGCCTTTGCTGACGTGCGAATCGGTGCTCTCGGAAGCGGCGTTTCATCTCGGAGATGCCAAATTGGTTCTTGCTTTCGTGGAGAATGGTCTTGTCTTGCCGAATTTCCAGGTAGCGGATCACAGTGCTCGGCTGACCGAACTTGCACATCGGTATTCAGACCGTTCCCCTGATTTCGCGGACCTCTGCCTGATTCGCATGAGTGAGCTTTATCCGAAATATCCAGTGATCACCACGGATGTTAAGGATTTTCGGGTTTACCGGCGCGGGCGGCGCGATGTAATCCCTCTGATTACTCCAGACTGATGTCTTGACTCCGTGGGCGTTATATGGCCAAATGCACGTTAGGAGTTCGTTATGGAGGATTTCCGATTAGGGCCGGTGGAGCGGGCGGATTGGTTTTCGGGTAAGACGGCGATTGATCCGCGGAAGCGGCGGCGGCATGAGGAACAGGCTGCTCCGGATGATGAGCCGGTGGATCAGGTGGAACTGTCGTCTTCCGGGGAGGATGAGGCTCCGGCGGAATGAGACGGACGGTTGGGCCGGCCGGAAGGCCTGCCGCAGGGCCGAAGCCCTGCCCCACGTTTTGGCGACGACGAGAATTCCTGGGATTTCTAGCGGTTGCGACCACTTTGCGGGCTCAGACCACGCTCGATGGGTGGGTGCAGGTGGAGAATGGCGCCACTTCGCTTCGGACTGAGGGGATCAAAGATCCGGAGCGGTTTGCTACGTGGATCAGCGATGGCGCCGATCCGATGTCTGTGTTCCTGCGGAGCCGCGTTTCTCTGACAGATCTGGTGAAAGGGATCAATCAGGTTCTTGCGGGGCCTTCCATTTATGAGAAAGACCGGTTCGCTGGAATCGTGCTGCGGCGGGAGACGGCGGAGCTGATTGTTCAGAATCCGAAGAGCGGGTGGAAGCTGGCGCGGTTGAATAAGCTGCTGCTCGAAGACGCTTATCCGGAGGAACTGACGCAGAGCTCGACGACCGGGTGGGTGATGAAAGATGGCGCGATGGCGAGTACGGGATCAGGGCGCGGGGTCATTTATACCGCCGCGGATTACACGCGGTTCCGTCTCGGCTTCACGGTACGGCATGTTTCGGGAAATCCCGATCATCAGGCGTGCGTGCTGATTTTCTGCACGCGGCCGGGAGTGGACGAGATGCCGCTCGATGCTCTGGGCGGCATCCAGTTGCAGCCTCCGAATGGCGGGCACTGGGACTATCGGCCGGGGCATAACAACAACGGCAACGCCCTTTTCACTACGCTGCAGAAGACGGAATTCGATCCGCATAGCTGGAGCCGCGTGGAGATTACGGCTAATGCGTCGGATGGGACGGCGAAGATGTCGGTCGCGCAGCCTCCGGAGGCGCAGTTGGTGGACGTGCTGGCGTTCAAAGATCCGAGCGCGGGAAAAGAGGGGCCGATTGCGTTGCAGATGCACAATGCAGGGCTTTACGACGAGTACAAAGACGTCACGATCCAGTCATGACGCCGCGTTCCAAGAAGATTGTTTCTCTGTCCGTGATCGCCATTGCCTCTGTGGCCGTCACGCTGGGTCTCGGCAAGCTGCGATTTTTCGAGCAACTCCGGCTGAAGGCGCAGGACCTGCATTTCGTTTTGCGCGGGAGTGCACCGGTCAGCAATATCGTCATTCTCGCGGTGGATAACGAGACGCTGGCGAATCCGGATTTCCTCACGCCTCAGTTGTTCTGGCATGAGCATTATGCGGATGCAATGAACGCGGCCGCGCGCGCAGGCGCGAAGGTGTTCGTGCTCGACGAAGCGTTCACGATTCCGGTGGAGCCGTACGAGAAAGATCCGCATCCGCATCTGGACAGCGATCTGGCGGCGGCGTTTGCGGCGAACAATCCGGCGATGCCGATTGTGTGCGCGTTTGTGCCGGAGGCGATGGGGGCGCAGCGGGAGGGCGGCGGCGCTGTGCCGCTGAACATGATTGCGGGCGCGATGGGGATGTCGGCCTATGCGAATCTGACGGCGGATGCCGATGATTTCGTTCGCACACAGGTGTTGATTGAAGCGCCGAAGGCGGGCGTGCCCGATCAGGCGCTGACGCGCGGGATGGCTCTTCGGGCGGCGGAAAAATTTCTCGGAGTGGATGCGCACTTCCGGGGTGGGCAGCTCTATCTGGGCGACCGGCTGATCCCTGCCGGTAAGGATCGCGAGATCGTCATCAATTACAGCGGACCGCCTGAGACGGTTCCGCATATCTCGTTATATAAGTTCCTGGCGGCGGCGAAGAGGGGCGACCAGGCGCAACTCGAACAGTGGGTGAAGGGCAAGGTGGTGATGCTGGGGCCGTATGACATCAGCGACCGGCATGATACGCCGTTCTATACCGCGTTCGCGGGGAAGAAATTTCAGAGCCCCGGAGTGGAAGTACACGCCAACGCGCTGAATACGCTTTTGACCGGCGATTATCTGCAGCCTGTGCCCGAATGGGCGCGGCTCTTCGGATTGCTGCTGGCGGCGGGGATCAGCGTGACGATTGCGGCGATTTTCGAGCCGCGGCAGACAGTGGCATGGTCGGTTGTATCGCTGATGGCGGGGCTGGGAGCGACGCACCTGCTGTTCCGCCAGGGATGGCTGCTTTCAACGTCGGAAGTGGCGACCGCGTATGTGATCGCGCTGATTGGCGGGGTGATTTACCGGTTTGCGACGGCCGAGCGCAGGAGCAGTTTCTTCCGCGGAGCGGTGGCGTTGTTTGTGGGCAAGCAGGTGGCTACGTCGCTGGAGCAATCGGAGCATATCGGGCTGACGGGCAAGCGGCAGACGGTTACGATTGTCTTCACGGATATCCGCGGGTTCACGGCGTTTTGCGAGTCGAAGGACCCGGCGGTTGTGGTGGAGCTGCTCAATACCTATATGACGGTGATGGTGAAGATCATCGTGCGGTATGGGGGGCACGTGAACAAGTTCATCGGGGACGGAATTCTGGCGGTGTTTTCGGACGACGATGAGGGCGCGGAGGCGGGCGATCATGCGTACCGCGCAATTTCGGCGGCGACCGAGATGGTGCAGGCGAAGGTCGGCGAGTTCAAGACGGGGGCGGGGATTCACTCGGGGGAAGTGGTGATCGGGAACGTGGGGTCGTCAGACAAAATGGAGTTCACGGTTCTGGGGGACACGGTGAACCTGGCGTCGCGGCTGGAGAGTTTGAATAAGGAACAGAAGACGAAGATGCTGCTGAGCCAGGAGGCGCTTGAAATGTCGCGGGGGCGGATCGACACAGTGTATATCGGCGCAGTGCCGGTCCGGGGGAAGACGGAGGCGATGAAGCTGTATACGGTGAAGTCACTCGCAGAAGTGGCAGCAGCATGAGCAACTTACGGAATATACTTGCAGTAGTTTCTGGGGTGGTTTTTGCGGCGGGGTTGGCTTGCGCGGCGAGCAATCCGGGGGCGATTTCGACGCCGAAAGTGGCCGTGGGGCCGGTGAAGGAAGAGCCGGTGGGGCTGCTGCTGAGCTCGACGGGCGGGAAAGTGCTTCGGGCGAACAGCGAGACGCCACTCGCGGCGCGGCCGGGCGACATTCTCTTTTCTGGTGATGAGTTGAAGGCGGAGGCGGGGCCATCGAGCTTTCTCTACTGCCCGGCGAAGCAATCGGAATCGGTGGATCAGGGCGCGGATCTGTTGTTCGACAGCAAACAGATCAAGGTGAAGGCCGGGAAGATCGTGTTCCCGAAGCCGGTGAATTCGTGCTTTCTGCCGCAGGTGGTGCGGGTGAATGCGGCGAGCCAGCAGCATTATGGTGTGAGCATGACTCGCGGGCTGACGCGGCCGGAAGGCGATATTCTGCCGGTGGCGGCGCTTGCTCCGAACGTGCAGAGCGATCTGGCGCCGTTTGAAAGCATTCTGAAGAGCGACCCGGCCAACGCGGCCGCGCTGGTGAATGAGGCGGCGATTTACGACCGCAACAATCTGGAAGCGAATGCCCTGGCGACGTATCGAAAGATTGCGGCGCAGTGGAAGGACGCGGTGTGGGTAAAGGGGCGGATCTTCGATCTGCAGGAATCGCTGGCGACGCAGGCGGCGATCCAGGCGGCGGCTATTTCGCCCGATGCGAAGACGTATGGGCTGTTGATCGGCGTTTCGAAATATCAGAAGCTGCCGCAGGATTTGTGGCTGCAGTATGCCGACGCGGATGCGAAGACGTTCAGCCAGCATCTGGCGAGTCCTCGGGGCGGCGCGGTACCGCCGGAAAACATGGTGGTGCTGACGAACGAGCAGGCGACGAC
>CAZWTH010000397.1:0-3863 GCA_964636715.1 uncultured Solibacteraceae bacterium | reverse complement strand
AAAAACGCCGGCCAGGCCCGCCAACTCTACCCGGATCACGCTCTGTTCGAACAACTCCTCGGCGATATCGAGAGCAAACGAGGCAACAGCGCCGAAGCCATCGCGCACTATAAAAAAGCCGTCGCCGCCGATGCCAACAACGTCCATGCCCTCTACTCGCTCGCCGAAGAAACCGAACGCCAGGCCGGCCCCAACAGCGACGCCGAAGCAGAAAAATTTTTCTCCCAGGTTCTCGCGAAGCGCCCCAGCAATATCGCGGTTCAAATCCAGGTAGCGCGCCTCGGCGCGAAGACCGGCAACAACGCCGACCTCCAGAATGGCGTCTTCCGGCTCGCCGCCGAATCCTCCTCCTGGCCCGATGAAGCAAAACAGCAGATGACCGCGATCCAGCAGGCGCTCTCGGGCGGTACCCCGCGCGCCGCCGCCGTCCGCCTCGTATTCCTGCGGAACGTGCTCATTCGCGTCGATGCCTACCGGCATGACCTCAACGAAGTCAAAACGCCGGCCGAACTCGTGGCCGAGCCCTTCATATCCTTCTTCCGCCTCTCTGTTCCCCCCTCAAAACTCTCCCCGCCGGATACCGCGCTCAGATTCGATGCCGCCACACCGCGGCCCGCCCTTCCGAACGTCACCTGGGCGGGCGCAATCGCATTCGACGATTCCGGCAAATCCACGCCTGTCTGGGCCAACGATTCCGCGCTCCAGATCGCAGGCGGCGCCAAACTTCCCTTCCCCGGCGGCCCCGCCGGGCCGAACGCCGTTCTCGGCATTGATCTCAATTACGACTACAAAACCGATCTCGTCCTCGCCGGCCCCAAAGGCATCCACCTCTTCGAGCAAAAAGATCTTTCGAACTTCACTGACGTCACCGCGAAAGCGAAGCTGCCGCCCGCCATCGCCAACGCTTCCTGGACCGGCGCGTGGGCGTTCGATGTCGATCTCGATGGCGATCTCGATATCGTCCTCGGCGGCGCGACCGGCGCGAACGTCCTCCGCAACAACGCCGACGGCACGTTCAAAGTCCTGGCGCCGTTCCCGGGCATAAACGGCATCAAAGCGTTCGCCTCAGCGGATATCGATAACGACGGCGATCCCGACGTCGCCCTGATCGACGCCGCGGGCAAACTCCACATCTTCATGAATGACCGCCTCGGCCAATATCGCGAACGCACTCTGACCGCCGCGCTCTCAGGCTCATTCGACGCCATCCTCGCGGCGGACGCCACTGCTCACGGCTCGATCGACTTCGTTGTGCTTCGCAATAACGGCGCAATCGTCTGCATTTCCGATAACCAGGGCTCCGGCTGGTTCACCGCCGATCTCGCGAAAGCAACCTCCCCGCACGCGCCCTCGCTCCTGGCAGCCGACCTCGACAACAACGGCCGCCTCGACCTCATCACCGGCGACGGCCAGATCTTCCTCGGCGGCAAAGACAATTTCACTCCCCTCGCCTTCAAGCCCAGCCTTTCCTTCGCCGCCGTGATCGACACAAACGGCGATGGCAAGCTCGATCTCATCGGCGTCTCGCCCACCGGCGGTGAGCCCGTCCTCCTCGTCAATCACGGAACGAAGAATTACCACTGGCAGGATATCCGTGTCCGCGCCGCCACCACGAAGGGCGATCAGCGCATCAACTCCTTCGGCATCGGCGGCTCAGTCGACCTGTGGGCTACATTCCTGTTCCAGAAGCAGCCCATCACGTCGCCGCTCATTCACTTCGGCACCGGCGATGAGGCGAGAGCCGACGTCGCCCGCATCATCTGGCCCAACGGCGTCGCACAGGCGGAATTCGATCTCAAACCCGAACAGCAGATTCTCGCCATTCAGCGCCTGAAAGGCTCCTGCCCCTGGCTCTTCGCGTGGGACGGCAAGCAGATGAGCTTCGTCAAAGACGGCTCGCCCTGGTCAAGCGCGCTCGGTCTCCACATCAACGCTCAAAACGTCGCGGGCATCGGCCAGACGCAGGAATGGTTCAAGATTCCCGGCGAAAGCCTCAAGCCGCATGACGGTTATTACGACCTCCGCATCACCGCCGAGCTCTGGGAAACCTATTACATCGATCACTACTCGCTCATGGTCGTCGATCACCCGGAAGGCACTGAGGTCTACTCCGATGAGCGCTTCTCCGTTCCCTCGCCGCCTCTGAAGCTTTTCACCACCGCCGAGCCGCACGCATTCGCCAGCGCGCATGACGATCATGGTAACGACGTCAGCGCCATCGTCAAAGATCTCGACCGCAACTATCTCGATACCTTCGGCCGCGGCCCCTATCAGGGGCTGACCAACGATCATTACGTCGAGCTCGAACTCCCCGCCGAAGCGCCGATGAATGGCCCTCTCTGTCTGCTCGGCGGATCCTGGCTCCATCCAACCGATGGCACCGTCAACATCGCCATCGGCCAGAACAGCATCCCGCAGCCCCAGAGCCTCTCCATCGAAGTGCCGGACGCGCACGGCAACTGGCGCGTCGTCCGCAAAAACCTCGGCTTCCCCGCCGGTAAAATGAAGACGGTCGTCTTCGATCTCGACGGCATCTTCCTCCCCGGCGCCCCGCGCAAACTGCGCCTCCGCACCAACCTCGAAATCTACTGGGACCAGCTCCAGTGGGCCGCCGGCGCGCCCGATTCACAAAATCGCATCCAGAAAATTTCACTCACCAGCGCCGATCTGCGATACCGTGGCTACTCTGAAGTCAAAGCCGCGAATCCATCGTCGCCCGAGCTGCCGGATTACAACCACATCGCCTCCACCGGCCCCATGTGGCGCGATCTCGTCGGCTTCACCACGCGCCACGGCGACGTCCGTGAGTTGCTCCAGAACATTGACGATCGCATCGTCATCATGAGCGCAGGCGACGAACTCCGGCTTCGCTTCCCCGAACAGCCCCCGCCGCCCGCCGGCTGGAAGCGCGATTACATCATGATCGGCGATGGCTGGATCAAAGACGGCGATTACAACACCGTCTTCTCGAAGACCGTCCTCCCTATCCCCTATCACGCGATGAAGGACTACACAAAAAAGCCCGGACGTCTCGAAGACGACCCGGCGTACAAACTGCACCCGGCCGACTGGCAGAATTACCACACGCGTTACGTCTCTGCCGATTTATTTGAGAACGCCCTAAGGAATAAGAATTGAAGAGAGCCGCTTTAACGTTGCTGTTCGTCGCGCTGATCGCAGCGCCCATCATTTACAAAAAGATGGACGCGAAGAAAGAAAGCGCGAGCTCCACTCAGTATGGATTTCATTTTCAGGAATCCGCCAAAGCCGCCGGCATCAACTTCAAATACGTCCCGCCCGTCCTCGATCCGAAGCTGAACCACATCATGCCCGAAGTCGCCTCCATGGGCGCCGCCATCTCCGTCGTCGATTTCGACAAAGACGGCTGGCCGGATTTCTACGTCACCAATGGCGGCATCGGCAGCAAGAACGCGCTCTATCGCAACATGCATGACGGCACGTTCAAAGACGTCGCCTCCGATGTGGGCCTCGCGGACGTCAATCAGGACGGCACCGGCGCTTCCACCGGCGCCGTGTGGGGCGATTACGATAACGACGGTTACGACGACGTCTTCCTTTACAAGTGGGGCCGTCAGGAACTCTTCCACAACGACGGCGGAACCCACTTCACCCGCGTCACCGACCAGACTCCGCTTCCCAAATGGGCCAATGTCAACACCGCCCTCTGGTTTGACTATGACAATGACGGCAAGCTCGATCTCTTCGTCGGCGGCTACTACGCCGAAGACGTCGATCTCTGGCACCTGAAGACCACCAAAATCATGCCGGAGAGCTTTGAGTACGCCAACAACGGCGGCCGCAAATATCTCTTCCACAACCTGGGCGGCGGGAAATTCGAAGAA
>CAZWTH010000396.1:0-6176 GCA_964636715.1 uncultured Solibacteraceae bacterium | reverse complement strand
GAGCGCATCTTCCAGCTGGCGCTCCTTATCGGCGGTCGTGAATTTGCCCCACACTTTGTTGGCATAGTAGACCTGGCGGTAGTCGAGCGTGGCCTGCACGCCGTTATTCAGCGATATCTTCACGCGGCGCTGCTTGCCGTCCGGCGTGTCGTTGGTCGTGTAATAGCCAACGATGTAGTAGCTGTTGATCGATTTCTGCGCGTTCACAATCCCCTGCCGGAGATCGTTGAAATCGAGCATCGCCTTGCCGCCGGTGTCGGAGGCCAGCGTATAGAGAGTGTCCTGCGACTTGGCGAAATTCATCTGCTGGGAAAGCGCCGCCTGGCCGGTGTACATCGAGTTTCCGCCCTGACTCGGACGGATCCCGTCGCCGAACGGCGAGGAAGCCACGAGGCCGCGCGCATCGATCGCCCAGATCGCAACGCCGGCGCGGGTCGCATCGTTGATGGTGGAACGCAACTGCGCCTGATTGTCGGTGCCGTTCAACTGCATGCCGCTCGCGAAATAAACCAGAATCTTCTTCTCGCTGAGCGCGCCCAGCATTTTGACCGCGGTCTGAACCGCCGCCAGTTGCCGGTCCGTGTTGAAGATGTTGAACTCGGAATCGTCCTGTCCGAATGCGGCCCCGGTAGTCCCAGCCGCGGTCGATGTATCGAGGTCACCGGTATTGTCGGATTCGCCCGCCACCAGCGTGGCGATCACGGTCAGCAGCGCATCTTTATCGCCCGTGAAATCCTTCAGCACCTCGACGCCATTGCCGTTGTACTGAATGATCGACATCAGATCCGAGCCGGTCATGTTCTTCTTGATGAAGTCCGTGGCGGCATCGAGCGCATGAAGCTGGTCCAGAATCTGCATGGAGCTCATGTCGAAATAGATCGCCATAAGGCGGCGATCTTTGTAAGCGACAGTGCCCTTCGGTTCCGGCGCAATCTGGGTGCGGGTCAGTTTCGCCAGCGGCGCCACATCCGCGGGATGCTCCGTCTGGAGAGCCGGCGCGGGCGCGTCACTCGGAGTCTCGTCCAGCTTCTCGTAGTCGAAGAATTTGATTTCCTGGGGCTTGTTGTCTTCGGTAACCGTGAAGTCTTCCTTCTTCAGACCTTCCACGGGTTTGCCGTCTTTTCCCTTGACCGACACCTGTTCCACCACGAGTTGCGTGCTGACGTTGAAAGTGGCGGTGCCCGTGGAGGACTGCACCTGCGACTGCACGCCCTTCTGTGGCTGCGCCATGGCAGCCAGCGCCAGAACCAGAGCCAACCCGGGCAGCCGGCCCTTCATCGATACAGATTTTACAGAGGATGGATATCTCATATCAGAACGTTAGCCTCAACTGGGTAGATAGGGTGCGCATCGATTGCGGGCTGCTCACGTAGCCGAACTGTTTGGACCCGATCGCCGCGTTGTAGCTGCGGAAGTCCGGATGATTCAGCGGGTTGTTTGCGTTGATTGTCAGAGCCAGATTGAATCGGTCGCTCAGTTTGAAAGCGCGCTGCATGGAAGCGTTCATCGTGAACTGAGCCGGTCCTCGAAGGGAGTTTCGTCCCGCATTCCCCCATTGATCGGTAAATGGCGCGACCACAGCCAAAGGATTGAGGTATTGGCCATTGCCGCCCGCCGCATAGATGTCCTGACCGTTGTAGCTGGCCCGCACCGGTGTACCGGTGGCGCCCACAAAAATCGCCGACGTCGGCGTCAGAGGCAGTCCGGTACCGGCATCAAAGCTGTCGAGAAATGTCCAGTCTTTCAGGAGCTTGCCGCGCCAGCCGCTCATCAGGGCGCCTCCGCCCACGCCCATTCCGGAAGTGTATTGCAGGGTCACGCTGGCGAGATGGCGCTGGTCGAACGAGGAAGGTCCACGTTCGGCGCGGAGGTCCAGCCAGTTCTGGGCCGGTTGCTGGCCGGAGCTCGTACCGAGCGAGGCGGCATCGTCGATCGACTTCGAATAGGTGTAGAGCACGGATGCGGTAAAGCCGTTGTGCAGTCTGCGCCGCAACTGAAGAGCGCCGGACTCGCGCTCGGAATTGCCTCCCGACGTGTAGTACGTAAAACTCGACGGGCAGTTGGGGCAGGGATTCAGACTGGGATCGGGATAGGTGTTCGGTACAAAGGCCTGCGGCTGGTGCGTACCCTTGATACCGGTATAGGTTGCCAGCATCACGAGCGACGCCGGAAGATCGCGCTGCACCGATGCGTACCAGGTCTGGACGTAGCCGACCTTGAAATTCGGATCCAGCGCGAACGTATTCGTCAGGATATTTGGCTGCCCGGGGAATCCGTTTTTCAGCGTAAGAGTCTTGCTTGTATCCTGCAGATCGTTCTTCAAACTCAGGCTCGTCGAAAGCGGAGACTGCTGTGACATCTGCTGGGCGAACGTGTTATAGACGCCCGTGTTGTAAGCGATCCCGTAGCCGGCTCGGACCACCATGGAGGACGCCGGGAAAGGCCGCCAGGCAATGCCGATCTGCGGCGTGAATTCATGTTTATCCGGATGCACCAGCGAAGCGGGATAGGTGGTTCCGGTCAGCGGTCCGGACGGCGAGGAGGCGACGACAGGTTTGGCGTCGGTGAAGCCGGGCGCGATATCCAGGTTCACCAGACGCCCGTATAACTCGGTGATCGGCGAATTGTAATCCCACCGCGCTACCAGGCTGAGAGAAAGACCGGGCGTCACCTTCCAGTCGTCCTTTACGAATAAATCCGGGCTCTTCGAGCGGAAATACTTATCGGCGTTACCGTAAGCGATGGCGCTTTGGTCCGGCACGCCCAACAGGAAGTCGGCGAAATCGTAGCCGCTGGCCTCGCCGGTAAAGGTGAATTGACCACGCGGGTTGCTCTGTCCATATACGTTGAACTGCGACCAGCGGAAATCGCCGCCGAACTGGACATTGTGTCGGCCGTGATTCCAGGTCCCGAGGAAGCTGTAAACACTCGCCTGATTGTGATTGATAGTCGCGTTCGCATCGCCCAGCCCGCCAATGCCGCTCTGCGAAAAGGTCAGACCGGGCGGCCCCCAATTGAGCGGGGTCTGATCGGTGCCGGTGATGCCGGCGTCACCCGATATGTTCGCCACATTCGCGAAAAACGGAATGGTCCGGTTCGACTGGCGGCTGAACTGATAACTGAACGTGCCGAAGAAGCGCGGCGTGAAGCTGCGGCGAAAGCCTACTGTTCCCCGCATGCCGCGGCTGCGGTTCAGATCGAGAAAATTGAACTCGCTCGCGTTATCGCCGCGGGTATCGTTCATGTCGAACTGGGCATTGATCGTGTTTTTGCGTTTGAAGCTCTTGCTGACGCTGAAATGGTAGGAATCGGTGTGAGTATTGGAGATCAGCGGCACCTGATAGTTGTAGGCCGGGTTGCCTGTCACATTCGGCTTTGGATAAAGCTGCAACAGAGCCGCCGCCTGCGGGCTGATGGCGCTCGCCGGGATCTGATTGTTTGCATACGGTACGCCGGTGAACGGATCGCGCACCTGCACCGGGGCTCCTCCAGCGCCGGTCGCATTCGAGAAATCGCCTCCCCGCTGGGCATCGTCCGGCATGAGTCCGCTGCCCTGGTTCGAGGAGATGACCGATGACCGGTTGATCACGCGCGAGTACCCGATCTGAAGACGCACATTGTCGCGCGTCGAAACGAAATGCGGGATTTGCAACGGTCCCTGAAACTGGAACCCGCCGGTGAAATTATTCGACGGCGGCTTCACCGGGTGCGAGCCGGCCAGATCGTACGAATTCGCGTTCAGGGCCGCATTGCTCTCATTCAGCACTACCGCATACGTGTAAAGCCGCGGGCCGCCGCGCCGGGCGTTACCGAACGCGGGGCTCTGCGCATACGGCGAGGACGCCCCGTTCTGCGCGCTGCCGTTGATCAGCATTCCATCCGCTGCGCGCTGGTTCAATTCGCTCGAAACTTCGGCGGGAGGCTCATTCGAGGCCTGCTGCTGGGGCGCATTCGCCGCGCCCTACAGATTGGTGCGCTGGAACGCGGAAGTCTGCAGCGCGCCCGGCGCGGGTACCTTGCTGTTTTTGGACGTCAGACTCGGCGCGGGCTGGGCAGGTTGATTCGCCGTATCGGACGGTCCCGAACCTGCCGCGGGAGCAGCGGGAGGCGCCGAAACGCTCTCAATCTTATCGAGCGGCAGCATATCGAGCGAAAATACAGGCCCGGGCAAACCCCCTCCAACCGTCACGTCCTTCTTCACGCCCGTGAAGCCGAGTTTTTCCACATCGAACTGGTACGCGCCATCCGGCAAATCCGGAAAATCATAGACTCCGTTGGCATCGCTGACCGCGCTGACCTTCTTCTCCCCCTGGGTCGCCACGATCGTGACGCCGGGCAGCGGCAGATCTCCGAATTTCACCTGACCGCGGTACTCCGCGCCGATCAGCGGCAAAAGCGCTACGCAGGCGAGTCCCGCGTACCGAATGAATCTCTTGAGTTCCATGCACTCCCTTATGCCCACGCGAGGGTAAAGCGCGCGGGGAAACCTCTTTGTATGGCCCGGTTCCCGATACCGGATGACAGGGCCGGCGGGAACTATCCATATTACGTTCGACGATACTGATATGTTCCCACTTCGAAGCCGGCATTTTCCCCGGCTGGACCGATCCGGACCTTGATCGTTTGACGCCGTTTGTCTCTGTTTGTATAGCGTCCCGCCACGAATTTTCTAATTTTCCTGTTTTCAGCGTTTTTTTCAGCACTTGGAGCTTCTCCAGTAAAGACCGCCGAATCGGGTTTTCGTTACCGAGCCGGAAGAAAAACGGCATCCTCTTATTACGTCTGTCGGGGCCGCAAGTTAACGCATGCGTTTTCAGTTCTCCGTTGGCTTCGATTCGATATGGTCGATCACATACACGGGCATCGGCCGTTTCGCCGCTTCGAGTCTCAGCCCCAGCTGTTTGTCCACAGCATCGAAGATCGTGATGCCGCCGTCCGGATCGTCCGCGACCGCAGCCTGACTTCCATTGACGGCCGATTCCCCGCCCCGGCCGCCGCCGCTCAGGTTCATCCCGGCCATCCGGCTGAAGGTCAGGGTAAAATCCCAGCCGCCTTCGAGCCCGGTTCCGTCCGTTACGGGCCACGCAATCTGTTGCGAGGTGTTGCGCAACTGGATCGCGAACTGTTCCATGGAGGTGTTCTGGCACGTCATCACCGCCGTGCCAGTCGCGGACCCAGGTGGTCCAGGGACTGTCCTGCACCCGGGCCGCGATCCAGGATCCGCCTTCTTCATTTTCGGTTTTGCCACGGTGAGCGTATAGACCGTCTGCGGCCGTTCTTCCGTGTGATATTTCATGCGGAACCGGTCGATCACCAGATTGCGCAGAAGTGGCCCTATCGAGGCAATGTCGAGATTGGGATTCACATCGGCGGGCAGCTTCGCGTTAATGTTGAAACGCAGCGTGTTGAAATCCGCCGGCAATCCGGTAAGCTGACTGTTGTTCTGCGTGTCCAGCGCGCGGCTGAGCAGAAACATCATCGGCATCCCTTCCGCCGTAAACCGGCCGTTCTGAATTCGAAAATTGCCGCCGCGAAAATTGGGATCGGTGGGCCGGACATCGGCGACTTCGAATGCGGTGGGAACTGGAATCGGCGGCAGCGCCTCCGCTGTTCCTGGCGGGTTCGGCGCGGGCTCCTCGTTCACGCTGTCCACAACCAACACGGGAGTCGCTACGGCGCGTTGCTCCAGTTTCAACCCGAGTTGCTTTTCGATAGCCTCGGACGCCGGGATATGTTCCCTCTCCGCGCCTCCGTTCAATCCCAGAGACCAGCGGACGTCGAAATTCCATTTCCCCGAAAGACCGGTTTCGTCTTTCACGAAACTCGTACCTACGCCTGAAGCGATCATCGTGCGAAGCGATGCGGCAAACGCTTCCATCGTCATATTGGCGCAGGCGTAATGGACCAGCATCGAAGGTCCGATTGCCACGGCCTCCCCGTTCAGCGCAATCACGCCGCCTCCGCCGGTAGACTGTGCGGGCGGCCTGACGATCCGGCATCCGGTATCGCCTGAGCCATCGGCCTCTTTCAGGTTTGGCTTCTTCCCCGCCGTCAGCACGTAGCCAGGCAACTGCTTCGTGTCCTTGTGGACCTTGAGCGCGAAACGATCTTCGAGGAGCGTCTGCAGCATGAGCTTGAGGGTTTCGGGCGGCACAGCTTCCGCAACTTTCGCGCCA
>CAZWTH010000395.1:0-55724 GCA_964636715.1 uncultured Solibacteraceae bacterium | reverse complement strand
TTTCGTGCCGGTATACCCGGTATCCCGGCCATCCCAGCAGCTTTGTCAGTTCACTGTCTCGCAAACTGCTGAGTTTACCGAAATCGACCTCACCTCACAGCCACCTCTGCTTGAGCTCTGTCAGATTCCTGCGCAGAGCCGTTCTTTGCTCGTGAGTAGATCCAGATGGGATGAGCCCAGGGTTGATGCCCGCCTGAGTTTTCTGTGCCGGCTATGAAGAATTGCGAATCGGGAGTCCAGGCGGCGTGTTCGAGGATGTGCGATGGATCGCGGTGCATGAGCAGCGTGCGGCCGTGGCGCGTCTGGAAGCGTATTTCGGTCTGGGTGACCGATGCTTTCATGGCGTGGTCCGGAGACCAGTACGATTGCGCTGCCGCCAGGGGTAAGAAGAAAAAGTGAATGGCCGCCGAGGCACGAAGATGCACGCAGATAAAATAGCAGGCGATCGCGCCGGCTGGAAGGCCCGTGGCAGGGCGAAGCCGCGCCCTATGCGCTCATGCGGCGGCGCAGCGCAAAAGCTCCGATTCCGAACAGCAGGCATCGCCTGCCAGCGACCACGTCGCGGGTTCCGGCGTGACCTGTCCAAGCGTGAGGTTGAAGCTATCTGGAAGCACGATCTTGTCACCCGCATTGCCCGATGCAACGGCAAAACCTCCCGAAATCCGAAACGTCGCCGCAGTCGTCAAATTCGACACGGGAATTGTGATCAGGCCTGAGGAGGAAAAACTATAGTTGCCGGCGGGCGCCGTGTTGTTCAGGATTGGCGGAAAGAGCTGTTTGTTGCCGACCGCAGTGGACAAGGAGAAAGTGGCGTCAGGGCCGGAACCGGTCAGGCCGATGGAATAGGGCTGGCCTGCGAAATCGGCTCCTGACGAGAATTGGACATTATCGGTGAACTGAAATCTCAGAGAGTCGCAGGTCTGCCCCGGATCTGCTTTACATTCCATGGTCAGCCCCCGTAAAAGCCAGCTCGTAGGCCCCGGTGAGGACCGTGCCCGGTTTGCCATTCGCCACCAGTTCCGCGCTGCCGGTCCACCCGCCCCCGCTGAAGTCAATCAGGGTCGATCTCTGACGAAGTGGTTGTGGTCTGCAGAGTCCCGAGAACCCCATCGACGAACGGGCGAAGCGACAAGCTCTGAGTCACAATCGTGCTGGCCGGGGCCGAGGCGGCCAGTGCGCAAAGCAAAGTTCCTGCAACGAGATAGCGCATGAATAACTTCCGAGTCCAGGAAGCCCGGGAGTGAGATGTCAATGATTCGGAAGTAATGGACGTCCTAACGAAGTCAAAAGGTCTGGTACTTGCGGTACTGCGACTAGCTGCGGACGCGTTTCCATGCGAATGCCGCCAGTCCGCTCAGCAGGCATCCACCGGCCAGCGCCAGGCTTCCGGGTTCCGGCGCACCGGTTGGCGCCGCCGCCTCTGGCCCCAGCATCAGCTCGAAGCTGTGCGGCAGGGAGACGGTTTGGCCATACTCGCTCGAATCCATGAAAAAGCTGGCGGAGATCTGGAAGGTCACAGGACTTGTGGCATTCCCCAAACTGGCGCTGCTGGGAAGACCGACGGTCACATTGCCGATCAGGCCGGATGATTTGAAATCATATGTGCCGTCTGGCAGGAATGCGTTGACCTGGCCGACCGCGTCAAAGCCTCCGGTTTTACCCGAGAGGAAAAGGAAAGTGCCGGGACCGTCGCCTTTGACGAAAATCGAATACGGCTGGTTGGCAAAGTCGCTCGCATCCGAGAATGTCACGGTATCGGTGAAATGGAACCCGCCGCTGCATCCGGCTTGATTCGAGCAGGTCAGACTCACATCCGTGAGGGCAACTGTATATGGCAGCGCATAAGTCAATCCCGCCGCGCCGCTCGAAACCACTGATCCGGTTCCAAGCCACTCGTCGGAGTTGAGTTCGTTCAGATCCACCTTCGCCGTGTTTGTGGTGGTGGATTCGGTTTGCGCCAGCGTTTTGCCGTTGTCGTTAAATTGAAGGAGCAGGTCCTGACTCATGACATACCCCGCATGAAGCGAGGAAGCCAGCAGGCAGGAGAAGATAACCGCAACGGACAAACGCATTCGATACCTCCGGCGTCTAAGTGGTTTTCATCAGTCTATCAGCCGTAAGTAACATGTCAATAGGCAAAGTGGTGCGCGGCGGTGCGGGTCCACTCTTCTGACCATACGATAGTCCTGGTACCGGCAGGACTTACCCGGTCATTTTCCTCGATTAACTTCGCGAGCTCATCGGCGTTGCGGAACAGAAACCCTGTTTCGCCGTCACTTATCTGTTCGGGCAGACTGCCGCCGTAGTCGAGAGCAAGGACAGGCACGCCTGCTCCCTGCAGATCCACCACTTTCATCGCGAGATCCAGACCGGAACTGGAGCGGTGGACGCTGATGCCGATATCCGCGCGGGCCAGAAGGTCGCGATACTCTGCTTCTTCGAGAAAGCCGGTGTATATTTCCCAGCCACGGCGGCGGAGATCGTCGATCCTCGGCATCAATGCCGTGCGCGATGGACCGTCGCCGGTCAGATGAATTTCCACATCGGGCGCTGGCGCGATGCGATCGAGCGCATCGAGGAGCATTTCCATATCTTCGTCCGCAGTCCAGCCGGCGGGGCAAACCAGCAGGCGCTTTTCATGGGGCCGCTTACTACGCTTCGGCGGAATCTCTAAAGGGCGGTCGTAAAGCGTCTCCGCCTCAATTCCGAAGCGCCGCTTCAGATCGTCTTTCATGGCGCGCGACACGCAGAAGTGCGCGGCCGCGCGCCGCGACATCCACGCTTCGTAGCGCTCGGCCCATGCGATCAGTCTGCCGCTGGTTTTGAGCGCCAGCATCGTGAAGCCGTAGTTATGCCAGTCGACAATCACGCGCGAGCCGGTCAGACGCGCGGCGATGCGCGCGGCGGCGAGAGTAGGAAACGACGGCGGGTTCTGAACCAGAATGGTCTTCGGCCGCGTGCGAACGAGCAGCGCGGTGAGTTGCGCCAGAGTGAGGCTCATGCGCAGCGCCGCGCCGGCCAGGCCGAAGTTTCTGAATCGAGACCATCCGTGGAGGCAGCGAACGTCCGCATGCGGGGGCGCGGTGAAGGGTCTTTCGCAAAGCCCGATCAGGGTGACGCCGTATCCATGCCGCGCGAGCTCGCGCGCGTGATTGAGCATGCGTGGGCTGCGCGCCAGATCTCCCACCACCACCACGGCGACGTCAGTCACGGTTTCCACCGGCCGCCGTCAGCCGCCCGCCTGTCAGCCGCCAGGCGCGCCCGGTGTGGCCCAGCACGCGGGGTTCGTGGGAAATCAGAATCACTGCTGGACGATACGGTAACCTCGCCAGATTCTCCATTAACCCGGCGATGCCTTCATCGTCCAGGTGATTGGTGGGTTCGTCGAGAATCAGCAGATCCGGACGCCGCACGAGCGCGCGAGCAATCACGAGCCGCTGCCGCTGGCCGCCCGAGATTCGCACGCCGTTTTCGCCAATCGAGGTTTCGAGGCCTTCGGGAAATTCGCGGATGAAATCGGCGCCTGCCGCCTGGAGCGCTTCATCGAGGGCATCGGCGCCGGCTCCGTTATTGCCGTAAGTGACGTTTTCGCGAATCGTGCCCCCGAACAGAAATGGATTCTGGGGCACTACCGCCATACGCTGGCGGAGCGCCCGCATGTTGAGCTGGTCGTAGGGCATTCCGTTCACGGAAAGGTTGCCGCGCTGCGGCCGGTAAAACCCGGCGACCAGAAACAGCATCGTGCTCTTGCCGCTGCCGTTGGCCCCGATCAGCGCCACGCTTTCGCCGCGGTTCACGGTCAGCGTTGCTTCGGCGATGACGGGGACATCATCGCGATAAGAAAACGCGGCCTGCTCCAGACTGAGTTGCCGGATTGGCCCGGGCTCTTCTGTTCCGGAATACGGTTCTTCAGCCGGAACCGCCAGCAGCGCGGCAATCTGACGAAACGCTCTTGTCCCCATGCGGACGGCCGGGATTGCATCGACAATGCTGCGCGCCTGCGACGCGAACAGCGCCGCCAGCACGTAGAACGACATCAGATCGCCAGTCGACATTCGTCCGCCGGCCGCGGCCCAGCCGCCGGCCAGCAACACTGCAAGCGTGGAGGTGAGAATCAGCGCGGCCTGTACAAGCTGCTGTCCGCTATCGAGCCGCGTGAGATCCAGCGAATCCCGGCGCAGAGTTTCGATGTTGCCGTGTTGCCGGTCGAGCTCGGTCTTTTCGGCGGCCTGCGATCTTGTCAATTCCAGAGCGGAGATGGCGAAGCGGACGCCGCGGCTGAAGTTCTCGAAGGCTTCGCGCAGGCGCTCCTGCTGAAACCAGACGCGGCGCACCAGGAGGCGGTTGACCGCAAACAGCGCGGGCGCGGCGATGGCGATGACGATGGCGAGCGACGGCCGGTAACCGAACAGAATGACGAACAGTACCAGAGCAGAGAAACCGCCCGGCAGCAACTGCGTCGCGAGGGCGTTGTTCATGCCTTCGATCCAGTTGGTTTCGTAGACCATGGTGACGTGGAGATGATCGGGATCGGCGGCCACGTGAAAATCGCGCGGCAGATCGTAGAGGCGCCGCAGGCAGTCTTTGCGCAGACGGGCGAGCATCTCCTGATTGACGGCGAGGCCCGCGACGCGAATGTACCAGGTTATGGCAAGACCGCCGATCTGCAGGAAAAGAAGCGCGCCGACCGAGAGGAGAAGGCCGCGCATATCGCGCGCCGGCAAAACGCGGTCGAACGTGCGGCGCAGCACCAGCGAGAAAGGCAGCCAGAGAAAGGACTGCGCCACGCCGGCCAGTATCAGGGTGGCGATGCGCGCCCGGCGATCCGAAAAATATCCCGCATATGTGGGCGCTATTCTCAAGCCTTAACTAGAATACAGATTTGACCCAAATGCCGAAAGCGCGAAAAATAGCCGTCACGGGAGGAGGAACGGCCGGGCATACGCTGCCCGGAATTGCGTTTCTCCAAACGTTCCGGCAGGAGTGGGGAGCCGAAGGGTGCTTCATCGGCTGCGCCGGGGGCTTTGAATCGCGGCTCGTGCCCGCGCGCGGGGAACGCCTGGAACTCATTCCTGGCTATCCGTGGTCGCGGCAGAGCGCGATGGGGCAACTGCGGGCAGTGGTGAATATCCCGCGAGGCGTTCTGGCGGCGCGCGCGATCCTGCGGCGCGAGAAAACAGAGCTCGTGATCGGCGCGGGCGGTTACGCTTCTTTCGGCGCCTGCCTCGCGGCCCGGTCTCTCGGTATTCCGATGGTCATTTACGAATCGAACGCGGAGTTGGGAACGGCGAATCGCATTCTGGAGAAGATAGCCGCGCTGATCTGCGTGGCATTTGGGGAAACCGCTTGCGGAATTACGAAGCCGGTGGAGATCACCGGTGTGCCGCTCGCGGCGTTCCCGCCATCCACGTGGCGGGCGAAAGCTCCGTGGCGATTTCTGGTGCTTGGCGGATCGGAAGGCTCGCCGCTGCTGAATCAACACGCGCCGCGCTTGTTCGCTGCGCTGAAAGCACGGGGAATCGGCTTCTCCGTTCGCCACATTGCCGGGCTCGGCGATCCCGCGGCCATCTCCGCGCGATACGCGGCGGCGGGGATTGAAGCGAGCGTGGAAGGCTTCACCAGTGACATGACCTCGATGTATGACGATGTGACGTTTGCCATCACGTCGGCCGGCGTCCACACGCTGGCGGAACTTTCGGCGGCGGGAATACCGTCGCTGATTGTGCCGCAATCCGGCGCGGCGAGGACTAATCAAATCGCCAATTCCAGCCTGTACGCCGCGCGCACCGGAGCGAAGGTGATCAGGGAAGCCGAGTGGGATGCGGCGAGGGCGGCCGCGTGGCTGGCTGAAATTCTGAGCCAGCCCGAGGCGCTGGAGACGCTCCATCGGGACGCCGCGAGCTGGGTCAATCGCAATGCGGCGCTGGCGATGGTACGGGCCTGCGAGCGTTTGATTCGATAATCAGGGCAGAAAAATCCGCCCGATTTCCTGAGCGTCGGGCTCTCCGAAATCCACCAGAATGTTGGACAGCATCACGACAACGACTTTGGCCTCCGGATACATCATGATCATGGCGCGTCCGCCGTCGATTGTCCCGCCGTGATGGAAAACGCGATTGCCCTTCGCATCCTTGCCGATGCGCCACGCGATTCCCACGCCCGTCTCCGCGCCGGAGCGTAAACGCTGGGAGGTAAACATCAGGTCCAGAGTTTCGCGCCGGAGAAAACCGGGCTGCAGCATCGCGGAGCCGAACATCGCCAGATCCTCCGCGTTCGAAAGAAAGCCGCCGCCGGCCCATTTGTAGCTGTTATCCACGTAGTCCGCGGGGCGTAACTCGCCGTTCCTGTCGCGTTGATAAAACGCTGTCCGGTACGGAACAATCTCCAGCGCCTGATCGGCGTGAATGCTACGCAGTCCAAGGGGATCGAAAACGGCGCGCTGCATGTACGTCAGGAAATTTTCACGCGACGCGCCTTCCATCACCGCGCTGATCAGATTCCATCCATAGCTCGAATATGAATATTTCGTTCCTGGCTCGAAGAGCAGGGGATCGTTTTTGAAAATCCCGAGCGACGCTGAAACGCTGTCGTAGTGCGGCGCGCCCTTCAGCGTGACCGCGAAATCCTGCTCGCTGTAGTGGCGGATCCCGGACAGATGTCCGGCCAGCTCGCGCGTTGTAACTGGCCATTGCTTCCGCGGAAAGTCCGGAACGTACCGCTGCACGGGGGCATCGAGATCGATTTTGCCGTCTTCGACGAGCCGCGCCAGTCCCGCGGCCGTCACGATCTTCGAGACGCTGCCGAGGCGAAAACGCGTCAGCGGCGTGACGACGGCGCCCTGTTCCACATTTGCCAGCCCGAATCCCTCCGACCACACAATTCGTCCCCCGCGCGCCACCGCGATGGAGAAGCCGGGAATTCGCTTCGCCGCAATCAGGTCTTCCACGACCTTGTGCGCCTGTGCGATCTCTGTTGGAAGCGGGGCCGCGCACACGCCTCCCGCAAGCGCCGCCAGCGGGAGCAGCGCGGAGAAAAATCTGATTTTCATTTGGTTTTACTCGCGAGCGCCGGATGCCCGCAGGAACGCCGCGACGTCCTCGTGCTTCCCTCGCAACGCCATACTGAGCGGCGTGCGCCATTCGCCCGGACGCCGCGCGCCGCCTTCCGCCCAGACGCGCGCATTCGGATTCGCGCCGCGCGTGACCAGCAACTTCACCACGCCGAGATGGCCGCCTCCGCTTGCCTGTATCAGCGCATCCTCGTCATCCGGTACGATCTGATCGACCCACGCGCCGCGGTCGAGCAGCAGCGAGACGATGTCCGCGTAGCCGGACGCCGCGGCCGCGATGAGCGGAGAGCCATCGCCCCGAACGGGCATATTCGGATCCGCGCCGCGATCCAGCAGAAGCCGCGCTGCCTGGGATTGCCCTGCGCGCGCCGCCGCAATCAACGGACTTCCATCGCCGCCGATGGAAGCGTTCACATGCGCGCCCGAATTCAGCAGCGAAGTGATGGCCGCGATATCGCCCTGTTGCGCGGCATCCAGCAGCGCTGAATCTTCGCTGTTCGATCGGGCTACCGCTCGCACAGGGGCCAGCGGGAACAAGATCAGCGCCGTCGTCACACCTGCCAGAAGCCTGGCCCGCCATCCCGCGCCGCCTCGCCGCCGGTTGTTGTCCAGTAAGGCCGATACCCGGATCGAAAGATCGCTTCGCTTCGCCATTCCCAATGCGAGACGCGGACGGGCATGAGACATTTCTTCCGCGAGCGCCACAAGCTGCCTCGCGTATCCGGACGGCTCGTGATCCTTCAGCACGGCATCGTCGCACGCCATCTCGGCTTCGAGGCAGAGGCGGCGGCGCGCGATCCAGACGAGCGGATTGAACCAGTGGAGGGCGCATACTGCCTGAACCAGGAGAAGCAAAGACCAATCGCGCCGCTGGATGTGCGCCATTTCATGGACCAGCGCGTGACGCAGCTCCGTTTCCGGCCATGTCCGCGCGCTTCCGGGAAGAATAATCGTGTGACGCTGCATGCCCATGCCGAACGTGAACGGCGCCTGTGCCTTTTCGTGGATAAGAACCTCGATCTTCCGGGACGAGAGGTCAGGGCAGGGAACCCCGTCACGTCGAATCCGGTAGAGCCGCGCCAGATCGACCGCCAGCCAAACCAGGAAAACCGCGACTCCCGGCATCCACGCCACGAGAAGCACTTCATCCCAGGGGATATGGAAAGACGGGGACGGCGATGGATGCGTTGCCTGCGGGACAGACGGCGCCGATTTCTCCGCCGATTTCTCCATGGATACGTGGACGGGTATCCGCACGGGGGACTGGCTCGGGATCGGCGGCAGAAGTGGGAGAAGGAGTACCGCAATAAACGCCGCCTCCAGCACCAGATGCCGGATGGAAGCGCGCGCCCGGCGCGAGAGCGCAACGATCGCAAGCGCAAGCGCGAGAATAGCCGTAGACTGAATCGATATCATTGCCTCGTCCCTTTCTGCGCCTGATCGATCGGTTTTCGCAGCGCTTCGAGATCTTCATCGGTCCATCGCTCCTGTTGCAGCAGCGCCGTCACGGTCTGCCGCGGAGACCCTGCGAAGAACACGCGCGTCAGTCTTTCGAGCGCCGATCGCTGCTCCGCGGCGCGCGATCGCGTGGGCTCATACACGTACTTCAGTCCTTCTTCGCGATGCCGCACAAAGCCCTTGGCTTCGAGTTTGACCAGCATGGCGCGAACAGCGGAATAGCTGGGCGGATCGGTCAGACGGCCGCGCACGTCCTCGGCCGATGCCCGGTTTCCCAGGGCAAAGATGGCGTCCATGATTTCACGTTCACGGCGCGAGAGCTTTTCAGATGGAGGCGCGGGCATGTGCTATGTACGTAGCATAATGCTACGAAAATAGCATGTCAAGCGAAATCTCTCTTGCGATCGCCAGTGGAGAAGTGCTACTCTCCTCTCAGTAACTGAGAGGAGAGCGAATGAGCAAACCCACAGACTTGGTCCAGGGAACCCTGGACCTCCTCATCCTCAAGGTCATCGGCATGGAGCCGATGCACGGATGGGCCATCGCGCAACGCATTCGCCAGATGTCCGGCGACGTCCTGCAGGTCGGCCAGGGCGCGCTTTACCCAAGCCTCCACAAGCTCGAACAAAACGGATGGATCGCCGCCGAGTGGGCTGTCAGCGAGAACAACCGCCGCGCCAAATACTATTCACTGACCAAAGCCGGGCGCAAAGCGCTCGAAGCCGAAGCCGGCAACTGGGAGCGTCTTTCAGCGGCGATCACTCAGGTGGTGCGCGCGAACTAAAAGGCAATTGCCATGCGCCAGTGGACCATCTTTCAGCTTCGTCTGCGCACCGCATTTTCCCGCGGCGCGGTGGAAAGCGATCTCGATGAAGAACTCCGCTACCACATCGAGCGCCAGATCGATGAAGACGTCGCCCGCGGCATGAGCCCGCGCGAAGCCCGCGCCGCCGCCCTGCGCGAATTCGGCGGCTATCAGCAGAAGAAGGAGGAATGCCGCGATATGCGCGGCTTCAACATGCTTGACAATCTGTTTCGCGATATCGCCTTCGCCATCCGTCAGCTCCGCAAGAATCTGCTCTTCAGCGGCACGGCCATCTTCATGCTCGCCCTCGGCATCTGCGCCAGCGTGGCGATCTTCGTTTTCGTCGACGCCGCGCTTCTGAAGCCGCTCCCCTACAAGGACCCGTCGAAGTTGCTCGGCGTCTACGAAGTTGCGACGGGGTGCCCGCAATGCAACCTTTCCTGGCAGGATTATGAGGACTGGAAGAAGAACAACAAAACTTTCAGCTCGCTTGACGTCTTTCGGCACAACGGCTTCACCGTCACCACGCCCGAAGGCGCCATACCCTCCAGGGGTTCCCTCGTGAGCGCCGGCTTTTTCCACACGCTCGGCGTTGCTCCCATTCTCGGCCGCGACTTTCAAACGGGGGAGGATCAGCCAGCCGCGCCGCGTACCGTGATCCTCAGCTATTCCACCTGGCAACACCGCTACGGTGGCCGCAAGGACATCCTCAACCAGTCCATCGTTCTGGATGGCGATCCCTATATCGTGATCGGCGTGCTTCCGCCAGATTTCCAGTTCGTCCCCGCCGAGCCCTCCGAATATTGGGTGGCGGTACACGCGGTCGATCAGTGTCTGGCGCGCCGTAGCTGTCATTCTTTCGATGGCGTCGGACGTCTGAAAGACAACGTTTCCATGGCCACCGCCATGGCGGACCTCAAGCTGGTCGCCAAACAGCTCGAACAGCAGTATCCGGATTCCAATCGCGACCAGGGGGCGACGGTAGCCCCTCTCAACGATGCGATCGTCGGCGATATCCGCCCCATTCTGCTCGTGCTGCTCGGCGGGGCCACTCTCCTGTTGTGTATCGCGACCATCAACGTCGCCAGTCTTCTCTTCGTCCGCTCAGAAGCCCGCCGCCGCGAGATCTCGGTTCGCGCCGCCCTCGGCGCCGGACGCTCGCGTCTCATGCGGCAGTTCCTGGCCGAAGGACTGGTACTCGTCGGTATCGGCGCCGCGGCCGGTCTTGCCGGCGCCGCGCAGGTAATCCATCTCCTCACCGCGCTCATACCCGCCGACCTTCTCGGTCACCTGCCGATGTTCGCCAACCTTCATCTGAGTGCGACAGCCATTCTCTTTGCGGTGGGCGTCTCGGCGGTAGCCGCGCTGCTTTTCTCCATCGCCCCCGCCGTGCGTATTCCGCTGACGCCGGTGAGCGGGCGCGCGAGCACTCGTCTCACCTGGCGGAACATGGGCTCCAAACTCATCGTTCTGGAACTCGCCACCGCCGTCGTCCTGCTCGTGGGCGCCGGCCTGCTTGGCCGCAGCCTCGCGCTGCTGATGCGAGTCGATGTAGGCTTCGAGCCCAGCCATCTCGCCACGCTGCTTCTCGTCGCGCCCGATAAAACCTATCCGCACACCGCGCAACTCATCCCTCTGGAGCGCCGCCTGATCGATCGCGCGCAGTCACTGCCCGATGTCCAATCCATCGGAATCACCTCCAGCATTCCGGTGAGCGGCTGGGGCAACACAACCTGGTTTAAATTCGTGGGCCGCCCCTGGCATGGCGAACACAATGACACGCCCTTTCGAGACGTCAATACGGACTATTTCAAAACCATCGGGGCAACGCTGATCCGCGGCCGCAACTTCACGCCGGATGACACTGCGGATAAACCTTTGGTCCTAGTCGTGAACGAGTCATTTGTGAAAATGCATTACCCCGGTCAGGACCCGCTCGGACAGCAAGTCTCCGGACTCGGCGCCGATTCGAAGCCCATGACGATCGTCGGCGTCGTCGCCGATATCAAGGAAGGCGCGCTCGATACGCCTAATCGTCCGGTCATGTATTACCCCTTCGATCAGAACCCGGACAGCGGTTTCTACGTCCTGCTGAGGACCACGCGTTCCGCCGCTTCACTAATCGCGGCTCTCCGTTCCACCATTCACGATCTCGATCCCGGCATCGTCACCGTTGAGGAACGAACCATGGACTCGCGCATCGACCAATCGCAGTCCGCCTGGATTCACCGTTCCTCCGCGTGGATGGTGGGAGGCTTCGCCTTCACGGCGCTCGTTCTCAGCGTCATTGGACTCTACGGAGTCATCGCCTACTCAGTGGGCCAGCGCACGCGGGAGATCGGCATCCGCATGGCGCTCGGCGCCCGCGCTCAGGCTGTGAATCGCATGGTGCTGAAAGAAGCGACGGTTCTCACCGGATTCGGAATTGCGATCGGTCTCGCCACCGCCATCGCCGCCGCAAACCTGCTCCGGGGTCTCCTCTACGGCGTTCAGTCCTGGGATCTGCCGACTCTGATCGCCGTCGCCGCCGTCCTCACCGCCGCGGCCCTCGCCGCCAGCTACATCCCGGCGCGGCGCGCCGCCGAAGTGAATCCCATGGAGGCTCTTCGCGCCGAGTAGCTATTCATGCCGCAACGCACTGATCGGCTCAATCCGCGTAGCCCGCTGAGCGGGCAGGAAAGCACCTTCGCCAAAGCGAACGCAGGGAATACCAATCGCGATGCCGGTGCCCGCCATCGCGAGCGCCTCGCGCAGCATCATCCAGCGCACGCGTGCTCCCTCAGCCCCGAGCCCATCCGAATCCCAATCTCGCCGGTTCGTCGGGTCACTATTCGTGACGCAACGCCGCCATCGGATCGATCCGCGTGGCGCGCCGCGCCGGAACCCAGCCGGCGCCGAGCGTCACCACGATCATCAGCGCCGTGGCGATTCCAATCGCAAACGGATCGCGCGGCTGCAACCCGAACAGAACGCCGTTCACCAGCCGTCCGGAGGCAAGCGCGATGACCAGCCCGCATCCCACGCCGATGGCGGCCAAGGTCGCCGCCTCTCGCAGCACCAGGCCGAGCACGTCGCGCCGTTCCGCGCCCATGGCCATCCGGATGCCGAACTCATTGGTTCGCCGCGCAATCCCGTAAGACATGACGCCGTAGATTCCCACGCAGGCGAGCAATGCCGCGAGAATCGCGAACGCAGTTGAGAGCTGCGCCAGCATGCGCTGCTGCGTCATGGAGCGCGCCACGATTTCATCGAGCGGTTTAAACTCGGTCACCAGTACTCCGGGATCTGCCGCCGCCACCGCGCTCCGCACCTGCCGAACCAGGCCCGCGGCATCGCCCGAATACCGGACCACCAGACTCGAGAGGAAACTATCGTGCTGCGTCTCCGGATAGAACGCGGCCGGTTCCGTCTTCTCATTGACCGTGATGTACTTCGCGTCATTCACAACGCCAACCACTTCGATGTTCTGCCACTGCGCTTCGGCGCCGATCGAAAAGTGTTTTGCGATCGGAGATACGCCCGGGAAGAAATCGCGCGCCATCGTCTCGCTGATCACCGCGACTTTGGGCGATGTGGCGGTGTCATCGCGCGTCAGTCCGCGGCCCGCCAGAATTCGCATTCCCATGGCGTCCAGAAACTGGTATCCGCCGATGCTGTGGTGAACGCTCGGATCCTGATCGCTCACCGGACGGCCGGGGACTGTGACCGACTGAGTCCATTCCATTCCGTTGAAAGTCGAAAAGGCGAAAGCCGCGGCGTGGACGCCGGGAATCGCCGCGACATTGTCCTGCACACGCTCCATCATGGTGTGCAAACGCGCGTCGGCTCGATAGCCGGGAGCATCCACCCACGCCGTCATCACGTTCCGGTCGTCGAAACCGATATCCACATGCATCAGGTTGACCAGGCTTCGCAGGAACAATCCGGCTCCGCACAGCAGCGCGAGAGAGAGCGCGACCTGTCCCACAATCAGCCCGCTGGCCAGACGGTTGTGAGCGACGCCGCGGCCCTGCCGGAGCGCGCCGGTCAGATTACTGCGCGTCGCGCGCAGTGCGGGGACCACTCCAAACAGAAGTACGGTACAGACCGTCAGCGCGATCGTGAAGCCAAGGATTCGGAAGTCCGGCAGCAGATCGAGCGCCATGACGTTCCCGCCGGCGGAGACCATTGCCAGCAGCAATTTGCCCGCGCCCCACGCCAGCGCGAGTCCCAGCGCCGCGCCGGTGGCGCCGAGCAGCGATCCTTCAATCAGCAGTTGCTGGATCAACTGTTTCCGAGCCGCGCCGATCGAACGCCGGATCGCAAACTCCTGCTGCCGCGCCGCCGCCCGCGCCAGCAGCAGATTGGCGACGTTGGTGCACGCGATCAGCAGAACGATTCCGGCCGCCGCCATCAGAATCAGCAGTGGCGAAAAGTACTCGCGTCCCACATGGGAAACCCCGCCACCGCCCGGCGTCAGCTCCACGTATGCCTGGCGGATGCCGTCGAGTTGCTTCTGCGACGGCTTCGGCCCCGCATAAGCGCGAATCATTTGCTGGAACAGCAGGTTGACGTTCGCGCTGGCCTGTTCGCGGCTCACGCCGGGTTGGAGCCTGCCGAAAAGATAAAGCGACTGGAACAGATTGTCGGTGACGCCGTTCCAGCCGGGCGAAATCTCCTTCCACATCGTGACCGGAACCCAGAGATCGGGCAGTTGTCCCACGATCGCTCCGAAGAAGCCTTTCGGCGCCACGCCGACAATCCGGTACGTGGTCTCATTCATCGTGACCGCTGTTCCCAGCATCGCGGTCGACTCGCCAAAACGGCGCTGCCAGTACGAGTAGCTCAGGACGGCGACCGGACTCCCTCCCGGAGCGGCGTCGTCGGCCGCTTCCAGCGTTCGCCCGAGGAGTGGCTTCACTCCCAATGTGCGGAAGAACGTACCGGAGGCGAGTTCGACGTTGATCTTCTCGGCATCCTGGCTTCCGGCAACGCGCCCGTGCATACCGAAAAATGCGCTCCCCAGCGCGGCCACATCGGAAAAGACGCGATTGCGCTGCTGGAACTCGCGGTACATGTTGTACGAAAACAATTTCCAGTTGCGGTTCGGGAGACCGTTGGCGCTGCCACCCCATTCGCCATCGCCGAAGAGCACCAGTTCTTCCGGATGCTCCACCGGCAGGTTGCGCAGCAATACCGCATTCAGGAGCGTGAAGATGGCCGTGTTGGCGCCGATGCCGAGCGCCAGTACGAGTACCGCGATCAGCGAAGAGACGGGCGTCCGCGCCATCATCCGCGCGCCGAAGCGAACATTCCGGAACAGCGTATCCAGCCATTCCCAGCGGCTCGATTCATAGAAGCGCTCCTGCACGCGGGTGACGTTGCCGAAGCGGAGACGGGCTCGCGCCTGCGCTTCTTTTTCGCTCCATCCTTCGGCGCGCAATTGCTCGATTTCGAATTCCAGGTGCGCGCGAATCTCGTCGCTGAAATCATCCTGCGGCCGTTGCCTGCGGAACAACATGGCGTTATCCCTCCAGCACGCGGGCGATGGCGGTCGCGAAGCGTTGCCATTTCGCGGTTTCGCGCACCAACTGCTCGCGCCCGGATTTCGTCAGCGTGTAGAACCGCGCCTTGCGGTTGTTTTCCGAAACGCCCCACTTCGCCGAAATCCAGCCGCGCGCTTCGAGGCGCTGCAGGGCGGGGTAGAGAGCGCCGTGTTCCACCAGCAACTCGTCGCCGGAGGCTTCCTCGATCGCGCGGGCGATTCCCTGGCCGTGCTGCTGGCCGAGGACCAGCTTACGGAGAATCAGCAGATCGAGCGTGCCCTGCAGCAGTTCCAGACGGTCGGGTTCGCTTTGGGTCGACATTTGACCCAAGTATGCCCCGGCTTGGGTAAGATGTCAACCCAAAAGATTCGAACGTTTCCCGCTGTAGGGTGTCAGCCTCTATCGCCGCCGCCAGGCAAATGGCGCGCGGCGCCTGATTTCTCTCAGAACTTCAGCTTGAGCGCCAGCTGAATACTCCGCGGATTGCTGGAGAAAACATTTTCCGGCTGGTTGAAGTTCGCGTTGCCCGGCTTCAGCAGCGTCTGGTAACTCGGATCGTTGTAGCTGTCGAGATAAACGTCGTTCAGGCGGCCCGCGATGAATTGCGGATGGTTCAGCGCATTCAGGAACTGCGCCTGGAACTCCAGCTTGACTCGTTCGCCGAACGCGAACCTCTTCACCAGCGTGAGATCGATATTGTCGGTCGGGCGCCCCAGGAGAGTATTTCTGCCCGAGGTGGGGTACACGCCCTTCGCGGCCTGAATGTATTGCGCGGTCGGCGTATTCGCGAGGTAGGCAACCGTGTCGCCATTGCTGTTCAGCAGCGGCGAAACAGTCGACCCGGTACCGGGAATTCCAGCCACATTGATCACGGTCCGGTCCACCGCATCGCCGTTCAGGTTGGAATCGATTCCGCTTTGCACCGTATACCTTTCTCCGCTCTGGAAGGTGTAGATGGGCGCGATTTCCCAGTTACCCACCAGGTTCTTCAGAAAGTAGTTGGAGTGACGCGAGAAAAACGGCACATCGTAGAGCATCGTCAGTGTTATGCGGTGGCGATGATCGAGCGCGGAATCGGATTTCTCGACGCTGAGGTCCCGGAAATCCTGCGGCCGGCGAGGGGTCAGGTAGGTGGAGAAAACCTCGGCGGTACTGTTGTCGATCGTGTGGCTCCACGTATACGCGGCGCGGAATGTCAGACCGTTCGTCAGACGGCGGTCCAGCTGCACGTCCAGGCCGTGATAGGACGACCAGCCCTGCGGCTGATAGGACGTGATCTTGCTGGTGAAACCGGCGTTATAGTAGTCCGGACTGTCCGCCGAAGTGGCGTTCGCCTGGCCAGTGAGTTGCGCCAGCGTCAGCGGCAGCGCATCCAGGGTGGCCTGGCTCGGTTGGGCCAGATAAACCGGCAGTGAGTGGTTCGCCGTCACAACCGCATACTGGTTGAGCTGGGTCTGCAAAGGCAGATGAACTCCGCGATTGCCTACATAGCGGACTTCGAGCGTGTAATCCTTCCGGAATACGTGCTGCACGCCGAAGGTCCAGTTAATTGCGTACGGCATGGTTTTGTCGGGGATGAAGCCCGAAGTCGCGGCTCTTGCGTCGCTGGCCGAAAGAGTGCCCGCGCTGGCGCTCGTGGGGATTCCTCCGCCTTTCAGAAAGCCCGCCGGGCATTCCCAGCTATTGGCCGTCGTACAGGCGGCGTCCACGGTTTGCCCGAGCTGCGGCGGGGGCGCCAGAATTCCCAGATTGTCGAACAGAACGTCGTACGCCATGCCGAATCCCGCGCGAATAGACGTCGCGCCGCTGTTTCCGGGTGAATACGCAAAACCGATTCTGGGAGCGAAGTTGCGATAGGACGGTTGAGGCGCGTGGAATGAGATCAAACCGGGTACGTCGGCCAGACTGTTGAGGCTCTGCGACCGTTCGCCCGTCGGCACGCTGGTGAATTCCCAGCGAAGCCCCAGGTCCGCTGTCAGATGCCGGTTGATTCTCCAGCTGTCGCTCGCATAAAGATACGTCGCGATCTGGTCACCGTAATAAGTAAAGCTGCCGGTGGAGCGTTCCGCAAAATCGAATGGTTGCAGATCGTAAAGAAAGTCCGTGATCTGCGAGTATTCGTAATCGCCCAGCGCGCGCTGAGTGAAGGATTGCGGCGATATCATCTTGCGGCCGTCGAAGCCGAATTTGAAGGTGTGGCGGCCCTTCGTCCACGTGAGGTTATCCGTTAGCTGGTACGTGTTCTGAATCGTGAATTGAGGCGCGTCAATGTTGACGCCGAGCTGAATTCCAACATCGTCGAAGGTGATCGTCGGAAACTTGTCCAGCCCTGGAAACTGGAAATTCCCTTCCGGGACCGACTGGTTATAGCGGTTATAGCCGATGCGCAGCTCGTTGGTGACGGAGGGTGAAAAGTTGTGATAATCCGTAACCGTCCCCAGATAGTAGGTGGTGGGGGATGGCAGGAAAAACGCCGGCAGTTGCGGTTCCGCGGAGGGCGGATAACCGCTGTTCTTGTTGTAAATAAAACGGCCCCGAATCTGGTCCTTATCCGAGACATTGTAGTCGATGGACGCAACCCCGTAGTCCCAGTTCTGAAATGCGGGCCCATTCAGGTTGGCCGTGCCGATCGGGATTGTGACGGTCCCGCCGGAAGGAAGCGTGTAGTCGGTCGTCCCCTGATCGGCTGTGGGCGCGAGCGGCATATACTGCTGGAAAATCTTGAGATTTGTCTGGCTAATACCGGGCAGCGCGGAGAGCGTTGCCATACCCGCCGCCGTGGGCGCCTGGACACCAGACGCGCTCACGCTGCCCTCGGGGTTGTATTCCCAGTCCGCGAAGAAGAAGAGCTTATTTTTCCGGATCGGGCCGCCGAAGTTCGCGCCGAAGCGATTCTGGTCGTAGCGCGGACTTTCCTTGTAGCCCTGATTTTGGAAAATCTGATCGATGGCGTTCAGTTTCCGGTTGTTCATGTACTCGTAGAGTTCGCCGTGAAAGCTGTTGCCGCCGGACTTCACGTTCGTATTGAACTGACCGCCCGATGAGTGGCCAAACTCAGCCTGAAACACGTTCTGCAGCAGCGTAAACTCCTGAACCGCATCGTTCGGCACATAGACCAGCGGCCCGGTCACCGACTTGCTGTTGTTGTCGATGCCCTCGATCGTGAAATTGTTGTTGCGCGGACGCTGACCGCCAACTGAAGGTCCTTCTCCCGCGCCCAGGCCGCCGCCTGTCGCCACCCCGGCCGAGAGCAGCGAAAGATTGATGACTCCCTGTCCGGAACTTGCGCTTGGTAAGTCCGACGTGAGCCGCTCGTTATAAGAGTTGGTGATTTGCGCGGAAGTAGTATCGAGAGTCGAAACCGCATCCGTGACCTGCACTGTCGTCTGTGCGCTTCCGAGAGCGAGTGAGAAATTCTGCGTGGTGGTTCGGTTCAGGGAAACGACCAGGCTGTTGATTGTCTGGGGCGCGAAACCGCTCGCCGTAACCGAGAGATCGTAGGTTCCGATTGCTAAATTTGCGAAGTGATACACCCCGCTTGTATCCGAGGTTGTATCCGACTTCACGCCGGTCGATAGATTTGAGGCGCTGATGGCGGCTCCAGCCACCGTTGCGCCGGAAGGATCGGTAATAACGCCCGAAAGGTCTCCGCTGGTGAGCTGCGCCGGGAGCTGCAGGGGAACACAAATAAGCCCCGCCGCAATGGCGCTGATTACAGAAACGCGATTGACTGCCATGTCTCTTACCCCTCTCTTACCTCGAAAAACATCGACTCAGGGAATTTCACCCCTGAATTCGGTCGATTTTCTGTCGCAATTTCGCCGCCAGGCCTCCATCAGCGTTGACATGCAGCGGGCAAGTGAGTGGAAAGTAAGTAGTTAATGGATCTGGGGCGAAATAACATGCCATGGGGCGTTTCTTAGTGGCGAAATGTATTGACGGCAGGGTTTCGATAGCTCAGGCGAAAATTGCGCGTGCTGTTTGTTACCTTCGCGGAAGATTGTCATGCGGAATCTTCGCCTCACGTGGGATGGGCGCGCGGCGTTTGTGCGAACAATTGCGAACGCGCCGCGCCTGCTGCCTCTCGTTAGCTGTGGGGGCATCTTCGCCTTTCGATAGCCACAGCCCGCGGAATCCCGATTTATGGATTTTCCGCGAGGCGCGATTTCCGTCCTGTGGATATTGCAAAGGAAACGTGTTACCTGACGGCGCGGGAAAAGATACCTTGCGCTTCTACTGATCAACGAGTATGATCGATCAGTAGAAGCGAAAGGTATCGAGAAATGACGCCTCCAAAATCCGATCTTCCCCAGGGCACGCTCGATCTGCTGATCCTCAAGACCGTAGCGCTCGGCCCCGTGCATGGTTACGCCATCGCGCAACGGCTCCAGCAGATCTCGCGCGACGTGGTTCAGGTTCCGGGCGGTTCTCTCTATCCCGCATTGCATCGTCTGGAGAATCGAAAACTCCTGAAAGCGGAATGGCGGCAGACCGAGAGCGGGCGCGACGCGAAGTTTTACCGGCTGACGCGCAGCGGGCGAGCCCATCTGGAAGCCGAATCGGCAAGCTGGCGGCGGCTCTCGGAGACGGTTGGGCTGATTCTGGACATGGCGGAAAGAGGCTCTCGATGACCTGGCGGCGCTGGTTTCGGAGAGACGAGCAGGAAGCTGCCCTCGAAAAGGAATTGAGTTACCACATCGAAGAGAGAGTGGCCGAATTCGTTCGCTCCGGCGTCAGCGAAGAAGACGCGCGCCGCCGCGTCCGCATGGAGTTCGGCGCCGCCGAACAGGTCAAGGAGGAATGCCGCGACGTGCGGCCCGCTCACTGGGTCGAAACATTCCTGCAGGATGTCCGCTATGCGTGGCGAAACCTGCGGCGGAATCCGGGGTTCGCGGCCGTCGCGATTACCACGCTGGCGCTGGGTATTGGCGGCCTCACCGCCATGTTCAGCGCCGTCGATACGATCCTGATCCGCCCTTTGCCTTACGCGGAGCCGGACCGTCTCGTGATGGTCTGGGATGACCTGAGCAAGACCGACGACCGCACGAAATCCGACCCCGCGCCCGCCGAATGGTACGAGTGGCGGCGCCTCAACACGGTCTTCCAGGATATCGCGTCCACAGAACCCACGGATGCCACTTTATCCGGCGATGCCGCTCCCGAACAGATTCCCGCCCGGAAAGCAACCGGCAATCTCTGGAGCGTGCTCGGCGTGAGGCCGCTGATGGGGCGCGTCTTCAATGAGGAAGAAGACAGGAACGGTGTCCGCGTCGCGGTGATCAGCTACGGATTGTGGCAGCGGCGCTACGGCGGATCGCCCGGCATACTGGGCCGGAAGATCGACGTCAATGACACTCCCTACGAAGTGATCGGCGTCATGCCTCGCGAGTTCTACTTCTTGCCCGCCCGCGATATCGATCTGTGGATTCCCGTGACCTTTCCAGCGCGGTTGCGGAATGCCTTCGGGTGGCACGACGAACAGGTCGTTGCGCGTTTGAAGACCGGCGTGACGCGGGAGCAGGCGGAGCAATCCATGGCTGCGCTGAGTCTGCAACTCACCGCCAAGGCCTTCCCGCGGCCTCACCGGACGTTCGTCACATCGTTGCGCGAAGATATCTCGGGCCACACGCAAACCGCGCTTGTTATTCTGCTGGCCGCGTCGGCGGCGCTGCTTTTGATCGCCTGCGTCAATCTGGCGAATCTGCTGCTGTCTCGCGGGCTGGCGCGTGGCCGCGAGGTGGCGGTTCGCGTGGCTGTTGGCGCGGTGCGTGGACGGCTGGCCGCGCAGTTCCTTACCGAAAGCCTGGTGTTGGCTGGTCTGGGGTGCCTCGCGGGGCTTGCCATTGCGACTCCCGCGATGCGATTTCTCGCCAGGCTTGCGCCGGAAGCGATGGGCGCGGTGCGGCTCACGCTGGATTGGCGCGTGCTTGCGTTCTCCGCCGCCATCGCCATGGCAGCCGCATTGGCTTTCGGCCTCGCGCCCGCTTTGCGCGGCTCGCGGATCGGTCCCCAGGACGGGCTGCGCGAGGGCGGACGCAGCGCGACGGGTGCGCGCAGTTACTGGTTCCAGCATTCGCTCATCATCGTCGAGACAGCCCTCGCTGTGGCGCTGCTGACGAGCGGCGGTCTGCTGCTCCAGACCTTCCGGCATCTGCGGAACACGGACCTCGGTATGCGGCGCGAAAAGCTGCTGACTTTGGAGACTCCTCTGTTTCGCTACAAGGATTTCGGCCCGCGCGATGCTTACATCGGCGCTGTGCTGGAAAAAATCCGGGCGATTCCCGGGGTGATCAATGCCGGCGCAACTTCACAACTTCCACTGAAGGCAAATGATCTGACCGCGACGTTCTACTGGATCTCCGGCCAGCCGCGCGAGAGTGAACGCAGCCAGGTCGCCGTCATCAGGATCGTGACGCAGGATTATTTGCCGACGATCGGAGCGGGTCTGCGCGAAGGCCGCTTCTTCGACGAATCGGACCGGCATTCGGACGCGCAGGTGGCGATCGTCAACGAGACTTTTGCGAATCGTAACTTCGCCGGACGCTCCGCGATTGGCGCGCAATTCAAGTTCGGCAACACCGGCGAGAAGGGTTACTGGTACAGGATCGTGGGCGTCGTGAAAGAAGTCCATGAGGCTGGCATGGAAGAAGCCGCGCGGCCCGTTGTTTACAGCCTGCACGAGCAGGGCAGCGACCAGCTCATGATTCCGCCGAGCGGGATCGCGGTTCGGACCGCGGTCGAGCCGGCGTCGATTGTCCCGGCAATCCGCCAGGCGATCTGGTCCATCGATAAGAACCAGCCGATCTGGCGCGTCCAGACGCTCGATGACATGTTTAGCCGTCAATTGACGACTCCCACACAGAGCACGGCGCTGATGGACGCATTCGCTCTGCTGGCGCTGCTGCTGGCGTCGGTCGGATTGTACGGCGTGCTCTCCTACGCGGTCACCCAGCGCACCAGCGAAATCGGAGTGCGTATGGCGTTAGGCGCGACCTCCAGCGAGATACTGCTGGCTTTTGGCAAACGTGGCATGGTGTTGACGCTCGCCGGTCTTGCCATCGGCCTGGGTCTCTCAAAAGCCGCTTCGCGTTTTCTGAACACCCTGCTTTATGATTTCCGGCCCGACGTTATCCCGATAGTCACCGTGGTCTCACTGATTCTTCTCGGGGTCGCGGTTGTGGCATGTCTGGCGCCTGCGCGACGCGCCTCGCGAGTCGATCCGGTAGTTGCGCTGAGGAGCGAGTAAGGGAGGTTGAATATCTGCACGGGGTTTCACCGGCCGTCAAACGGATGAACATGCTGAGCGATCCAGTTTTGAACGGTCGTAAAGTACTGCGGAACGAATCGTTGAAGAGACTTGGCCTCCGCATTACTTCCCGTTTTCGCTTCCCATTGCGAATGGTTCGCTTTCGGCAGAATCGTGAGCGTGTGGTCGCGATTTCCTCCCGCCTTCAAAGCTTCCTCCCATGCGGGCTCATTTTTCCTGGCCATGATGTTGTTATCGAGTTCGCCCCACATCGCCAGCACCGGAGTTCGAAGCGCCCGCAGCGTGGGCGCGGGATCGTAAAAATAAAAGCGGCGCATATTTTGAAACAACGCGTTGTCCCGTGTACCGGGAAACGAGTCTGGCGGCTTTCCCATTCGCGCCATGACCTTCTCGCGGGCCGCCGCGTACGCATCCCAGCCCTGTCCCGTCCTTACGTACTCATACTGCAGTTTCATCAGCGTCACGATCTGATCGACTACTACGGCTGGCATTCCGTTCATTGACATCTCATTCCGCGCCTGATCCAGCGTGGTCTCAGCCGGAGAAACTCCCGCGCCCGAAATGCTGATCAGGAATGCCATGTCTTTCGCGCGAACCGCCGCGAGCGGCATGATCCAGCCCGCCTGACTGATTCCCAGCATGCCGATTTGAGTTCTATCGATATCTTTGCGCGATTTGAGATATTTGAAAGCCGCAACCACGTCTCCGGCAAGATCTTCGAAAGAAGCTGTATTCCAGTCTCCGGATGACTCGCCGACGCCCCGCTTATCGTAGCCCAGTACCGCGATTCCGTGACGGATCAGGAAGCGCGCCCAGGGCAGCATGTATTCGCGATTTTCCGCGCCCGAACCATGCACAAGGATGATGGCGGGATGTTTGCCTCCGGTCGCCGGACTGTAGAGAGTTCCCGCCAGTCCGATGCCGCCGCTCTTAAACCGGACATCTTCCTGCTTTTCGGAGACAGCGCGGTGGGCAGTCCGCGGGGCGGTTCCTTCACGCTTCCATGTCAACGAGACAATCCTGCCGCCGCCATCGCGGTGGAATGCGATGCGGGATTCAACGGGCGTTGAAACCGCCATTCCCGGACCGGTGGTGAATTGATCCTTTCCCGCCGGATAAAGCGTACGAACTTCACCCGATTCATCGAAGGCGACCAGTTGCCGCGGCTTTCCGAAACCGGTGAATTCATCCCACAACTGCAGATAGAGGAAGGCGTCCGGTCCCCATTGCCACGCGCCCGTGTACTCCCGGAGGGACGATTCGTCCATAAGGGGCTGGGATTTCACAGTGCAGGCCCCGGCGAGAAGGAGGGTAACACCCACGAGAGCAGCCGTGATGCGGCCAGACTGTGCGATCATTTCGATACTCCGCCGTCGGACTATTTCAATACTACGCGCGGCCAGCGAATCAGGTGGCAGCGGGAAATCTTTATCTTTGCGGCTTGCCGGACGGCGCCCGGTCTTAGTGAATACCCGTCATGTCATCGAACCGGCAGATAAACCCCCAGCCGCCCGTCAACTCGCTCACGGCAAGCATAAGTTCATTTCTCCCTTTTCGCAGCGGTAAATAGACCGCATCGTTTTCGGCGTTCACGATACCGAGAAATCCGGGATCCCGGAAGCGCTGCGCGCTGCGGCCGCGATAGAGGATTTTGTCATTCAGAAAAAGGCTGACGTCGTCGCTATAGCCGATGTTGAGCTTTTTAACCTGGTCCCGCTCCGAAAGAATCGTCGTGCGGGCATAGACAATCCGCATTCCCTTTTGCGGTTCCAGGCGCCTGGAGAAATCGTCGAAAAAAGTAGCCCTGATGTCCGGCGCTCTCCGGTAGCGGTTGATGACAACGAAGCCCGGCGGTTCGGCCTGAACGTCCTGCCACGTCATCGAGTCCGCTTCTGACTTCGAGAGAGGACGCTCCAGATCCCGCGCAAGGGCGTCCATGTCAGGCGACAAGCTCCATTTCGCGATGGTTGTCGCAGGCATCGCAGGCTCGTGACGCTTCCACTCCGCCGGTGGCGTTCGACGGATCTCGACGTTCGAGATGTGGACGCCGTAGAATCCGACGCCGCCTTTGCGCAGGCCGCTTTTCAGATCGTCCATCACGAGCGAGGGGATGGTCATATTGCCCACGTACAATTTGGCCTGTGCCCCCGCTACTACAAGCCGCACGTGGAACCAGGCTCCTCTCGGAATGTCGACGGCGGCGGTGAAACCCTTGCCGTTATAAATCTGCCAGGGTCCTGTTCCGTGGAACATGGGCGTATATTGTTGAGCGTCCTCCAGCCCCGATTTATGCGCCCGGAGATAGACCAGTTCTCCTTCGCCATTGCCCTGGGTACGAAATGAAATGTTATAGAATCCGCGGGTCTCGTTACTGGCCATATCCACATCGATGACGCCGTCCGCGAATTCGAAATCCTTCAGGGTGGCCTTTTCATCTTCCAGCGCGAGGCAGGGACGGCCAAGATAGTTTGTCAGGTTCGCCCCCGGGCCGAATTGCCATCGGGGAGAATTGGCCGGAAAGGACTCCACCTCCACCGCGCCAGGGACGCCCGAACAGGCGACGCTTACGGCGAGGGCAAGCGCCAATCCCATGGATCTCGCGTTCAGGTTCCGCTGTGTTGCACTGGTTCGCATGATGTGAAGCTATCATCGGCGGACGGCATCGCGGTCCCGTTTGTTGCGAACTGGCCTCAAGCTGTTGCAAACGGGCCGGATTTTGTTGCGCCCGGCGTCGTTCCGAAAGCCGATTCGCCCTATGATAGTTTCATGCTGCGAGGCCGTCCGGCGCCGTGGGCGCTTGCGTTTGCGGGATGGACCGTGATCGGCCTCTTCTACTCGGTCCACAGCGGCGAGGATAGGTATGTTGACTCCCTGAAGTCCTCATTGGCGCAGTGGTATATCTGGGGCGCCTTCGCGCCGGTCATCGTGGCTCTGGACCGGCGTTTGCCGGCCGCGCGCGACGCGATTCTCGAGCGCGCTCTTTTGCATATCCCTTTGAGTTTTCTGTTCACGGCGCTCTACACCTATGCGTTCGACGGGGCTTGTGCCCTCATGGGCCTGCCG
This sequence comes from uncultured Solibacteraceae bacterium, assembly GCA_964636715.1. Lineage (GTDB taxonomy): Bacteria > Acidobacteriota > Terriglobia > Bryobacterales > Bryobacteraceae > BOG-234. The sequence goes on along the minus strand of CAZWTH010000395.1, from coordinate 30,537 downwards.
AACGAATTTGCATTTTCTCTGCGCCCGCTGCAGGCGGCGTTCGACGGCGCTTTCCACTGGAATGTTCTCGTCTACTGGCTGATCATTGGCGTGTACAGCGCCTGGGATTATGCGAAGGTGTTGAGAGAGCGGCAGGTTCGGGCGGCGGAGTTGGAACGCCTCCTCGCGGAATCGCGGCTGAATACGCTGCGCACTCAACTCCATCCTCATTTTCTTTTCAACACGCTGAACGCGGTTTCCGCGCATGTGCGCCGCGACCCGGATGTCGCCGAGCGTATGCTGGAGCAATTGGGTGGCTTGCTCCGTCTCTCGCTCGAACATGCCGGGGAACAGGAGATTCCGCTGAAACGAGAGCTGGCCTTTCTGGACCGGTATCTGGCGCTGCAAAAGGTCCGATTCGAGGACCGGCTGGATATTCAGATGAGTATTGAACCTGCCACGCTCAGCTGTCTGGCTCCCACCTTCATGCTTCAGCCGCTAGTCGAAAACGCAATCCAGCATGGCGTTGTGTCCCGCACTGCGCCTGGGCTGGTGCGCATATCGGTGTGGCGCGACCGTTCCGCGTTGCGTTTGCAGGTAATCGACGATGGGCCCGGTTTGCCGGAGGGATGGCATTTGGAAACGCATCAGGGCGTCGGGCTCTGCAACACAATGGCGCGGCTTCGCAATCTATACGGCGCGGATCATGAGTTCTCGATCGCAAACCGCGCAGGCGGCGGCGTGTCGGTAGATATCAGTTTTCCGTTGCGCGACGCCGCGCTGCCTGGATTCGATGCCTTTACGGCAACGGAGAATTCATATGGATAAGATTCGCGCGCTGGTTGTCGATGATGAACTGCCGGCGCGCCGCCGCATTCTGGAGCTACTGGAAAATCAGAATGATATTGAGGTCGCGGATATCGCGCGCGATGGCCGGGAGGCGGTTGACCGGATTCGCAACAGACGGCCAGATCTGATGTTTCTCGACATTCAGATGCCGGATGTAGATGGTTTTGGGGTGTTGCAGGCGGTGGGGCAAGCACTGATGCCCGTGACAATCTTCGTAACCGCATACGACGCCTTCGCAATCCGCGCTTTTGAAGCTCACGCGATTGACTATCTGCTGAAACCATTCGGCGCTGAGCGTTTCGAAGCGGCTTTAGGGCGCGCCCGCGATTTTATACGAGGTCAGCGGGCCAGCGAATTCGCCGAACGCGTTGCCGCCCTGTTGGGAGAACGAGCCGCCACGCCGCCTCGGATCGAACGCCTGGCGATCAAATCCGCCGGGCGCGTGATATTCCTTGCGGTACGCGAGATCGACTGGATCGAGGCGGAAGGCGTATATGTCAACGTCCACTTTGGAGGCAGGGCCTATCTCTATCGCTCCTCGATGGGAAGCCTTTACAGCCAGCTCGATCCGCGACTATTCATCCGGGTGCATCGTTCGGTAATCGTCAATGCGCATCGAATCCGGGAACTGGAAGTTCGAACGAACCGCGATCACACGGTTGTGCTCAAGGATGGCAAGCGGTTGCCATTGAGCCGAACCTATCGGGTCCAGCTGGAAGAGTGGCTTCAGGGAACTTCCCGGCCCGGATGATCGGTGTGTCTTCCAGATCCTCAAAATTTTTGCGTTCTGTTGTAACCCGCGCCTCGCTCAGCTGGTTCTGCTGAATATGACGCGATCGCTGTTCGTTTTCGGGATTTTGTGGATATTGGCCGCTTCGCGCCCCGCCTCGGCTCAGTTCGAGGTGGTCTCGATTCGCCCTTATGTCTCCCAGGGGGATCCCGCGAAAGAGCGCTCGGCCCTGGATTTCCCTCCTGGCGGGCGCCTGGTGGTTACGAATGCAAGCGTCAGGAAATTGATCCGGGTTGCGTTCGGAGTGGAAAAAGAGCGAGTTCTCGGCACACCGGAGTGGACCGATACTCTGACTTACAACATCGAGGCGAAAACGGCAGGCGGCGTTGAAGTCACGCGCGAAAACCTTCCAGAGCGTCTCCTTCCGCTGCTGGTCAGCCGGTTTGGATTACAGTTTCATCGTGAAACGCGCCAGGCGCCGGAATACGATCTGGAGGTCGCGAAGAACGGCTTCAGGTTGCCGCCGGATACGAGCGATGCGCAGTCCCGTATGAGCGAAAACTCGAATGGCGGTTCCAACAGAATGAGCGCGATGAAACTTCCATTGAACGCTTTGGCCGCGGCGCTGGCGCGCTATCTGGAACGTCCGGTAATCGACAAGACCGGCATCGAGGGCGCTTACGATTTCGATCTGAAGTGGTCGGCGGATCCGGCATTGGATCCCGTCAATCCGTCGATATTTGCCGCCTTGCAGGAGATCGGGCTGCGACTCGTTTCGACAAAGGGCCCAGTGGACGTGATTTTGGTCGATCGCGTCGAGAAGCCTTCTGAGAATTGATCGTCGTTCGAACGTCAATGAGACGTTCCGCCAATTCGTAATATCAAACTTTTTCACTGGATCATTTTTTGTAGTTGACGTTCGGCTTCTTCCAATACCTCGTCGCGACCCGCGGCAACTCCTGCGGCCGTGGGAACGATCCGCACGTCGGGGAGCAGGCCAATTCGTTGGGTCGGACGCCCGTCGGGATAAAACACACCGTCGCCAGTGAAGCGCACCTGAAGATCGCCCGGAAGGATAATCTCGGAAACATCTCCGTCGGCGCCCGCTGTGTTGCTTCCGATGAGCTTGATTCCGGGGGCGCTGCGAAACGCCATCGCTGCATACTCGACGTTGCTCTGCGTGAGCTCATCTACCAGAACCACAATCTTTAATTTGGGGCGAACCGTGTGAAAGTCAGGCTGTCCGGCCACGTTTTCCCGCCATTCGAACGCGCCCGGATTCGATAAATCGCAACCGATGAATCGCGCAAACAGACCGGGATTCACCACAGGGAGGAGTTCCGACCAGATCGGTTCTGATGGGCTGCCGCGCAGATCTGCGATCAGCCCCTTTTTACTTTCAGCAGCTCTGAGATATTCAGGAATGCTGGCGGCTTTCAGAGAAGAGATCTTCAGATAAACGATGCTATCGGAAAGTGTGCGAAATGCCGGCCCCGCTGACTCGTGACTCTGAATAGCGTCAATCCAGCGGGTCCGAATTCCGCTGCCTTTGGGGACGCGGGTGATATTCACGGCTTTTTGTTCGCCGTTGCGCAGAACGTCCACCTTTGCCTCAACGCAGGCGCCAACTGTAATACTGACAGCCATGGTTCTTAAAGCTGTCGCTTCATTCGACGCTGCGGTATAGGGTCGCAACCGTTGAATCAGCGCGGATACTGGCGTGCCGTCGATGCCCGTGATGATGTCGCCGCGTTGGACGGCCAACCCGTCGACGAAAACAGCCGTGACCACCGCCTGATTCTCAAGAAAGCGAACGTTCAACGGGAAAACGCAATTCCCGTCCGGCATCGCAACGGACCTCGACCGTCCCGATGCGGAAATATACACGTGACTGTCGTGAATTCGCGCCGCCATCATGAGCACCGCGCTTTCGTATTCCGGAACAGTTCGCGCCAGCCCCACCTTCGGGATGTACTCTCTGAGGACGTCGTCCCAGTTGTCGCCGATCACATCGCGGTAAGGGTACCAGTATTCGATAACGTTCCAGAACCGGAAAACCGTCAGAATCTGTAGCCCGGGATCGATCTTCATTGCCGGGTAGGCGGCCTCGCGCTCGAACACAGGGTTGCGGATGAAGGGCGCAAGAGAGACGTACCACTGTTGCGACGGCACGCGATTGACGTAGATTTTTCGCAGGAGCCCGCTCAGCCTCGGCCCAAGGAGAGTCTGATCGCTGAGCCAGCCGAGCTCGGGAGCCAATTTGACGGTATTGGGCAAAGGCCCGGCGCAACGCAGACACTCCGTGACTTCACCGAGATCCGTCACCCATCGGAATATGACCTCGTCAGCGGAGGCCTGATCTGGCGCGGCGAGGACGCCGGGCATCACCTGAAACAGATCGTGATCCCAATCCCGCTTTCCGGCGGTAACCACCGGGTGATGATATTTCAGGAACCCCCAAACCTTACCCAATATGACCAGGTTCGCGATCTGAACTTCGCTGAGCGCCTCAATGGACAAGCCGGACCCGCCGGGTAACTGCTGCGCCGGAACTGGAGGGGGGCAAAGCGCGCCGAACAAAAGGCAAGTGCAAATCGCCGTCAGGTTTCGAATGATTCCGAGTCTATCAATTTTTTGGCGGGCGAGGAGCGCATTCAAAATCGAGTTGATCTTCTGTTTCGCGAAGGGCGGCTTTCCTGCGACGCCCCGGCCGTCGCCTTGTCCCTACGCCACAATCGGCTTCACCACTTCACCCGCCACATCGGTCAACCGGAAATCGCGGCCCTGGAAACGGTACGTCAGCTTCTTATGATCGATCCCGAGCAAATGCAGCGCGGTCGCATGCAGATCGTTGATGGACACCGGATTCTCCGCAATGTTGTAGCCGATCTCATCCGTCGCGCCATAGGTGAGCCCCGGCTTCACGCCACCGCCCGCCAGCCACACCGTGAACGCCTTCGGATGATGATCGCGCCCCAAAAACTTCACCCCGCCGCGTCCTTCATTCACCGGCGTCCGCCCGAACTCGCCAGCCCAGACGATCAGCGTGTCGTCCAACATTCCGCGCTGCTTCAAATCCTTCACCAGCGCAGCCGCCGGGCCGTCCGTATCGCGGCAAACCGCCGGCAGTTTATTCACGATGTCGTCCCCGAGATTCGCCCCATGCGTATCCCAGTCGCGATGGAACAACTGCACGAACCGCACGCCGCGCTCCACCAGCCGCCGCGCCAGCAAACAATTATTCGCGAAGGAAGGCTGCCCCGGCGTGGTCCCATACATCTTGTGAATCGACTCCGGCTCCTTCGAAAAGTCCTGCAGATCCGGCACGCTCGTCTGCATCTTGTACGCCAGCTCATACGCCGCAATGCGCGTCGAAATCTCCGGATCGTTCACATCCGTCAACTCCATCCGGTTCAGCTTGTTGATCACGTCGAGCGACCGCCGCTGCGTCGCCGCCGACATCCCTTCCGGATTCGACACCGACAAAATCGGATCGCCCTGCTTGCGAAACGGCACCCCCTGATGCACTGTCGGCAAAAACCCGCTCGACCAGCACGCCGTCCCGCCATCCGGCTGGCTCGATCCCGAAAGCAGCACCACGAACGCCGGCAGATCTTTACTGTCGCTCCCGATCCCGTATGTCAGCCACGACCCGAAGCTCGGCCGCCCCGGAATCTGAAACCCGGTGCTCAGCAGAATCTGCGCGGGGCTGTGATTGAACTGCGTCGTGTGCATCGACTTGATGAACGTCACGTCATCCGCGATGCTCTGCAGCCCCGGCAGTATATTCGAAATCGTCGCGCCCGATTGCCCGTACTGCTTAAAAGTATGCGGCGAAGCCAGAATTTTCGGCACGCCTTTGATAAACGCGAACCGCTCGCCCTGAATGAACGATTCCGGAATCGGCTGCCCATCCAGTTGCTCCAGCTTCGGCTTGTGATCGAACAGATCCACCTGTGACGGGCCGCCCGCCATATAGAGGTAGATCACCCGCTTCGCTTTCGCCGGAAAATGCAGACCCGTGTATGCGGAACTCGTCCCTGCCTGGAGCAGGGAAGCAAACGCGGCGCTCCCGATGCTGAAGCCCGCTGCGTTCTGGAAAAATTGCCGGCGCGTCTGTTCGCGGATTGTCATGTCAGTGCCTCGTCAGTGTTTCGTCGAGATTGAGAAGGTCGCGCGACACCATGGTCCACGCGGCCAGTTTGGCGTCCGGCTCGTTGGCCACGGCCTCAGCCTCTTTCCGGTGCTCCCTGAAATATTGCTCTTCCGTTTTCAGCGCGTCATCCAGCGTGGCCTCTTCGCTAGCCGCGGGCTTACGCGAAGTCGCCAGTTCGAAAGCGTAGTCGATCTTTGAACGCCCGCCTTCTTTCAGGACGCGTTTCGCCATCGCCTGCGCCGCTTCGAAAAACGCCGTATCGTTCAGCGTGGTGAGCGCCTGGAGCGGCGTATCCGTATGGCTGCGGCGCGCGGTGCAGTATTCGCGGCTCGTTGCGTCAAACACCGTCAGCGACGGATACGGCGCCGCCCGCCGGATGAATGTATAGATGCCGCGGCGATACCGGTCCTCGCCCTGGCTCATCACCCACAGGTCGGTGTCCTTCTCATACGGCAGTTCCCACACGCCGTTCGGCTGATACGGGAACACGCTCGGCCCGCCGATCTTCGAGCTCAGCAGCCCGCTCGCCGCCAGCGTAATATCGCGGACCATCTCCGCCTCCACCCGGAACCGCGCCCCGCGCGAAAGCAGAACATTCGCCGGATCTTTCTCAATCAGCTCCGGCGTCGCCTTCGACGATTGCCGGTACGTCGCGGACGTCACGATCAGGCGGTGCATCGCCTTCAGGTCCCAACCGCTATCCATGAACTCCGTCGCCAGCCAGTCGAGCAACTCCGGATGCGACGGCCGCGAGCCCTGCGTCCCGAAGTCTTCCGTCGTCTCGACAATCCCGCGTCCGAAATATGTCTCCCAGATGTGGTTCATCGTGACGCGCGCGGTGAGCGGATTGTCGCGGCTCACCAGCCATTTCGCGAGCGCCAGCCGGTTCTGCGGCTGATCCGCCGGCAGCTTGCCGAGAAATTCCGGAATCGCCGCGTGCACTTCGTCCGCTTTGCTCGTGAAGCTGCCTCGGATGCGGATCGTCGCGTTCGGATGCGTGACCGCGGTGTCCTCAGACATCACCAGCGTTGTTGGAATGCCCAGCGCCGTCACCTGCTCCTGCAGGACTTTGATTTCGTCCCGCACCGGCTTCAGTTCGGCCGCTTGCGCGCGATAGCGGGAAGTCATCTGCGTCGTCTGCTGCTTCGTTCGCTGCTCCGGAGCGATGCTGAGTACGGGACGCAGCGTCGCCGAGACTTCCACAATCCGGTTCGGCGTCCGCGAATTCGTCACGGACAGGCGGAAGTGGCCGAGCCCCTGATGCCCGGCTTCGGTCGCCTGCTCGATGGCGATCCGCAGCGCGCCGCCCGACGCCGGTTTCGCCAGCGTCAGTACCATCTGGCGAGGCAGGCGCTGGTTATTGTCTTCCTTCGAGACATTCACCACCCACACCTGCGGGAATTTTGTGCCCGGTCCCTGCGCGCCCGTGCCGGAATTTTCATCCATCGCGGTATCGTCAATGGACGAGCCTTCCACCGTCACCTTCCGGATCATGAAGTTGCCGTAGTAATCGCGACCCGGCCCGCCGCGCGGAAGACTCGTATCCGGCAGCGCTTCCAGGCGCACCGCCGTGATTCCATCCATCGGCGCCTTCGCTTCAATGATGTAGGTGTCGCTCTCCGGATTCGTGCCGGACGCCAGCACCGAGCCATCGGGATTCACCGTCAGAGTGGAGCCGCCCGAAGATTGCGCGCGCTCGGGATGGAGCGGCTGCCATGCCTTTTCCGCATCGAGTACGCTCTGCTCCCACGCGCTCTCCTTCTGCTTCGCGGCGTCCGACTCGTCATTGAGCTTGCTTTGCCACTGCTTGATATCGGCGTTCAGCGCATCACGCTTTTTTGCCTGTTCGGGCGTCGGCAGATCGAGCACCGGCTCGGTGAAAGGCGTGGATGACGTCTTGCTGAACTCGGCGTTGTTGAAGAACGCAACCATCTGATAGAACTGCTTCTGCGTGTAAGGGTCGAACTTGTGGTCGTGGCACTCCGCGCAGCCGATCGTCGCGCCCAGGAATGTTGTCGCCACGGTGGTGGTGCGGTCGAGCTGGATATTCCAGTTGTTCTCTTCCGGGTCCACGCCGCCTTCGTTATTGAACATCGAATCGCGCAGAAAACCGGTCGCGATCTTCTGGCTGTCTGTCGCATTCGGCAGCATGTCGCCCGCTACCTGTTCGATCGCGAACTGATCGAAATGCATATTGCTGTTGAGCGCGTGGATCACCCAGTCGCGATACGGCCACATCGACCGGCGCTCATCTTTTTCATAACCGTTCGAATCGGCGTAGCGCGCCAGATCGAGCCACATGCGCGCCCAGCGCTCGCCGTAATGATCGGAAGCGAGCAGACGGTCCACCAGCCGGTCGTAGGCGTCCGGCCTCGTATCTTTCACGAAGGCTTCGACCTCCTCGGGCGTCGGCGGCAGACCGATGAGGTCCAGGCTCAGCCGCCGGATGAGCGTTTCCTTCGATGCTTCGGGCGACGGATGCAGCCCATTGGCTTCGAGCTTCGCCAGCACGAAACGGTCGATCGGATTCCTTACCCACTTTTCATCCTTCACCGCGGGCGGCGCCGGCTTGACCGGCTTGAGATAAGCCCAGTGCTCATCGCCGGCGAGCGCATCGGGCCACGGCGCGCCTTGATCAATCCATGTGCGAATCGTCTCGATCTTGTCCGCGCTCAGCGCCGGCATCCCGAACGGCATCTGCGGCTCGTTATCGAGACCTTCCAGACGGTGGACAATGCGGCTGCCTTTCCCGTCGCCCGGCGTGATCGCGCGCATCGCGAATGACCGCGCATCCAGCCGCAGCCCGCCGACCGGCCGGTTTCCCGAATGGCACCCATAGCAGGACTCCTTCAGGATCGGCAGAACTTTGGTCGCGAATTCGGAATTTCCGGGAGAGGGCGGCTGCGAGGGCAGCGTCGTCACAATGAGGAGAAACGCGGCGACAACAGGGAGGACTTTCTTCATGGCTCGCCTTCGGTAATCGTATCGCAGTGAGCTTCCAATTCTCCATCCCCACGTGGGGCAGGCCTTCCGGCCTGCGGGGCAAGCTTCCGCTTGCCCCACCGTCCGAAGGACGGTAACGGAACTCGAATTGCGACGCGTGAGATTATGTCTCCGATGATCCGAATTGACGGTCTCCCCGTCGAACCCGTGGAAGGCGAGCTTCTGGTCGACGCTATCAATCGCGCCGGCGTTCCGCTCCCGCAGATCTGCTACCTCCCGCAACTCGGTCCCATCCAAACCTGCGACACGTGCATCGTCGAAGTCAATAACGAACTGGTCCGCGCCTGCGGAATCACCGCGCCGATGAACGGCGAGGTTCGCGTTGCGACGTCTCCGGGAGCCCGCGCCGCCCGCGAAGCCGCCTACCAGAGAATCCTCGGGAACCACGATCTTTACTGCTCCGTTTGTGATCGCAATAACGGAAATTGCACTGTCCACAACACGGGAGATCTGATCGGCGTAAAGAAACAAAAAGTGCCGTTTCGCAAGAAGCCGGGCGCGAAATGCGACAGCAACGCGTTCTACCGCTACGACCCGAACCAGTGCATTCTCTGCGGGCGCTGCGTCGAAGCCTGTCAAAACCTGCAGGTAAACGAAACGTTATCCATCCGCTGGGAAGACGAAAGCCCGCGCGTCCTCTGGGACGGCGGCGCTCCCATCGCGGAATCGAGCTGCGTGTCCTGCGGCCACTGCGTCAGCGTCTGCCCGTGCAATGCGCTCATGGAGAATACGATGCTCGGCCACGCGGGGGCGATGACCGGTCTCCCGAAGCCCGTGCTGAACACGATGATCGCCGCGGTGAAGGCCGTCGAACCGGTGACCGGGCTCCGGCCGATTTTCGCGATCTCCGACGCCGAATCGAAGATGCGGGAAAGCTATATTCAGCGCACCAAAACCGTTTGCACTTACTGCGGCGTGGGATGCACATTCGACGTGTGGACGGGCGGCGCGTGGCAGGATCAGCGGAATATCCTGAAAATCGCGCCATCCGAAGGCCCGGCCAACGGAGTTTCCACGTGCATCAAAGGCAAATTCGCATGGGATTTCGTCAACGATCCTGGACGTCTCACAAAGCCGTTGATCCGCCGGAACGGCGAACTGCAGCCCGCATCCTGGGATGAAGCGCTCGATCTCATCGAGCGAAATTTCAAACGCATCCGCGCCGATCACGGCCCGGACGCGCTGGCGTTCATCTCATCGTCGAAATGCACCAACGAAGAAAGCTACCTGATGCAGAAGCTGGCGCGCGCGGTCATCGGGACGAACAACATCGATAACTGCTCGCGCTACTGCCAGGCGCCTGCGACCACCGGCCTGTTCCGAACCGTCGGTTACGGCGGCGATTCCGGATCGATGACGGACATCGCGCAGGCGAGCCTGGTCGTCATCATTGGGAGCAACACGGCGGAGAGCCATCCGGTGCTCGCGACGCGCGTGAAGCGCGCCCACAAGCTGCATGGCCAGAAACTCATCGTCTCCGATCTGCGAGAGAACGAAATGGCGCGCCGCGCCGATATCCATCTGCATTGCGCGCCGGGTACGGATATCATCTGGCTCTGCGCGGCCGCGCGATGGGCTCTCGACAACGGCCTCGCGAAAACAGAATTTCTCGATCGCTGGGTCAACGGGACCGACGAATATCGCAGGAGCCTCGAACCGTTCACCATGGATTTCGCTGCCGAGCAGACCGGCGTGCCGCGCGAAACGCTCGAAACCGTGGCGCGCCTGATCGCGACGGAGGAGCGCGTCTGCATCCTCTGGGCGATGGGCGTCACCCAGCATACGAATGGCTCCGACACCTCGACAGCGATCTCCAACCTTCTCCTGGTGACCGGCAATTACATGCGGCCTGGGACGGGAGCCTATCCGCTGCGCGGCCACAACAACGTGCAGGGAGCGAGCGACTGCGGCAGCATGCCGAAATCGTTTCCCGGTTATCAGCACGTCGAGGAGCCGGAGGTCCGCCGCAAATTCGAGCAGGGCTGGGGCGCGCCGTTATCGGATAAAAAGGGCCTCGACAATCACGAAATGGTGGACGCGATCCTCGACGGCCGGCTGAAATCGATGTACATCATCGGCGAAGAAATGCACCTGGTAGATTCGAATTCGAACTATGTGGGCAAAGCGCTTTCGAAGCTTGATTTCCTCGTCATCCAGGACATCTTTCTGAGCGAGACGTCGAAGTACGCGCACGTCGTCCTGCCGGGCGCTCCGAGTCTCGAAAAGGAAGGCACGTTCACCAGCACGGAGCGCCGCATCCAGCGCCTCTATCAGGTGCTGAAGCCGCTGGGGGAAAGCCTGCCCGATTGGGAAATCATCCAGAAAGTCGCCAATCGGCTGGGCGCGGAATGGAGCTACCGGCATCCGTCGGAAATCATGGCGGAGATGGCGTCGCTCACGCCGATGTACGCGGGCGTGACGTACGAGCGGCTCGCCGGATATCGCAGCCTCCAGTGGCCGGTCGATTCCGACGGCTCCGATCAGCCGCTCCTTTACACGAAGCAGTTCCAGTTTCCCGACGGCAAAGCGAAGCTCCATCCGCTCGAATGGAAGCCGCCCGCCGAGCGCTCCGATGCGGAGTATGACCTGCACCTCAACAACGGCCGCATGCTGGAGCACTTTCACGAAGGCAACCTGACGTATCGCTCGCCGGGCATCAAAGAAAATGCGCCAGATACCTTTGTCGAAGTTTCGCGCCAACTGGCGCAGGAGCGCGGCCTCGAGTCCGGCCATTGGGTGCGGCTCGAATCGCGGCGCGGCCATGTCCGCGTGCGCGCGCTCGTGACCGATCGCGTGACCGGTCATGAACTCTACATGCCGATGAATTCATCCACGAGCCCGGTGAACGCTCTGACCGGCAGCCACACGGACATGCCGACCCACACGCCCGCATACAAAGACACGGCGGTGCGGATGCAGGTTCTCGGCGAAAGTTCGGAATCGCCGCTGCCGCGGCGCAACCACCGCTTCGGCTGTCCGACGCCGCAGCGGGGCGTCGAAGTGGAGCGGTGCCGGTGAGCTCGTTCGCCAGCGTCGCCGTCGCGCGTTTTGGATCGGAGGGCGAAACCGATCAGATCGTGGTGGAAGAGCCACTCGAAATTCTGGTGAACGGCCGCCATCTCTCGGTCACGATGCGGACGCCCGGGAACGACGAAGAGCTGGCGTCTGGCTTCCTTTTGACCGAGGGGATCATCCGCGGACGAGACCAGATCCGGGCGATCGCCGGGGCGGGGAACCGTATCGAAATCGAGCTCGACCACGACCCGGAAATTGCGCCGCGGTTGACGATGACGTCCGCCTGCGGGGTTTGCGGAAAAAGTTCGCTCGAAGAAGTGTATAAACATCGCAGCCCCACTATACGGAGCAAAATCCAGATGGACCCTGAGACCTTGCTGACTCTTCCCGCCAAACTGAAAAGCGCGCAACTCTTGTTTCAGCGGACGGGGGGGCTGCACGCCGCCGGGATATTCGATACCGGCGGAACCCTGGACGTCATACGGGAGGACGTCGGCCGGCACAACGCGGTCGATAAAGTGATCGGCGCGACCTTGGGTCAGGACCTTTCGGATCGCCTGATCCTGGTCTCCGGCCGCGCCGGATTCGAACTGGTTCAGAAAGCGGCGATGGCCGGAATCCCGATGCTGGCCGCGGTCGGAGCCCCGACTACCCTGGCGGTCGAAACCGCCCAGGCGGCGGGGATGACCCTCGTCGGATTTTTGCGGGACGACCGCTTCAACATCTACTGCCAGCCGCCGCCGAGCACGCTGTAAAGCCGGACGATGCTCTGGAGCTCGAGCAGCCGCAGGCGTTCGAGTGAAAGCTGGCCCTGGAACAAATTCCGTTCGGAATCGAGGACCTGGAGGAAGCTATCGAGGCCGCCCTGGTAACGCAGTTTCGAAAGCCGGGTCGATTCATCGAGCGCTTTGACGAGCAGCACCTGCTGGTCGGTCTGAGAGCGCGTGCGGTCGTAGCCGACGAGCGCGTCCGAGACGTCGCTCAACCCGGTGAAGATGCTCTGGCGATAAGCCAGCAGCGCCTCGCGCTCCTGCGCTTCGCTCAGCCGCACCTGGCCGCGGATCTGGCCGGCCTGAAAAATCGGGGCCGTGATCGCCGGCGTGAAGGACGCGAGGCGCGCCGGGCCGGTCAGCAGGTCGCCGATCGCGCGGCTCTGCCCGCCGAGAAATGCGTCGAGCGAGATTTGCGGGAAATAGAGCGCGCGAGCCGCGCCGATCTGGGCGTTGGCCGCGATCAGTTGTTCTTCCTGCGCCCGAATATCCGGGCGGCGAGTGAGCAGCGTGAGAGGAAGGCCCGGCGGAAGCGCCGAGGGCCGCGCGATTTGATCGAGGGCCGTAGCGCCGCGCGGAACATCGGCGGGCGCCTGGCCGAGCAGCAGGTTGAGCGCGTCCTCCGTCTGAGCGATCTCCCGCTGGGCCGCCTCAATCTGCGCGGTCGCGGTATAGAGGAGCTGATTCGCCTGCTGGACATCGAGGCCCGTCGCCGCGCCCTGATTGTGACGCACGGTCGTGAGCCGCAGGCCGTCCTGCGCGATGTCGCGAGTCTGCTTCGCGATCGAGAGCTCGGAATCCAGCTCGACGAGCTGGAAATACGTGTTCATGACGTCCGCCACGAGCGACATGCGGACGGCGAGCTGGTTGTCCCGCGCGGCGAAGAACTGCGCACGCGCCGCTTCGTTCAGGCGGCGCAGGCGTCCAAAAAGATCGAGCTCCCAGCTTGCGCCCAGGCCCACCTGCGCGTAGGAAATCGAGGTGTCCGCGCCCTTCGGGATGTTCGGCGTCGCTCCAATAGCCGAGCCGCGCGCGACCGTGTACTGGCCGGACGCGTTGACGAACGGGAAAAGCTGCGCGCGCTGCGTCTGGAGCCGCGCGCTCGTCTCCTCCACGCGCTCGGCCGCAATCTGCAGATCGAAATTCTGCGAGAGCGCGGTGGTGACCAGTTTTTCGAGCGCCGCGTCATGGAAGAGATCCTGCCACTTCGTATCCGCGATGGACGTGTCGCCGGTGGCGCCCGCCGGAGCGCCGCGAAACTGCGTGGGCAGGGCGATATCCGGCTTTTTGTAATTCGGCCCGACCGTGCAGCCTGCCAGGAGCAGCGCGGCGGGGGCCAGCCCTAACAGCCGCCTCATCCCGTCACCTCCGGAACCGGCGCGCCGCCGGGCGCGGTTTTTTTCCGTTTCGCAAAAGTTTCGATCACGACGAAGAGCACGGGCACGATGAAAACGGCCAAAAGGGTCGAAGCGAGCATGCCTCCGAAAACCGCGGTTCCGAGCGCGCGGCGAGCGCCGGAACTGGGGCCGCTGGCGATGACGAGCGGCAGCACGCCCAGGATGAACGCGAACGACGTCATCAGAATTGGACGCAAACGAAGGTTGGCCGCTTCCATGACCGCTTCGCGAATCGAGAGGCCGTGTTCCACGCGTTCGCGCGCGAATTCCACAATCAGAATCGCGTTTTTCGCGGAGAGGCCGATCAGCGTGACGATGCCAATCTGCGTATAGATGTCATACGGATAGGCCCGGATATCCACCGCGAGCAGCGCGCCGAAGATGCCGATCGGCACCGCAAGTACGACCGCGAACGGGATCGACCAGCTCTCATACAGGGCCGCGAGGAAGAGAAACACAAGGACGGCGGCGAAGCCGAAGACCGCGACGTCGCTGCCCTCGGAGAGCTTCTGCTGATACGTGGTACCGGTCCACTCATACGAGTAACCCGGCGGCAGTGTGGCGGCAGCCACTTCTTCCATGGCTTTCACCGCTTCACCGCTCGAGTATCCCGCGGCCGGGCCGCCCAGAATCTGTACGGCGCGGAAACGGTTGTAGCGGTAAATGACGTCCGGCCCGGAAGTCGCTTCGACCGAAGCGACCGTTCCGAGCGGCACCATATTGCCGTTGTTGCTGCGCGCGTAGAAGCGATTGATGTCTTCCGGTTTCGAACGAAACTGCGGCTCGGCCTGGACGATCACCTGCCACGTGTGGCCGAACGCGTTGAAGTCATTCGCATACAGGCCGCCCACGAACGCCTGCATTGTCTGATACGCCTGCGCGATCGGAACGTCCATCGTTTGCAGCTTGGCCGGATCGAGTTTCACGCTGTACGCCGGAACGTTCGAACGGAAGGTGCTGATCACGTTCATCAGCTCAGGCCGTTTGCTGGCGGCCGCGACGAGCGCATCGGCGGTTTTCGAGAGCTCCGAAACGTCCACGCCGACGCGGTCTTCCAGCATGAACTGGAAACCGCCGGTGGTGCTCAGACCGAGAATCGGCGGCAGGCCGAACGCCAATGTGAGCGCTTCCGGCACCTTCGCGAAACCGGCGAACGCCTGTCCAAGAATCGGCTGGAGCTGTGTCTGCTTCGTGGTTCGTTCATCCCACGGCTTCAGAGTGGCGATGATGGTCGCCATGTTCGGGCCCGTGGTGCCAGTCGCGATATTCAGACCGCCGAGCACGAACGCATTCTGGACGCCGTCAATGCCGCCCACCACTTTTTCGATCTTGCTCGCCGCCGCGTCTGCGCGCTCCACGGAAGCGCCATCGGGCAACTGCATGCCGGTGAAGAAGGCGCCCTGGTCCTCATCCGGAAGGAAGCCGGAGGGCAGCTTTCTGAACAGACTGCCGGCGAGCAGCCAGAAGCAGCCGAGCGCGACCAGCGCGATCAGGGAACGCCGCACCAGAAAGCCGACCGAGGTGAGGTAGCGGTTCGTCGTCCACTGAAACGCCCGATTGAAGCCGCCGAACGCACGCGCGAGCGGCCCGTGAGAATCTTTCTTCGGCTTCAGAATGAGACGCGTGAGAGCGGGACTGAGCGAGAGGGCGCTGAACGCCGAGATCAGCACAGAGACGGCGATCGTCAGAGCGAACTGCTTGTAAATCTGTCCGCTGATGCCCCCGAGGAACGCGACGGGAATAAAGACGGCGGCGAGAATAAAGGCGATCGCGACCACGGGCGCGGACACCTCTTTCATCGCCTGGATCGTCGCGTCCTTCGGCGTCATGCCGTCATCGATATGCCGTTGTACGGACTCCACCACCACGATCGCGTCATCGACTACGATGCCGATGGCGAGCACCAGGCCGAACATGTTCGTGATGTTGATCGAGAAGTGCAGGATCGGAAACAGCGCAAATGTTCCGACGACCGCGACGGGAACCGTGAGCAAAGGAATCAGCGTGGCGCGCCAGCTCTGCAGGAAGATAAAGACGACGATGATGACGAGCCCGATGGCTTCGAGCAGCGTGATCAGCACATCTTTAATCGCGGCGCGCACAAACATGGTGGAGTCGTAGGGGATGACGAAGTCGATCCCGGCTGGAAACGATTTCCTTGCCTGATCCACAAACGCGTGTACCCGGTCGGCGGTATCCGTCGCGTTCGATCCCGGCGAAAGATAAACAATGACGTTTGCCGACGGCTTGCCATTCAGGCGGCTGAAGCCTGAGTACGACTGCGCGCCGAGTTCGACGCGCGCCACGTCTTTCACGCGGAGGATGGCGGCGTCCGGTTCGGCGCGCAGGATGATGTTTTCGAACTGAGAAGGATCGACCATGCGGCCTGGCGCGACCATCGTGTATTGAAAATCCGTTCCATTAGCGGCCGGGGGAACGCCCACGGAGCCGGAGGGATTCTGGCGATTCTGCGCCTGAATCGCGGCGTTCACATCAGCCGCGGTGAGGCCATATTTAGCAAGCTTGTCCGGATTTACCCAGACGCGCATCGAGTACACGGTCTGTGAACCGAGACGCGATTCGCCGACGCCCGCGATGCTTCCCACCTGATTCACCAGATTGATCTGCGCGTAGTTGGTGAGGAAGAGCGAGTCGTAGCGGTTGTCGGTGGAGATCAAACTGATCGCCATCAGAAACGCGCTCGACACCTTCTTGACGACGATGCCCTGCTGCTGGACTTCCGGGGGGAGGCGGGGAATGGCGGCGCTCACGCGATTCTGCGTCTGAACGGCGGCGATATCCGGATTCGTTCCCAGCTTGAACGTGACGCTGATCGTCATCGCGCCGGTGTTGGATGCCGTCGTCTGGTAGTAGAGCATGCCGTCGAGACCGACGAGTTGCTCTTCAATCGGCTGCGCAACGGTTTTTTCCAGATCCTGCGCGTTGCCACCGAGATAGTTGGCGGTGATCTGCACGACCGGCGGCACCACTTCCGGATACGTGGAAATGGGGAGCGACGGAATGGCGACCGCGCCGAGAATGACAATGATGATCGCGATGACCATCGCGAACACCGGACGGTCAATAAAGAAACGGGCCATCTTTTACTGCACCGCCTTCGCTGGCTGCCAGGGTTTCGGACTGACGGGCGCTCCGGGCCGTATTCGCATCAGGCCTTCCACGACAACCTGATCGCCGGGCTTCAAACCGGATTCGATGATCCAGTCCTCACCCACGCGCGGGCCGGTGGTGACGGCGCGGTTCTGCGCTTTTTTATCGTCGCTGACGGTGTAGACCGTCTGGAGGTTCTGTACCTGCTGGATGGCGCGCTGCGGAATCGTAATCACGTTCTTCCGCTCTTCGGTCTGGAAGCGGACGCGGCCGAACTGCCCGGGCAGGAGTTCGCCTTTCGGGTTGGGGAAGCGGGCCTGCACTTCAAGCGTGCCGGTTTTCGGATCGACCTGATTGAGCATTGTGGTGAGCTCGCCCTTTTGCGGGAAGACGGAGCCATCCGCGAGGATGAGCTCCAGACCGTTCGCCTTGCGCTTTCCGTAAGAGAGATACTGCTGCTCGGTCATCTGGAACCGCACCCACATGGGGTCGAGCGGAACCAGCACGGTGAGGGGCTGCGCGGCATTGGCCGTCACATAGCCACCCACGGGAACGAGCGTATCGCCAATCACGCCGCTGATAGGCGCTTTGATCGTGCCGTACTGGAGACGAAGCTGCGCGCCTTCGAGCGCGCCCTTCTGGGCTTCGAGTTTGCCCTGCGTGGATTGAATCTGCGTTTGCGTGGAGAGCTTCGCCTGATCCACCGTCGCCTGGTTAGCGCGGACGGTGGCCTGTGCTGCGGTGAGCGCGGTGGAGGCGGTGTCGAGATCCTGTTTTGCGGCGGCGTCCTGTTCCACCAGCGGCTTCAGGCGGTCGTAATCCTGCTGCGCTCGCAGTTCGGAGGCTTTTGCGGCGGCCAGATTCGCTTCTGCCTGGAGGAGCGAAACCTGTTTTTGCGCGAACTGGACGTCAGCCTCGGTCTGCTTGACGTTACCGGTCGCCTCATCCACCGCGGCGCGGAGAGGGCGCAGATCAAGCTCATATAAAGTCTGCCCGGCGGTGACGTGATCGCCCGGCTTGAAGAGCCACTTATCCACATAGCCTTCGACGCGCGAGCGGATTTCCACGCGGTCGCGCGCGAAGGTCTGGGCCGCGAATTCGGAATAGATAGGAACGTCGCTCGTCTTCGCCGTGATCGTTTCCACCAGCGGTGGAGGCGGCGCGGCGGGTCCCGCGGGAGCGGCCGAACCGCAGCCCGTACCCGCCAGTGCGGCGGCGAGGACTACTGCCAGGGAAATCAGAAAACCAGTCTTGCCCATAGAATGAGGTCTTTTTAATCGATTCGTTTTGTTTCGGAACGGTTTCAGTTGGCGGGGGTTACGGCCTTCCGGCCCGCCAAAGTGAATGGATGCATCGAAATGCCCGGGGGTCGCAGGTTAAACTGAAATGACCGAAGATGATCCCTGACACGATCCCCGAAGGTCTCACATTCGACGACGTACTTCTGGTACCAGCCCACAGCGAGCTTCTCCCTGGAGAAGCCGACACCCGAACAAAGCTGACGCGCGGCATTTCTCTGAACATTCCCGTAGTCAGCTCCGCAATGGATACAGTGACCGAGTCCCACCTGGCGATAGCGCTGGCGCAGCAGGGTGGAGTCGGCTTTATTCACCGTAACATGTCGATCGAAAAGCAGGCGGAAGAAGTCGATCGCGTGAAGCGCAGTGAAAGCGGAATGATTGTGGACCCGGTCACAATCAGGCCGGATAAAAAAATCTCCGACGCGCTCGATTTGATGCAGCGTTACCGGATTTCCGGCGTGCCCGTGACGGCGGCGGACGGACGCCTGGTCGGGATTCTGACGAATCGCGATCTGCGGTTTGAGACGCGGTTCGACATGCCGATCGCGGACGTGATGACGAAGGAGAACCTGATTACGGTTCCCGTGGGCACCACGCTCGAAGACGCGGAAGCGATCCTGCACAAGCATCGTGTGGAGAAGTTGCTGGTAGTGGATGACCACTACATCCTTAAAGGGCTGATCACGGTCAAGGACATCCAGAAAAAGCTGAAGTATCCGAATGCGGCGAAAGACTCGCAGGGCCGTTTGCGCGTCGGTGCTGCGATCGGAGCCACGGGCGATTTTATGGAGCGCGCGGCGGCGCTGGTGGCGATGAAGGCCGACGTGATCGCGATCGATACCGCGCATGCGCATAGTCTTCGCGTGATGGAGGCGGTGAAGGCCCTCAAGAGGTGGATGCCGTCTCTTGAGCTAATCGCTGGGAATGTTGGGACTTATGAGGGTGCGAAGGCGCTGATCGATCTCGGCGTGGACGGTATTAAAGTCGGGATCGGGCCCGGGTCGATTTGTACGACGCGCATTGTTTCGGGCGCGGGCGTGCCGCAGGTCACGGCGATTGCGGAGTGCAGCAAAGCCGCGCGGCCGGCGGGCGTTCCGTTGATTGCCGATGGCGGGATCAAGTTCTCGGGCGATGTGACGAAGGCGATTGCGGCGGGGGCGGATGTGGTGATGATCGGCAGCCTGCTGGCGGGAACGGATGAGAGCCCGGGCGAAACGATTCTGTTCCAGGGGCGCACGTTTAAGAGCTATCGCGGGATGGGGTCGCTGGGAGCGATGGCGAGCGGGAAGACGGACCGGTACGGGCTCGATCCGACGCAGAAGCTGGTGCCGGAGGGTATTGAGGGGCGCGTGGCGTCGAAGGGGCCGCTGGCGGATCTGGTGTATCAACTGGTGGGCGGGCTTCGCGCGGGCATGGGATATTGCGGGACGTGGACGATCGAACAGTTGCAGAAGAACGCGCGGTTCGTTCGTGTGTCGCCCGCGGGGTGGAAAGAGAGCCACGTGCACGACGTGATCATTACTAAAGAAGCGCCGAATTACCGGGTGGAGTAGGCGCGCTTGAAATACCGGCTTCGGAATGTCACGCGCGGGACTGTGCTGGGTGATGCGATCGATATCGCGGATACCAGCGCGAAGCGGACGACGGGGCTTCTCAAACATTCAGAGCTGCGGGCGGGGGAAGGGTTGTGGATTGTGCCCTGCGAGGGCGTCCACACGTTCTTCATGAAGTTTGCGCTGGATCTGGTTTATATCGATAAGAAGAATGTGGTGCGGAAGGTTGTGCGGAATGTGCGCCCGTGGCGGGCGTCGCTTTGTTTGACGGCGCATGGGGTGGTGGAGTTGCCGGTGGGGGCGATTGAGGGGAGTGGGACGCAGAAGGGGGATCAGATGGTCTTCGATGGGGAGCCTTTCCAACCGAACTAACGTAGCTATAGAGGAACGCGAGCCAGAGCCTTTCGGCTCTGGCGTTCCCGGGCGGCGGAACGCGGAGCCGCCGCCCGATAGCCATGTCTACGGCTGTACCGCGGGCAGACTCGTGGGCTGCGCAACATTCGGACAAGTGGGGTAGCCAAGGCCGTTCGCGCTGGTCCCGACTCCGCCGTTGGGATTTACCTTGATGTCGTAGACGATGTTGTCCGGGCGGCTGGGATCGCCCGAGAGCGGGGGGAACCCACCCAAATGATCAAGGCCCAGGAGATTCCGCACTCGCCAGGCGATGTCATGATCGGTGCACGGGTGATCCCCCGCGACGCCGACGCCGCCCACAGCCACCTGTCCTTTGGCAAACAGCCCGAGACCGCCGGCAATCGCCGAGAAGCCTCCGATAACCTGCCCTACCATAGGATCCGCGGGTGTGCCAAACGCGGCGACGCGCGACGAGAATACCGCCGCCTGATTGACTGGATAATTGTTTGGAAGTTCTCCGACGAAGCCGCCCGGCTGAGTGCTGGAATATAGATTGGATGTTGACAACGCAAGGCCGCCCGGGAACCCGGCGCCATTGCCGGCGGAACTCGAGTCAAATGCGAAAGTGTTGCCGGAATTCGCCCGGATTGCGGAGGAGATTCGGCCGATGCCGAGTTGTGTGGTTGCGTCGTAACCCGTGAATGCGACCGCGCATACAATGCCATGGCGGTCCACGATGGTCGCCCATTCCTGAGCATTCAGGCCGCTGTTCTCGGCGGCTCTCGCCGCGATCAGCGCCCGCTTCAACTGGAGGTAATCGGGGAGACTTGCACAGCCATTCACGTCCGTTGCATTCGCCCTGCTTTCGGCCAGGCTCGCTGCGTTGGCCCCGGTGTTGCTGGCGGCGTTGACCGCCGCCGCTGCCAGGAGGGCCATGCCGGCTAACATCCATACAGTCGTTTTCATGTTTTCTCCTTTAGGTCTTTCTTCAGATCAGTCTGGTTTCCGCTTGAGATTTCCGTTTGCCTCGCAGGCTGGTGGGCCTGCATGTCCGCTTAGCGCGGCGAGGGCCCGAAAACTATAACGCCGAGTCATTTTTTTTGAAGACGGGCAAAACCGGGAGAATCGCCGGAAAGGTACACTGTTACGAAGCCTATGACTGTGGGGCGCTGGAAACGGGTTGAAGAGGTATACCACTCCGCGCTGGAGTATCCGCCGGAAGAGCGCGGTCCTTTCATTGCGCAGGCATGCGGCGCCGATAATGATCTGCGGAACCTGATCGAAGATCTGGTGGGCCGTGAAGAGTTCCCCGGCCTTGAACTGCCGGAGGATACAGACATCCGATTTGCCACAGGCAGCCATCTCGGACCTTATGAAATCGTCGAAGCGGTCGGTTCAGGCGGAATGGGCGTCGTGTTTCGCGCCATCGACAAGCGGCTGGGGCGGAGCGTCGCGATCAAAACGTCGCGGGAACGCTTCTCCGGCCGGTTCGAGCGGGAAGCGCGCACTATCGCTTCGCTGAACCATCCCAACATTTGCACGCTGTACGACACCGGGTCAGATTACCTGGTGATGGAACTGATTGAGGGGCCGACGCTGGCGGATCGTATTCGCAAAGGTCCGATTTCCTCCGATGAGGCTCTGAATATCGCGCGGCAGATCGCCTCCGCTCTCGATGCGGCGCACGAGAAAGGAATTGTGCATCGCGACCTGAAACCCGCCAACATCAAAATTCGGCCCGACGGCTCGGTTAAGGTGCTCGACTTCGGTCTCGCGAAATCCACCGCGGATTCGCAACGGGCGGAGGATTCGCTGGCCATTCAGGATTGCGGGCTGATACTTGGCACCGCGGCGTATATGAGCCCGGAACAGGCGCTCGGGCAGGAGGTCGGGAAACGCTCTGACATTTGGGCTTTTGGGGTCGTACTTTATGAGATGCTGAGCGGCATCCAGCCCTTCGGCGGCGCTACGGTTCCGGAAACCCTGGCTGGCATCATCCATCAGGACCCGGATCTGACGAAGGTTCCACTGAAAGTCCGGCGTTTGATTGGGCGGTGCCTCGAAAAGGATCCGGCTAAGAGGCTCCGGGATCTGGGCGACTGGGAGCACTTGCTGGATCGTGAAGCCGATTCGATTGCGCTTTCTTCACAAGCGCCGCGCAAAACCTGGCGAGTGAAAATCGCGATCTGGGCGATACCGGCCGCTTTCATCGCGGCGATCGGAATCCGGGCGCTTTGGTTCCGGCCGGCGCCGCCGCTGCGTGCGACCCGCTTCCAGGTAAGTCTGCCGGAGAGCGTTGATTTCAACAGTATCCTCTCCGTTTCACCCGATGGACAGAACCTGCTCTTCAACGCAACGGGAGACCAGAGCGGCCTCTGGATTCATAATCTGGCCACGCTTCAGTGGCGGCGGTTGCCCGGAACCGAAAGGGCAGCGTCGCCCTTCTGGGCTCCCGACAGCCGCTTCGTGACATTTGAAATACGCGACTGGGACGGCACTCAGGTCAGGAAGATCGATATTGCCGGAGGAACGCCCACAACTGTATATACGATGCAGGGACAGCCATTCGGCGGGGGAACCTGGGGCTCGCGCGGCGATTTCCTGATCGGAGGGGTGTATTCGGGCGGTGGGGTCTGGCGGGTTTCCCCCCAGGGAGGGCAAATGCCGCTTACGTCTCCTGCCGCGGACCGGGGAGAGCGTGCGCACACAGACCCCGTTTTTCTGCCCGATGGAAAGCACTTTCTCTATTTCATGGGCGGGCCCGAGAGCATCGAAGGAGTTTACGCCGGTTCGGTGGACGCAAAACCGGAAACCCAACCTCGCGAACGTATTGTCGCCAGCCCGGTGTTCGCCAGTTATGTGGACGGCAAGATGCTTTACATGCGGGACGGCGCTTTGGTGGCCCAGCCTTTCGATGAGGACAAGCTCCGCCTGACCGGCAGCCCGGTGAGGCTGGCTGAGCACGTGGAAACAATCATGTCGATCGGCGTTTTTGGGGCATCGGAAGGAGTTCTGGCCTATCGTTCAGGCGCGGCTGCGCCTGGATATCTACTGACGTGGGTGGACCGGCATGGGAAAGAAATCGGAACTTTCGGGCAGCCCGGTTTCGATGGTGGAGCAAGGTTGTCTCCGGACCAGACGCGCGCGGCCGTTGCCGGCCCGGTTTCCGGCCGCGACAAGACAAACAGCATCTGGATGCTCGACTTTGCCCGCGGCATACGAACGCGTTTCAGTTTCGATGGGCCAGCCGCCAGTCCTGTGTGGTCGCCGGATGGATCGCAGGTCTTTTATTCGTCCGGCGCCAGGCTGGAAACCATTTCGCAAAAAGCCGCCAGTGGAACAGGAGAGCAGCGAGAGATCCTGAACGAGCCGGGTCAGTATCACTATCCGTCCAGTATTTCGCCGGATGGCCGATTTCTGATTTACTACACCATGCCAAAGCCGCAGGGCCCGGGAGTGCCGGGCGAGACATGGGCGCTTCCTCTGAAGACCGGCGCTGGATTGAACGGTCAACCCATCCATCTGCTCGGTGGCCATTTCAGTGAAAACCGCGCCGTCATTTCACCCGATGGCCACTGGATCGCCTATCGCTCGAATGAATCCGGCCAGTTTGAGGTTTACATCAGAAAAATTGTGATCTCCGGCGCGGGTAAACTGTCGCTTGGAGAAGGAAAATGGCAGGCATCGAAAGGGCCGGTCACTCCCGATCCGCCGGTCTGGCGGCATGACAGCAAAGAACTCTTCTACATGTCCGATCAGGCGGTGATGTTTTCGGTTGGCGTGGAAACCGGTAACGGCGCGCCGCGCCTGAGGAGCCCGGAAGCCCTTTTTACGCGACCGTGCTCCTGCTCATTCGATGTGAGCGGAGATGGCCAGCGCTTTTTGGTTCGCGGCGCCCATGGCGCGGACGGTAAATCGCCGATTACCGTGGTGCTCAACTGGCAGGCGGATCTGAAAAGTTCGACGAAAGGGCAATGAGATTGCCAGAGCCGCCAACGGAACGTATCACCGCATTGTTGAAAGCCTGGACCGCCGGTGACGAACTCGCGTTTGAACGGCTGACTCCGCTGGTATATCCGGAACTGCGGCGAATCGCGCGACTGTACCTGCGGCGCGAAAGCGCGGCGAACACGCTGCAGCCCACCGCACTCGTGCACGAAGCCTATCTGCGTCTGGTGAATGCAAACCTGGCGCAGTGGCAGGACCGGGCGCATTTTTTTGCGGTATGCGCACAGATGATGCGGAGAATTCTGGTGAGCGCCGCCCGAAGGAGAACAGCGGAGAAACGCGGAGGGGGCGGTGTTGTTGTCGAACTCAACGAGTCCATCGATGGCGCGCCCATGCGAGACAGGCGGGTGATCGCGCTCGACGATTCCATGAATGCTCTTGCGGCATTTGACGCCCGCAAGGCGAAAGTCGTCGAGCTGCGATTTTTCGGGGGCCTCAGCGTTGAGGAAACCGCCAATGTCCTGAAGACATCCGAGCAGACTGTTCTGCGCGACTGGAAGCTGGCGCGCGCGTGGCTCGCGCGCGAGATGGAAATGTCGGGCGGGGCCTCGAACTAAGCGGTTTGCCGGTAGACCCGGCGGTGGATACTCAATGACGGCTGCGTGCGGGCTGACTTTTATTGAGCGGCCGCGCCGGCTGCATCCGCAAACTGCGCGCCGGGGCATGATTCGGGCGAACCGGGCCAGTTCGATCCACGGTATTTGCCGAGGATGCGCCCGATGAAGAGAATGACAGGGAAAAGGATTCCCTGTACGGCGGGGGGCGGCTTCAGAATCTGTTGTGTGTCGCGATGGCGCCAGAGTACGTGCGCGAGATAGAAGATCGATGGCGCGGCGTCAGGGTTGTCGTTCAGAACAGCAAACAGCGCCTGGAGGTAGCGATCCAGGTCTGCCGCCGGACCTGCATGACCGCTCACTTCGAGCAAACCGTCACCCGCGTTCCACCAGCGATGAGGAATGCCTGCGGGCAGAACCGCGGTCCCGCCGGCCGGAACTATGATCTTCTCCGTCCCGACCAGAGCGCCGAGAGTTCCCGCTTTGACAACGATCTCTTCGTTTTCCCGGAAATGCACGTGTAGAGGCGGACCGTCCGCCCCTGCCGGCAGGGCGCCATGGGGGATGAGGAAAACGACTTGTCCCTGGGCGTCGCGCGCGCGGCGTATCTGCAGGAGCTCTCCAGTACGGCGGTTTTCCAGCTTCAGAATATTCACGGTTTATCCCGATTCGTACCCGTCGCCCAAAAACAGGGTCTTAAGATCCTATCAGGGGAATCCAATGAGCGGTAGTGATCCGGAAGTTAGTTATAGTTACTCCTGGATAGACGCCATTCAAACGAAGCCGGCGCCGAGACGTAATTACTTGCCGGCCGGCGCGAGGGAGCCGATGAATAAAGTGGTTCCGTCCGGGAGTCGCGTGGGCGATGCCGGATGCGGCAAAACCGAGACATGTAGCGGCCAGGAGACTGTGGGAGGGCTTTTCCGAGGCAGGTGCGCCGGGGCGAATATGGTTGGGATAAGCGAAACGAGTTTTTGGGCTCGAACAGTACCATTGAATGGTGACCCGAACGGGCGAGCGGACAGTGCTTCGGCGATTTCAGCCGGGCGATCGCGATGGATTCGTGGAACTGAACAGGATCCCCGCGTGATGAAATATTTCCCTTCGGTGCTGACGCCGGAGGAATCTGACGCTGGATTGTCGCGAATTGAACAGCATTGGGAGACCCACGGATTTGGCCCATGGGCGCTCGATATCGATGGCGAATTTGCCGGATTTCTGGGTCTCAAATTCGTTCCGGCAGAGATGCCGTTCGCTCCGTCCGTCGAGCTTCTATATCGTCTCCTTCCTCGTTTTTGGGGTCAGGGACTGGCAACTGAAGGTTCGCGCGCGGCACTGGAGTTCGGGTTTCGGGAACTCCAGCTTGACGCAGTAGTCGCATTTGCCGTGGAGGCGAATACAAGTTCGCGCAAAGTCATGGAGAAGACTGGAATGATTTATCAGCGCGATTTCGATCATCCATCGATTCCGGACCTGAGTCCTTTGCGGCGACACGTGCTTTACCAGGTCGCCCGTGTTAACTGGCGGGAAACGACTTCACCAATTCGCATCCGTGCGTAGCCGAAGGACCGGGGTATGCGAAAAGGATTTACGAGAGAACCGAAGAGGGACGAGCCCGCGGCGCGAGTGAAGAACTACATCACACCGGGTGGGCTGCAGCGGCTCAAAGACGAGCACCGGTTTCTGCTGACGCGGGAACGTCCGGCCGTCACGAAAGTCGTGTCATGGGCGGCGAGCAACGGCGATCGCAGTGAGAACGCCGATTATCAATACGGAAAACGGCGGCTGCGGCAGATCGATGGGCGGATTCGTTTTCTGACGAAACGAATCGATGCCGCGGAAGTGGTGGATCCGGAACGCCCGCGATCGGGCCAGGCGGCGGCGCGGGCGTTCTTCGGGGCGACGGTGCGGTATTCGAATGCCGCGGGGATAGAGCGGTTAGTCAGCATCGTCGGCGTGGACGAGGTCGATCTCAAGCGTAACCACATCAGCTGGGTCTCGCCTCTGGGGCGCGCGTTGATGAAGTCGGAAGAGGGCGATCGCGTCACGCTACAGGCGCCGGGCGGTACGGAAGTGCTGACTGTCATTGAGGTGAGTTACGAACGGATTGCGGTCGAGCCGTTCGTCGAACCGCCGGGCGCCGAGGCTTCAGCGAAGGAAGTCCCCCGGTGATCTACGTTCGCTTCAGCTTCACGCCGCCGTTTGTGGTCGTGACGTGGATGATCGGTCCGCCGCCGCCGATCGTGAAATCGTGATTGTGCGACTTCAGATCGCCGCTCATCGTCAAAGGGAAGTCGGATTGCAGCGATCCGTTCACCGTCTCGGTCTGGAAATGCGCCGAGAAATTCGCCGGCACGGCGATGCTCACGCCGCCATTCCGCGTTTTCACCTCGATCTGGTTGCCTTGCCAGGTGGCGCCGGCGAGCTCAATGTTCACGCCGCCGTTCACGGTAGAACCGTCCACTTCTCCGGCCAGGCGCTTCAGATTGATGCCGCCGTTGGTCGCCGAGAAGTGCAGACTTCCGCGAACATCCGAGATGTTGATGCCGCCGTTGACGGTCGTCACGCTCAGGTTGGTCGATTGCGGCACGAAAATCTCGTAGCTGATCGACCATCCGGAATTGTTGGCAGATTCGGGACCGCGCGCCTGCACGCGTCCGCCCGAAGTATCGATGAGTACCTGACTGGAGATCGCCTTCGCCTCCGCGTCGGTGTCGGCCCACGCCTCCACCCGCGTTCTTACGAGGACATCGCCGCCCGACCAGCCTTTAATACTTGCGCCGCCGTTCTTTCCCGCGTCGATATTCAGCAGCCCGACCGACGCCGTGGTTTGCTCACGCATCTCACAGGTTCGAACGCGGTCGTCATAGCCCCGGCTTTCGCAGCTCAGTTGCTTTTCCTGGTTGTTGACCATCTGGCCGGAGGCCGCAGCCGCCAGCGCGAGTCCCATCATTACCTTCAGAGTTGTCATGAACCATCTCCTCGCTCAGATAACCGGGCAACCGGGCCCCGGTTACAAAAAAGCGGTGGCGGGTTATACTTGCGGTCGGTTTACAGCCCATGACATCCAGGCGCGAATTCCTCACCGTCGCCGCGGCCGCGACTATTGTCACCGTCCCGTCTCCCCTCAGCGCCGCACCCGGCGACCCCTGGTATCGCCGCACGTACCGGTGGGGGCAAACTAACATCACCGAGAAGGACCCGGTCCGTTACGACATTCCCTGGTGGCGCGAATTCTGGAAGCGCACCAGAGTACAGGGCGTCATCATCAACGCGGGCGGAATTGTGGCGTATTATCCGAGCAAATATCCGCTGCAGCACCGCGCGGAATTTCTGAACGGCCGCGATCTGTACGGCGAATTGGCGAAGGCGGCCCACGAGGATGGCCTCACCGTTGTGGCCCGTATGGACTCCAACCGCACGGCGGAGGATTTCTTCCACGCGCATCCGGATTGGTTTGCGCGAACCAGCAGCGGCGAGCCTTACCGCGCCGCCGATAAATATGTCACCTGCGTCAATAGTCCCTATTACGACGAGTACCTTCCTTCCGTGCTGACCGAGATTATCGATCGCAGCCATCCCGAGGGTTTCGCGGACAACAGCTGGAGCGGCCTGGGCCGGGACAGCATCTGCTATTGCGAGAACTGCGCGCGAAAGTTCCGCGACGCAGCGGGCGCCGCGATTCCGCGGAAACAGGATTGGAAAGATCCCGTGTATCGCAAGTGGATCGACTGGAATTACGCGCGGCGCAGCGAAATCTGGGATCTCAATAACCGCACGACGAAAGCGGCCGGTGGCCCGAATTGTCTCTGGTTCGGCATGAACAGCGGGTCGGTCACCTCACAAAGCAACTCGTTCCGGGATTGCACGTCGATCTTCGGGCGCGCCGAAATGGTCTTCCTGGATCATCAGTCGCGCGGAACCGCGGGCTTCGAAGAGAACGCCGACACCGGCAAACTGGTTCACGGCCTGCTCGGGTGGGACAAACTGGCGCCTGAAAGTATGGCGATGTACCAGGCGGGGCGGGGCACTTTCCGGGTGGCTGCCAAGCCCGCCGCCGAAGCGCGAATGTGGATGTATGAAGGTTTCGCCGGCGGCATTCAACCGTGGTGGCACTATATCGGCGCATATGAAGAGGACCGCCGCGAATATCTCACGCCGGAGCCCGTCATGCGCTGGCACGAAGCGAACCAGCAGTATCTGGTGAACCGGCGTCCGCTGGCCACGGTGGGGATCGTATGGTCGCAACGCAATACCGATTTCTACGGCCAGGATCGCGCGGCGGATCTGGTGGATGGGCCGTATCGCGGATTTGCCGCAAGCCTGGTGCGCGCACGAATTCCCTACGTTCCGATTCATGTCGATCGGATCGAGCAGGAGGGCGGCGATCTCAAGGTTCTGATTCTTCCGGCGCTCGCGGCTATGACTGACGCACAATGCGCGGCGGTACGGAATTTCGTGGCGAAAGGAGGGACTCTGATCGCTACCGGCCAGACCAGCCTCTATAACGAGTTCGGCGACGCGCGCGGCGATTATGGTCTGGCGGATCTTTTCGGCGCCCACGTCACGGGCGGCGCCGGCATCGAGAGGCCTTCCCGGCAGACGCTTCATTCGTATCTGCGTCTCACGCCTGAATTGCGGTCCGGCGTGTGGGGACCGGAAACCGGCGACGAGCCTCACGAAGCCGGCCAGCGTCATCCCGTTCTGCGCGGCTTTGAAGAGACCGATATCCTGCCGTTCGGCGGAACGCTCACAGCGCTGAAGCTCGATAGCGGCGTCACCGTACCGCTGACTTTTGTGCCGCCATTTCCCGTTTTTCCGCCCGAGACTTCCTGGATGCGGGAGCCGAAGACGGATATTCCCGGACTGGTGATGAAGGGGCGAGTCGCCTTCCTGCCGGCCGATATCGATCGGCTGTATGCGAGTCTCAATCTCCCGGATTATGCGACGCTGCTGGCGAATCTGGTGAAGTGGGCGGCGAATGGCGACCTCCCGCTCGAGGTGGAGGCGCGAGGCGTGTTCGATTGCAACCTTTATCAACAGCCCGGCCGCGTGATCGCGCACGTGGTGAATCTGACCGCGACGGGGCGTATGCCGGTGACGGATGACGATCTGGTTCCGGCCGGGCCGCTGAAGTTCGGAGTGCGTCTGCCCGCCGGTGTCCGCGGGCGCAACGCGAAAATGCTGGTGGCGGGAAAAACCCTGACTCCCGTTATCGCGAACGGATGGGCGCGAGTCGTGATTCCCTCCGTGCTCGATCACGAGGTCCTGGTATTCGAATAGTCGCGCCGTTGCGCCTCAAGAGACGGCGACTCACTGGACAGCGATCGTAACGTCGGTTTGCGCGACGTTATTCCCGGCCTGCAGGTGTACCGGGACGGTGTTCCCGGTTGTCACATTGGCGGGAACAATGGCGTTGATCTGGAGTACGCCCGCGACCAGATACGGCGCTTCGCCCGCGTACTGAAGCGTGGCGGGAATGCCGCCGATCGTCACCGTGACCGGCTGGGCCGGAGCGGGATACGTGCCGATGGAAAGCACTCCATCCGCGGATGCCGGCGTTGTGACTCCCTCACCCGTGGCATAGAGAACAATCACGCCGCCTGGATGAACGGGGTTGGATGGCGAATTCACTGTGCTATCTGAATTCAGCGCCGCCGCCTGACCGGAACCCACGGCCCCGGCCGTAAAAAATCCAGGCGCGGTGGTATCGACCGGCACGTAGAAACTGGCCGGAGACGTTTGTCCCTGATAAGT
>CAZWTH010000394.1:0-7660 GCA_964636715.1 uncultured Solibacteraceae bacterium | reverse complement strand
ACCAACGTGATCGCCGGATTTGCCGCGGACCGGCTGGCGCGACGCATCGGCGTCTTTCGTTCGCGCGTCCTCTTCGCCGCGGCTGGATATTTCGGAACTGCCGCCGTTCTTCTGTTACTCGTCGTGCGGGATCGCGCGTGGGTTCTGCCGGTCCTCGCCTTCTCGATCTGCGCCACCGGCGCCGGCAACGCGAGCTTCTGGGCGCTGGTGCAACAGGTTTCTCCGCGGCGCATGGCGGGGCGCAGCGTGGGCTACCTGAACACGCTCTCTCAGGTGGCGGGCGCCGCCGCGCCGGTGACCACCGGATGGATTCTCGGTCCGGAAAAACAATTCGGTCCGGCGATTCTGGTGGCCGGGATTTGTCCCGTGCTGGCTGCGGCGTGTCTGCTCGCGGCCGGAAGCGGTGGTCTGGAAAAGACGCGCGTGCTGTTGCTCGCCGGGCAAGCCTGAACTGCGCTACTCTGAAGTCTGCCTATGTCTGTCCGCTAGTTCCATGAGCGCGATGCCCTCCGCGGCAGGCGCGCTCGCTAATTCTCCCGGGACCGCCACGTCCGGCGTGTCTCTTTTTCCCACAGCAGTGACCCGGAGAATGGAACACCATGACAAGGCAGGAGAAACGCGGGATGGCGGACATCCGCGCGATGAAGCGCCACGAGCGCACCAATGCGATTCTGGCCGGGAAGGCCAAAAAGAAGAAACAGAAGAACGATGATGTGGAGGCCGATGCCCTGGTAATCGGGGTGGGGCCGGGAGTTTGTCTGATTGCGGATGGTGGCCCGCCGCGGCTCTGCCAGACCGAAATGAACGTCGCGCCGGGCGACCGCGTTGCGATCCGGCATGAGAAGGTGTCGGCGGTTGCGGAGCGCCGCACGACGCTGTGCCGAACCGATCCCGCGAATCCGCACCGCGAGCGGGTGATTGCCGCGAACATCGATGTACTGGTGATTGTCGCTGCGATTGCCGATCCGCCGTTTCGTCCGGGACTGGTGGATCGTTATCTGATTGCCGCCGCGCGTGGCGGAGTTCAGCCAATTCTTTGCATCACGAAAATCGATCTGGCGGATCCGGCAAGTGCAGCGGACGTGTACCGGAGCGCCGGAACTCCGGTAATTTGCTGTTCAATTGCCGACGGACGGGGCATCGGCGAACTGAGTGGGTTGCTTGCCGGCAATCTGGCGGTATTCGCCGGGCACAGCGGGGTAGGGAAGAGTTCCCTGTTGAATGTGCTGGCGAGCGAGCAACGCGCGAATCGGAGCGGTGAGCGAGGGCACAGGCAAAGGGCGGCATACGACGACTTCTTCGCGGCTATACGAGTTGAAAAACGGAGCCCGGATTATCGATACGCCCGGCATTCGTGAGTTCGGCCTGGGCGCTGTGACGGCGTCCGAAGTCAGTGCGGCGTTTCCGGAGTTCTCGGAATATGCGTGCCGGTTTCGCGATTGCCGGCATCGGGAGGAACCTGGCTGCGGCGTGATCGCCGCGGTCGAAGCAGCGCGGATTGCGCCGGGACGCTATGCGTCGTATTTACGGTTATCGGCTCATGTTTCCTGAGCCGTCTTGACCAGAGGCGTGCGGGACGTGCGAGGCAGCCGGAAACAAAACGTGGAGCCTTTGCCGTATTCCGATTCCACCCAGACGGAACCGCCGTTCGCCTCCACGATTTTTCTCACGGTCGCAAGGCCGATGCCGCTGCCGGGAATTTCGCGGCCGTGCAGACGCTGGAAGGGCTGAAAGACGTAGTCCTGATAGCGCGTTTCGATGCCGATCCCGTGGTCGCGGACGGAGAAGATCCACTCTTCGCCCTCCGCGCGCGCTTCCACGTGGATCGCGGGCGCGACTTCCGGCTTCCTGTACTTGATGGCGTTGCTGATCAGGTTCAGGAAAACCTGCTCGAATCCCGGCGCGACGTTGATGCGCGGCAGATCCCCGTGCGTCAGTGTGGCGCCGCTTTCCTGAATGGCGGTGGAAAGATCGGCGCGGGCCACCGCGAGCAACTGTGCGGAATCGATGTCCCGCGTTTCGCTCGCCGCTTCGTGAGTGACGCGCGAGTAAGCGAGCAGGCCATCGATGAATACCTGCATGCGGCGGGCGGCTTCCACCACGAAGCGCATGCTTTCTGACGTATCCGGCGGCGGATCGGCGCGGCGCGCGGCGTTCATGAGCTGCGTATGGGTGATGATCGTGCGGAGCGGTTCGGTCAGATCATGCGCCACTCGATAGCTGAACTGCTCGAGTTCTTTGTTGGAACGCCGGAGCGCCTCTTCGGCTTCGCGGGCGCGGAGAAAAGCTTTGACCGTGGCAATCAGGACAGCGGGCTCGATGGGCTCGACCAGATAACTATCGGCGCCGCCTTCGAGGCCAGTCACCTGATGGTGCGGCTGAATGTTGGAAGCGGAAATATGGAGGATAGCGGCGTTCGCCCCGCGCGGAGTCTGCCGCACAATCCGGCACACTTCGAAGCCGTTGATATCGGGAAGATTGACATCGAGCAGGATCAGCGCCGGATTTTGCGTGCGCGCGATCTCGATCGCCTCCGCGCCGGTGGCGGCTTCAAGGACCTGGAAGCCTGCCCGCTGGAGAATTCTGGTTCTGGCGTACCGGCCTGGGCCGTAATCGTCAACGTTCAGGATCGATTCCATACGGATACTTCAGATTCGAGAGGATTCGGAGTTGGCGACTTTTGGAGAGCAGCCCGGCGCAACAGATCGGCGAAATCCGTTTGCTCCAGCTGATCTTTTCCCAGAATAGCAAACGCTTTTTGAGCCAACCTTTGCCGTTCATGCGTGGAAAGCGTGCGCGAGGTCGCGACCACGACCGGAATGCCAGCCAGGTCCGGATCCTCGCGGAATCGGTCCAGAACTTCGGAGCCGGAGAGATCGGGCATCGTGAGATCCAGAAAAATGAGGTCCGGGCGCGTCTTGGTGGCAAGAATCAGGCCTTCCACGCCGCCGGACGCCTCCATGATCAGGAGGGAGAGGCCGCGCAGCCGCTGTTTGAGCACGTAGCGGTCTCGCTCCTGGTCGTCGATGATCAGCACCCGGCGCGTGGCGCCCTCGCCGGTCAGATGACGAAGCTCCCGCAGAAGATCGGCCTGCTCGAAGGGCTTGAGCAGCCAGGCGTCCACGCCGAGATGAAATCCTTTGTTGCGGTCCTCGATAGTGCTGGCAACCAGGATGGGAATGTCGCGGGTGCGGGGGTCCTGTTTGAGGCGCGCGGCCAGAGCCCAACTGTCTTCAGCGCGCAGGATGATATCGAGAACCATGGCGATCGGCCGCACGCGTTCCAGAATTTCGTCGACCTCGCGCGAGGTACTGGCGGGCAATATGGTGAAGCCGGAGTTCGCCAGATAGCTGCGGTACATGAGCATCATTTCCGGCCGGTCGTCAAGGACGAGAAGCGGCAGACCGCCTTCATCCGCGATCCATTCCGGCTCCATCTGCTCTTCGGGGGTCTGGTGCGGCCCGAAGCGGAGCGGAATGCGGAGTGAAAACTCGGAACCCCGGCCGAGTTCGCTTTGAACGCTCACCGAGCCTCCGAGCATTTCCGCAAGCTTCTTCGAAAGCGGGAGACCGAGGCCCGTGCCTTTGACCCGCTTCTGAATGGGGTGATCGACCTGGCTGAAATCCTGGAAGATGAGATCGAGATTTTCAGGCGCGATGCCGATGCCGGTATCCGCGACGCGGAAGCAGATTTCACTTTCCCGTTCGAGCGCCGCCGAGACGCGGATCTCGCCGTGCTCTGTGAACTTGAGCGCGTTTGAAATGAAGTTGCGCAGCACCTGGGAAACCTTGCCTTCGTCGGAGTAGACGGAGGGGACGCCGCTCGCGTCCTCAAAGAGGAGATCCATCGACTGATTGACGAGCAAAGGCCGCAGCATACCGCGAAGGGCGGCGAAGAGATTCTCTACTTCAAACTCCAGCGGTTTGACTTCGACCTTGCCGGCCTCCATTTTGGCGAGATCGAGAAGATCGTTGACCAGATCGAGAAGGTCCTGCGCCGCCTTTTTAACGAAGACCACCTGTTGTTGCTGCGGCGCGTTGAGATCTCCGTCCGAACGATTCAGGAGCAGCCCGCTGAGCGCCAGGATCGAATTCAGCGGGGAGCGGAATTCGTGGCTCATGTTGGAGAGGAATTTGGATTTCAGCTCGTCGGCGCGCCGCAGGTGATCGGCCTTTTCATCGAGCTCGGCATAGAGCGCGACGACGCCGCGGTTGGTGTCCTCGAGCTCGCGATTGAGCCGGGCGAGCTCGGTCTGGCGGGCGCGGATCTCTTCGAGCGCGCCGAGCAGTTCACGATTCTGATGCTGGAGTTCTTCGAAGGCATTCTGCGGCCGCTCCTGGACGAGAGTGGAAACAATTTTCGAGATTTCGGCGGGGCCGCAAAATGGCGCGCGGCGTGGAAGAAGTTTTTTCAGCAGAACGGTGGTGCCGTGGCCGGGAGCGGATTCGATTTCGAACTGGTCCATGAGGCGGCGCGCGCCGACGATGCCAAGGCCCATGCCTGTCTTCGAATGGTAGCGGCCCTCGAGGATAGTCTGGAGATCGCGAATTCCGGCGCCGGTGTCCGAGACTTTCATGATGAAAAGCTGCGGAGCGGTGCGGCCTTCGAGTTGGAACTCGACGCGTCCGCCATGGCCGTAGGTGAACGCGTTGCGCGCGATTTCCGAGACGGCTGTGGAGATGCGGGTCTGATCCTGCGGATCGAAGCCGAGCAGACGGGCGATCTGGCGCGCGCGTTGCCGCGCGGTAACCGTATCGTGCTCATACTGGATCGCGACCGAAAGGATGTTGATGCTCATGTCAGGCGGCTTTGGCGGCGACGATGGTCGCATCGTCTGTGCCGCGTCCAAAATCACGATAGAGAACGCCGGCGATCAATGCGGGATCGCGAAGGACAAGCCCGGGATAGGCGGCCGGGCTGGTGTGGCTTGCGAGCCCATCCGAGTACATCAAAAGGAGACCGTGTTCCGGCCACAGATATTCGAATTCGCGTATTTTAGCCGTTTGGAACCCCGCCGTACCGTGGACGGAGACGAGGTGCTGGCCCTCTCCGGCGCCGGAATAGATATTGGCGGAGATGTTGCCGATACCGGAAAACGTCACGCGTTCGCGATACCGATCGACGCGCGCGACGGCGAGCGCCGCGCCGCGGGTACTGCGCAGAGCAAGATGAGCGCGCTCCACGATTTCGCCGGGCGAGAGGCTGGGCGCGGAGTGAAGAATGCGAACGGCTTGCGCGGAGGCAGTGCGCGCGTCCAGACCATGACCGAGGCCATCCGCCACCATGATCACAGAATGGTCCGGAGTCTGTTCCACGCCCCAGGAGTCGCCGCAGACTTCCTGACCGGGCTTCGGAACATTCACCGCGCCAACCTGGAGGGGAGGCAATTGCCAGGCGGGAATCTGGAGCCCGGTGGACCAGCGGGCGAGAACCGCGGCGCCACGGGCAGGTTCCGAATAGAAATCGGAAGCCTCCGCCAGCCGGACAATGGCCCCCAGCCCGTGACCGGGCGTACCGCCTGTGCTGTAGCCATCGCGAAAAGCCTGATCGAGATTTCCGATGCCCGGGCCTTTATCGAGTGCCAGAAGTTCGAGACCGGGAGCAGTGGTTTCATCGCCATCGATCGCCTGAAGCAGAACGTCGCCCCCGCCCGCGTGCTTCAGCAGATTCGTACAGGCCTCCGTAACGACGATGGCGGCTTGTTCGGCGCGTGTTTCATCGAAACCGAGATTTTTCGCCAGAGTGCGCGCAACACGGCGCGCTTCCGCTATCTGGCTCTGCTCCTCAATCCGGACACGGGTTGTTTCGCGCATGCGTCACTTCCAGCGGAGGATAGCAATTCGCGTGCCTATTCCGGGGGTAGACGAAATCTCGAACTCGTGGGACAGACGTTTCGCGCCGCCGAGGCCGAGGCCCATGCCGTTCCCGGACGTATAGCCATCCCGGAGCGCCAGATCGATATCGGGAATGCCGGGGCCCTGGTCTTCAAAGACCAGCCGCACACCGGATTTCCGGTCATCGCGGAGGGTCTCGAGAAGGACGGTACCGCCGCCTCCGTAATCCACGGTGTTGCGAGCGAGTTCGCTCGACGCGGTGACCAGTTTGGTCTGATCGACGATGCCGAAGCCGAGCGCCACGGCCACCTTGCGGGCGGCCTGGCGAACGAGAACGACGTCATCCGAGCCTCGGAGCGGAATCGTCTCAGAGCTTAGAATGTGCATCGGCGCTCTCTGAGTCCGCGACGCTCGAGCGGAGACAAGCCATGCCTTTTTCGACGTCCAGCGCTGTGCGGATTCCCTGGAGGGACATGCCGAGTTCCACCAAAGTAATGGCGACGGACGGGCGCATGCCGACGATGACGGTGCTGGCGTCGAGAAGATTCGCCATGCCCGCGATACTGCCCAGCATGCGTCCGATAAAGGAATCCACCATTTCGAGCGCGGAAATATCGATCAGAACTCCGCGCGAGCCATGCTGCACGATCTGAGATGTCAGATCGTCCTGCAGCGTTAACGCAAGGCGGTCATGCATGTCCACCTGAATGGTGACCAGCAGAAACTCGCCCATCTTCAGGATCGGGATTCGTTCCATCGCTATTGAGCTCCGGCGGCCTCCCGTGTCTTCGCCACCGTCATGCCATTTCGCTTCAGCGCGACGGCGAATGCGTCGGCGAGAGTGGCTTTCGTGGTGACGTTCGTGAGATCGACGCCGAGATGAATGATGGTCTGGGCAATCTGGGGACGGATGCCGCTGATGAGACAATCCGCGCCCATCAGACGCGCGGCGGACACGGTTTTGAGGAGGTGCTGGGCAACCAGCGTATCGACGACGGGGACGCCGGTAATGTCGATGATGGCGTAATCGGATCGCGTGGCCACAATGGCGTCCAGAAGGTTCTGCATCACCACCTGCGTGCGGGAGCTATCGAGTGTGCCAATCAGGGGAAGAGCCAGAATGTTGTCCCAGAGGCGGACGACGGGCGTCGAAAGTTCGAGCAGTTCCTGCTGCTGGCGGGAGATGATATCTTCGCGCGTCTTCTGGTAAACCTCAGTCGTGAGAAGGCCAAGCTTATCGAGCAGAATGGTGGCTTCCCAGACGGCGTCGGCGAGAACCTGCGCGTCTTTGCCGTAATCGGTGCGAAGCACGCTGAACAGAGGCAGTTTCAGAGAAAAAACAAACGAGGCGGTTTCCGAAGGAGAGTAGCCGGTGCGGGCGCGGCTGGACGAAATGTTGCTGAGGATTGCTTTGACGGGTTCCCACTCGGCTCCTGTGATGTCGCCCGTGGCGCCGCTATCCGCCGCTTTTTTCAGCGCCTGGATGAATTCACGGGATTGCCGCGCTGTCTCTCCCTGTTCCGCGGCGGAAGCCTTTCTCCCACCGACGGTCTGCAACTCCAGCCACTGCGACGTGATTTCGGCATCGCGCTTTTCGAGTAATTCAGATAACTTGCTTTTCGCCACCTGACAAACCTCTCCTGGAAATGTATGGGACTACTGGTACGCAACCGCTTCATTATAGCGACGCGATTTTGATTATACAAATGTAATACTTGTGCGCGGAACCCCGTAGTTTCACCAACTTGCCGTTTCGTAGACAATAGATCGATATGGCTAATCAAAATCGAATTGCGTTGGTGACGGGATCCGGCAGCGGCATTGGA
>CAZWTH010000393.1:0-1551 GCA_964636715.1 uncultured Solibacteraceae bacterium | reverse complement strand
ATCTACTGGTTCCAGAACGGCGGCGAGGACGAGATGTACATCGGAAGTGCCGATCTCATGGAGCGGAACCTCGATCGGCGCTTCGAAACGCTCATCCCGATCCGGGATCCCGAGATCCTCGCGCACCTGCGCGACGTGGTGCTGGCGGCCTATCTTCAGGACACCGACCGTGCGATGGTGCTCGATTCGACGGGGCACTATGCGCGTCCAGAGGCAGCCTCTGGCAGCTTGAATGCGCAACAGTTCCTCATCCAGCACTACGACGGCGGCGTCAGCGAGAAATAGGCCTTCGGGTCCCCTACCGCAGCAGCCACCAGCCCCCCACGCTTGCCGCCGCGACGATTGCGCCAAATACTGGGAACGCAATCATGGCGGCGACCGTCAGTGCCGATAACGTGACCAGCCCCGCCAGCGGACCAAGCGGCCAGAGGATTGCCAGCGCGAGCCTCGACGCCGGGCGTGCGTCCGCGCGGAGCAAGGTAAGTAGACACCCAAGACCGTAGACAACGTAGATCGCTATCATCGACTCTCTATCCACCGTGCGCACACGCTCAACGTCGTCACCGACGCCCGTCGTCCTTCATTCTGCACTGGTCGCCCTCGCGGCCGCGATCCTGCTGCGGGCGCCGGCGGCGCCGGCCCATGCCCAGCTCGCCAGCGGCGGGCTGACCGGCCGCATCGCCGACGTCCAGGGCATGCCGATTCCCGGGGTCGCTATCGAGGCCCGGAACGTCGACACCGGCTTCGTTCGCGAAGACGTGAGCGACACGAGCGGCATCTATCGCCTGTCCGCGCTCCCGGTCGGCGACTACGTCGTCTCGGCGCGGCTGGCCGGCTTCAGCCGGTACGAGCAGCGCATCACCGTGTCGGTCGGCGTCACGCTGCCGATCGACATCGCGCTGCGCATCGCGCCGGTCAACGAGACGGTCACGGTCACGGCCGCCACGCCGCTCATCTCGACCCGGCAGTCGTCGGTCGGGGAGGTGGTGGATCTCGATCGCATCGAGGGGCTGCCGCTCAACGGCCGGCAGTTCGCGAACCTTGCCGCCACCGTGCCCGGCGTCGGCCTCGGGTTCTTCTCCGACGTGTCGAAGAGCGCGCAGTACTCGCCGCAGATCAGCGGCGGCAACGGCCGCAACATCAACTACCTGGTCGACGGCGGCGACAACACGGACGACACCGTCGGCGGCCTGCTCCAGCAGTATCCGCTCGAATCGATCCGCGAGTTCAACCTGCTGACGCAGCGCTTCGACGCCGAGTACGGCCGCAGCAACGGCGCCGTGCTCAGCGTCGTCACCAAGAGCGGCACGAACGTGGTCCACGGCAGCGGCTTCACGCAGTTCCGCGACGACGCGCTCAACGCGGAGACGACGAGCGAGAGGCTGACGAAGGTCGGCAAGCAGCCGTACCGCCGCTATCAGTACGGCGGCAGCCTCGGCGGACCGATCGTCCAGGACCGCGTGCACTACTTCGCCGCCTTCGAGCGCACGCAGCAGGACACGCGGCAGGCGGTGGACACGCTCGGGCTCTATCCGGACCAGGAGGGCGTCT
>CAZWTH010000392.1:0-59392 GCA_964636715.1 uncultured Solibacteraceae bacterium | reverse complement strand
ATAGACCGATGATTCCGCGGCGCCCGCCTGCTCCCGCCGGATCGTCGCCGGCTCGGAACGCGACGAAAACGTGATCGTTCCTGCTCCCGCCTGCTTGCGAATTCGTTCTTCCAGCGTTTCATAAAAATGCCTCGCCTGATCCGGGCGAAAACGCTTCACCAGAGGATCGAACGTGATCGCCGTGATGTGGCTCGTATCGAAGCCCGCATCGTCGATCCCTTTCCTCGCGTCCACGATCCACCCGAAGATCGTCCCGGTTGCCGTCAGCACTACAAACGCGGCAGCCACCTGACACGCCACCGCGAGGTTTCTCCCCCACAGCCGGCGTCCTCGCGGCGCGAAGTTCAGCCGCTGCCGCGTGATGTGCAGCGCCGGCCACAATCCGGAAAGAATCACGCTCGCCAATGCCAGCAGCGCGCTGAAGAGAATCACTCGTCCGTCGATTCGCAGCGGCGACAGATCACTCTCCTGCGAGGCGATTTCAAACATCAGTGACTGCACAACTCGCAACGGAATCCACGCCAAACCTACCCCAAGAACCGCCCCGGCGGCGGCCACAAGAAAACTCTCGGTCAGTAGTTGCCGGGTCAGCCGCGATCGCCCCGCGCCGAGCGACAAACGCACCGCGATCTCGCGCTTCCGCTTTACCGCCCGGCCAATCTGCAGCCCCGCGATATTGGCGCAGGCCACCAGAAGCACCGTGCCTGACAGCAGCATCACCGCCAGCCCGATCGCGCCGCCGAATCCCTCAGTCCGGAACTTCATCACGCTCTGCACGACCAGGTTGTGTTTCCGGTCGCGATTCGACGCCATCGCCGCCATCTCCGCCTGAGCCTGCTCCAGCAACACGTCCTTCTTCAGGCGCCCTGTTACCGCGAGCGTTCCGGTATCGCCGCCCACGCGCGCCGCCATCGACAGCGGCACAAAATAGTCCGGATAATCCTCGGTCAGCGATTCATCGAAGGCGATAAAGCTCTTCGGCGTTACTCCGATCACTGTGAACGGAACTCCACTAATCGCCACCCGCCGGCCAACCACGCTCTCATCGGAATGAAAGACCGCCTTCCAGAGGTCATGACTGATGACAACAACGTTTTCCTCCCGCCGTGAAAATGCTCTTCCGATCGACGGTGAAACGCCCAGCACGTCGAAGTAATTCCAGCTCACCAGTTGACCGTCTCGCGTCTTCGCCGGCTCACCCGCGCCCGCCGAGAATCCCGCGCTCAAACCAGTGAGAGCCATCACTCCCGCAAAACTCTCGCTGTGATCGCGCACGTCGGCATACTGCGCCGGGGAGAGCCCCTGCGTTCCGCCGTCCACTGACGTTTCATGAATGCTGATGATCTCCTGTGGACGATAAACAGCCAACGGCCTCAGCAGCCACGCATCCACCACAATGAACATCGCGCAGTTGGCGCCCACGCCGAGCGCAAGCGACAACACCGCGACCGCCGTGAAACCAGGATTCCTCTTCCACCCTCGCGCCGCATACAGCAGATCGCGCCAGAAATCTTCGAGCCACGGAATCTGCCATGCGCTGCGTGAGTCCTCCATCGCGATAGCGCGCGACCCAAATTCGCGCCGCGCCTGTTCGAGCGCCGCCTTCGCCGTCATGCCGCGCTCCTCGAGCTCTTCCGCGCGCGTCTCGATGTGGAAGCGGATCTCATCCTCCATCTCCGCATCGAACTGTGCGCGCTTCAGCATGGACATCTCAAACCGTCCGCATCACCTGCTGGATCATCTGTACCAGCCGTTCGAATTCATCGGCCTCGCGCGCCAGTTGTTTGCGCCCCTCCGGCGTCAGCTTGTAAAAACGCGCCTTGCGGTTGTTCTCCGAAGTTCCCCACTCCGAAGCCAGCCATCCCTTCACCAGCATTCGGTTCAGCGCGGGATAGAGTGAACCGTCTTCGATCTCCAGTCCCTGCTCCGAAGCCTCCCGGATGCGCTTCGCGATCGCATAGCCGTGCAGAGGCCCCGCGCGCAGCGTCCTGAGGATGAGCAGATAG
This sequence comes from uncultured Solibacteraceae bacterium, assembly GCA_964636715.1. GTDB lineage: Bacteria > Acidobacteriota > Terriglobia > Bryobacterales > Bryobacteraceae > BOG-234. The sequence goes on along the minus strand of CAZWTH010000392.1, from coordinate 57,386 downwards.
AGCGTTCCCGGCAGCAATTCGGGATTGGCAGGATTCTTTCCCATGTCCAGACAATACATAGTCTGGAAAGGGAAGTCAAGCTCTTTCAGAACTGAAAGTAGACGAACGGGATCGAGAGGTCGGTTGCGGTGAACAGTTCGATTACGAGCAGGGCGAGGACAGCGGCGGCGGTCCGGAGCCAAAGCGGCGACTGCGCGAGGCGCTCCACCCACGGCCAGTATTCTTCGACAACGGCGAGGACGGCGGTAAAGACGGCGAGTCCGAGTTGCCAGTGCCCAAGCAGACTACCGGCTTTCCTGTTGCCAGTGAACATCTGGCCGATGACGTATGCCGCCGCGCCAAACGTTTTGGCGCGGAAGAACACCCAGCCGATTGTCACGAGCAGGAAGGTGAGGACGGTGAGCGGCAGCCGCGCGAGGCCTTCCACGTTCTTCTTCCCGCGGACGACGCGCTCGATCGACAGCAGCAGACCGTGGAACCCGCCCCAGATGACGAAGTTCCAGCTTGCGCCGTGCCACAGGCCACCGAGCAGCATGGTGAGCATGAGGTTGAGGCGCGTCCGCCACGGGCCTTTGCGATTGCCGCCGAAGGAGATGTAGACGTAGTCGCGCAGCCAGGACGAGAGCGTCATGTGCCAGCGGCGCCAGAATTCGGTCACGCTCGCGGAGAGGTAGGGACGGCGGAAATTCTCCGGAAAATGGAAGCCAAACAGCAGCGCTACGCCGATTGCGATATCGGTGTAGCCGGAGAAATCGAAAAAAATCTGGAGCCCGAAGGCGATGGCGCCGCTCCAGGCGGGCAGGAACCCAGGCAGCGCCGAAGGGTCGGTGAAGTAATGGTCCGCCACGAGCGCGAACTGATCGGCGCAGACCAGTTTCTTGATATAGCCGGTCAGGATCATGGCGCAGCCGCGGCGCCATTCTTCGGCGCTGGGCGGTTGCCAGTGGAAATAGTCGGCGAAGAATTCTTCGGCGCGGACGATGGGCCCGGCGACCAGTTGCGGGAAGAAGGCTACGAACAGAGCGTAATCGATATAGCTGCGAATCGCCCGCTGCTTGCCGCGATAGACATCGACCACATACGACATGCTCTGGAATGTGTGGAAGCTGATGCCGAGCGGCAGGATGATATTCAGTGGCGTGAAGTGAGCGCCAGGATGCAGGATGGCGAGCCAGGTGTCGCGAAAGAAGTTTGCGTACTTGAACCAGCCGAGCAGGCCGAGATTGGCGGAGAGGCTGGGGATCAGCGCGGAGCGTCGATGCGATCCGGTGCGGGCTTCGATCCAGCGGGCCGCGAAGTAATCGATGGTGATCAGGAGCAGCAGGATCAGGACATAGCGGGGAATCCACGCCATGTAAAAAAAGAGGCTGGCGGCGAGCAGCAGCCATCGCCGCGCGGGCTTCGGCAGGAGATAGAACAGCGCGAGAACCGCGGCGAGAAAAGCGCAGAAATTCAGCGTGGTGAAGAGCACGTCAGCGCGAACCTCCCTTCACCAGAATGGATTCGATGCGCTCGCCGAGACGCGCGGAGAAGATGGGACGTCCATCGCGGTTCAGATGGAGACCGTCAAAGAAGACGTCAGGTCGCTCCAGATCGGTGAACGTGTCGAACGGCAAAACATCCACGCGCGGAGACTGCGCGGCCGACTGAACGAAGCCGGTGTTCCGCGGTTGACTCTCCGCCGGGTCGATCACCGGACCGCGTGGAAGCTGCAGAAAGATCAGACGGGTGGGCGAATCTTTGTAATCGTTGAGGATGCCCCCGAGCCAGCGGCGGCGATAGCGCGCGACTTCACCGGTTCGCCTGGGCGCCGGCGGCAGGTCGAAGGTCCTGACATTGTCCCGTATCGCCTGCGGGATGCGATCGGGAAACCGGACGGTGCGGTTACTCCAGTCGACGGAAATTCCGCTGAGGTTAGTGGGCTGGCCAGGGTAAACGTCGTTGTATCCGAAGCCGTTCGCAAGCCAGTCCGCCGCGCGCGGCAGGCGCGCGCCCGGATTGGCCAGAAGCGCCTGGACGTCGTCGCGCAGAATCATCCCGCGGAAGAGGCAGCCGAAAAAGGCGTGCAGGCCAACCGGGAAAGCATGCATGGATTCGGCAAATCCGAAACAATCGCGGAGACCGAGTTCCATGACGAGATAGTTCTGATCGCTCGGGCGCTTCTCGAATTCGATGAAGGTATCGTCATCCGAGTAGGTATCGAGCGCGAAAACGATGGCGGCGAAGCGGCGGCGGGTGGGATCGGCGGCGCGCAGCGAGTAATACCAGACGCGCGGCGTAGCGCCGGACACGCCGAAATTCCAGAAGTGGAGGCTGCCGCCGGCGGCTGTGTCAGCGGTGCGGGCGGAGAAGCCTTCGGCGATGCGCGAATCGCCGACAACCAGGATTTCGGGCCGTCCGCCGGCCGGCGCGCGCCCGAGCCAATGGAGACGGGATTCGAGAGTGCCTGCGCTCGAATCCGGCTCGAGGAACTTCGTGTACCAGCCGGTGCGGAAAAGAAGGCTGTCGGCAGCGAAAAACGACGCGAGCGCCAGCAAGATCCACAAAACACCGGAAATGACGCTGCGCGGGCCGATTTCTCGATGATATAGCAGCCCTGGATTCTTAAAGGTTTGTGAGAACGGCTTGACGCTCCAGGTGGCGGAAGCTATCGTAACTTCAGCATCATCATGCGGGGAGTTGTCCAGGTCGCGGCCGGTCTGCTTCTGTCTCTGACGGCGGTCTATGCGTTTCAGATGCCGTTCCGCACGCTGATCAGTCAGGAAGGCTACAACAACGAACCGCTGCCGCCGGACTACCGGGATCACAACGAATTCGTCATCGGGCGCCTGATGTATCCGGGCGGATTCGGAGGGCGGTTCGGGGGCGGGGGCGGATGGGAGATGGGCGGCACGGCGTGGTCGAATGATTATCCGCGCGGCGACCGCGCATTCGCGAGGATTCTGCGGCGTCTCACGCGGGTGGATGTAAGGTCGGTTGAGCAGCCGATCAATCTGAACGACGGCGATGACGTTTACAACTGGCCGTGGCTCTACTCGGCGCACCTGGAGAGTTCCTCCATGCCCGATTCCATGGTGCTGAAGCTGCGCGAGTATCTGGCGCGCGGAGGCTTCTTTTATGTCGACGACTTCTGGGGAGACGCCGGCTGGGAGCGCGTGATGGAGCTGATGGGCCGCATCATTCCGAACGCGCAGGCGGAAGAAATTGAGGACGGCGATCCGATTTTCCACGTGCTCTATGACCTGAAGGACCGGTTCATGGTGGCGAACCATAACGAGCTGATGCGAACCGGACACCCGTATCACAACATGCCAGGCGGGCAGGAAGCGCATTGGCGCGCGATTCGCGACGCGAAAGGGCGTATCGTGATCGTCCTGAATTTCAATTCCGATATCGGCGATTCCTGGGAGTGGGCCGACCGGCCTGAGTATCCGGAGAAGTATTCCAATCTCGGGATGCGCATCAGCATCAACTACACCGCTTACGCGATGACGCACTAAGCCCTTTTCGGGCTGCGCCGGGCGATAATGGCGGTTATGTCCCCATCCCCCGCGAACGCGGCTCTGCGTGTCCGCGGACTGCGCAAAGAATACAAAGACGTGGTGGCCGTGAACGGCCTCGATCTCGAAGTGCATCGCGGCGAGTGCTTCGGGCTGCTCGGCCCGAACGGCGCGGGCAAGACCACGACCATTGAAATCTGCGAAGGACTTACGGACCCCGATGCGGGCGACGTGGAACTGCTCGGCATGGGCTGGAGCACGCAGGGAGAACAACTGCGGCAGAAGCTCGGGATTCAATTGCAGGAGACGCAGCTTTCGGACAAGCTGACGGTGCTTGAAACGGTGGAGATGTTCCGGAGCTTTTATCGACAGGGTCCGGGGCCGGAAGAGCTCATCGAGACAATGCAGCTCGGCGAGAAAGCGAAATCGCGCGTGGGCGGGCTTTCGGGCGGGCAGAAGCAGCGGCTGGCGCTGGCGTGCGCGCTGGCGGGCGATCCGGAGTTGCTGTTTCTGGATGAGCCGACGACGGGGCTCGATCCGCAGGCGCGGCGTCAGTTGTGGGACGTGATTGAAGCGTTCCGCGGGCAGGGTCGCACGATTGTGCTGACGACGCACTACATGGATGAGGCGGAGAAGCTGTGCGACCGGGTGGCGATCATCGATCACGGAAAACAGATTGCGCTCGGGACGCCGCGGGAACTGGTGGCGTCGATCGGCGGCGAGAACGTGGTGGAGTTCGCGACGGGGGCGGGAGTGTTCGACGCGGAGCCGTTGCGTTCGATGGAGGGCGTGTGCGATGTGCGGGTGGAGAACGGCAATGCGCGCATGCAGGTGAATGAACTGCATCGTTCGGTGCCGGCGATTCTGAGCGAAGTCAATCGGCAGGGCGTGGCGCTGACGGAGCTGCGCACGCATTCGGCAACGCTGGAGGATGTGTTTGTCGCGCTGACGGGGAGGCATTTGCGTGAAGAATAGTTTTCGGGATCGTCCGATCGTGCAACTCACGCTGGTGCGGTTCCGCGAGTTCCGGCGCGAACCGGAGGCGGTGTTCTGGGTGTTTCTGTTCCCGATCATCCTGGCGGCGGGGCTGGGACTGGCATTCCGGAATCGTCCGGCGGATGTGCTGAAGGTGGGGGCAGTGACGCCGCAGATCACGGCTTCGCTGAAACAGGAAAAGCTGCTCGATGTGAAACAGTTCTCGCTGGCGGAAGCGCGGGACGAATTGCGTACCGGGAAGATCGTGCTGTTCGCGGAGCCCGGCGCGAATGGGAGCGGCGTGCGGTACGAATACGACGATACGAATCCGGATTCGCGAAATGCGCGCATGCTGGCGGATCGCGCGATCCAGATTGCGGGCGGGCGCAAGGATCCGGTGCCGGTCAGTGAACAACTGCTGCGCGAGCCGGGATCGCGGTATATCGATTTCCTGCTGCCGGGGCTGCTCGGCATGAACCTGATGGGGAGCTCGATCTGGGGGCTGGCGTTTGGGGTGGTGGACGCGCGGAAGAAGAAGCTGCTGAAGCGGCTGATCGCGACGCCGATGCCGAAGCATGAGTATCTGCTTTCATTCCTGTTTTCGCGGCTGGTCATGCTGGTGATTGAGGTGGGAACGCTGGTTGGGTTTGGAGCGTTGGTGTTCCATGTGCCGGTGCGCGGGTCCTTTCTCGCGCTGGCGGGGTTGTGCGTCATTACGTCGCTCTCGTTTAGTTCGCTGGGGCTGCTGATTGCCGCTCGGCCTCGGACGATTGAGGCGGTGTCAGGCATCACCAACCTGGTGATGATGCCGATGTGGATTTTGTCCGGGGTGTTCTTTTCGTCGTCGCGATTTCCGGATGCGGTGTTGCCGGTGATTAAGGCGCTGCCGCTCACGGCGACGATTGATGCGCTGCGGGCGAGCATGCTGCAGGGGACGCCGCTGCATCAGTTGTGGCCTCAGATCGCGGTGCTGGCCGCGTGGGGATCGATCAGCTTTGTGGTGGCGCTGAAGGTGTTCCGGTGGCGCTAGGCGCTACTGCTTAATGATCTGGCCGTCGCCCTTGCGGAGTTCGCCCCAGCCGCCGTTGAGACCGTCGCGGCCGGGCTGGAACGGATATTTCGCGGCGGCTTTCTCGTCGACTTCGATACCCCAGCCGGGCTTCGTGTTCGGCCAGAGATAGCCGTCTTCCATCACCGGACATCCGCTGAAGACTTCCTGCGTGCGCGCGTTGAACGGCGTGTATTCCTGAATGCCGAAGTTGTAGCTGACAACGTCGAGCGTGATGTTCGCCATGTGGCCGATGGGCGAGACGTCGCCCGGGCCGTGCCATGCGGTCTTAACGCCGAACTGTTCGGCGAGGATAGCGATCTTGCGGGCGGGCGTGAAGCCGCCGGTTTGTGAGACGTGGCAGCGGATGTAATCGATGAGGCGCTCGGTGATGAGCGGGGTCCATTCGTGCGGGCTGTTGAAGAGTTCGCCCATGGCGATGGGGGTAGCGCACTGCTGGCGGATCTGGCGGAAGTAGGCGATGTCTTCGGGCGACAGCGGATCTTCCATGAAGAAGAGGTGATACTTCTCGAGATCTTTGGCGAAGCGGACGGCTTCGTTGGGGGTGACGCGCTCGTGGACATCGTGAAGCAAGCCGAGGTCTTCGCCGAGCTGTTCGCGCGCGGCATCGAACATTTTGAGAACGCGGCGGATGTAGGGGAGGGGTTCGAAGACGGGGCCGGGGTCAAGGCCCTGCACGCGGGGGACGGAGCCGGGGCCGCCGCCGGCATAGCCCTGATAGCCGGGGACGCTGACCTGCATGCGGACGTTGCGGAAGCCCTGGCTGACGTAGCGCTTCGCGGCGTCGATGACCTGCTGGATTTCCTGGCCGTCGGCGTGGCCGTAGACGTCGGCGGCTTCGCGGCACTTGCCGCCGACGAGGTCATAGACGGGCATGTTGGCCATGCGGCCTTTGATGTCCCAGAGGGCCTGGTCGACGCCGCTGATGGCGTTGTTGAGGACGGGGCCGTTTTTCCAGTAAGAGCTGTCGTAGCAGAGTTGCCAGGTGTCTTCGATTTTGTCGACGGTGTGGTCTTTGAGGAGGGGCTTGAGGTAGCGTTCGACGGCGGGCTTGATGAGGTCGGCGCGCTGGGTGAAGGTGGCGCAGCCGTAGCCGTAGAGGCCGTCCTGGTCGGTGGTGATTTTGATGACGTCGAGGCGGCTGCCCTGGGGGGCGGTTTCGATGACGGTGATGTCTTTGATTTTGGGGCGCGGGAGTCCGCGGACGGCTTTGGCGACGGCCTGCTGGGCGCGGTCTTCGCGGGGGGTGAGGACGGTGGTGGCGGCGGCGGCGGAAAGGGATTTGAGGAGTGTGCGGCGGTTCATGGGGGTTCCTTTCAGATAGACAGTATCACGCGGGGTGGGTTCGATGGGCTCAGAGGTGGGTTCGATGGGCGGAATTTTGGGTTCGATCGGGGTTAAATTGGGTTCGTTGGAATTTGGCGGTGGTTTGTTTTGTTGAAGATCGGTGGGTTCGTTGGCTGTTTTCGGGTGCGGAGAGAGGGCGTGATGACCGTGACGTGGTTGACATGCCGATATTATGCACTCGACGGGTTGGGCTCGGGAGTTATCTTGTTGATTGTATTGGGAAAGATTACCGTGTGGAATGACTTTCGGCGAGGCGTGACAGGACACGGAATTATGGCAACCTTCAACCGGCGCTCTGGAACAGGCGGCGCGAGTGGAATGGAGGCGAAAAACATCAAGGTGTTTGCCTCCGGAGTTATCCTTGGCGATCCAAATCCTCAAGATGCATCTGGTGTTTCCCGCTCGACTGGTCACGATAGACTTCTAGCATGGCGTACCAAGCAATAGCGGCAGACCAGCGATGGTAATGGAATCGCATCTAGTTGATAAAAAGATAGTTGAGTCAAATAAAAAATTCTGAAAACTGTGGTACCGGGGGAAAGACACGGTTCCTGCTTCCTCTTGCCTCCTGGTTCGATGTGCCGCCCGACTTTGCTCTGTCCGCCAGCGTGGCGAGTTCCCCCTCCAGTCGAGTTTGACTCTACCGCGCGGCGCGACAGGCTATTACGCCATAGCCGGGCAGGCGTACCCCACGTTTTTGAAGAGTCCTCCACATGCAGATCAAGCGGGCGGCCGACGCGCTTCGGTTCACCGGATATCTCACATACATCGCGTCAAACTGGTTGCCGCGAGCAGAAAAGGCATGGCGTGATCGAACGCTTATGACCCACCATCGCCGCCACGCGCAGCGCCTCGCGGGACTAAGGTGGCTGGTGGAAGTATTCTCCGAACAAGGGATCGCGTGAGTTTCACTGAAAGGCCCGTTGTTTGCACAGCGTTTCTACGAACGGTCTTTGCGACGGCGGGCGGCCGGTCGCGCCGCGCGACTGATAATGAAGCTGGGATTCGAACTTCCGGGGTCCTGTTCCTGGCATTTGCATCGCGAAGTAGACAAACATCTCGATTTCCGCGCGACAGTAACCTCCCGCGCATAGAGATGCACTATCGCCTCAAGGGAGGTGGAACGTTCCTGCCGACGACGGAGTTTATCGAGCGCGCACTGACATCCGACGCTGGCGGATTTGCGTCGAGCGTTCTCTCCCGCCCCGATGAAGTCGTCTGCTCGTGCGTGCATGCGGCGAATCACGTTTTCATCGCCGTGGCTGGGTTTACGATACGATCCGTATCGCGCCTGGACTCACAGACGCAGAACGCGAAACCGTGCGCGAGCTTGCGACACGTCATTCTCAATCAGGCCGGTTGGTGGCTGCGATATTCGTGACGCGTGATTCTTTCGGCGAGACGCCTGATCTTGACATTAGCGGATTTCATGTTCCATGGCTCGGGTCGAAGCCTTCCGGGCGTCGCGCGAGACAGAGGGTGTCACGAGTGGAGAAAAATACCGCAAGTCTTGCCGAGAAAATTGGCTATAGGTTTGACTTAAGCAGGATGGCTGGCTCGCCGCGGGAAGCTGCAAAGCTCACGTTTGCCGGAATTAATATCGAATTCCAAAAGTGGTGGTACGCCCTTCTGAATCCGATGGAGCCCGAAATTTCTGGTGATCAATTGCGGGGGGTAAGCTGGATTGAGCGTGGATATCCGGTTGCCCCAGATTATTTCGTCGGGTCGGCGCAAGGCAAAGCATAAACTGGCCGCTTTGCGAGTGGAAGACTCGAATGCCATGGCCTGGGTCTATGCGGTCGACGGGAATCTCGGGCTAAACATGGCGATCAGGACGTTTTGGCCGATTTTTTCCCGCATCTACATGGGGCAGTGATGGAGCGAAGAGAGAACAATTTCGACTTCCTCCGCCTGTTTTTCGCTATCCTGGTTATCTTCTGCCATAGCTACATACTGCTACGCGCGGACAAGGACGAGCCATTTTTAAGATGGACTAATGGGCAAGTGGACGGTGGCGGAATAGCCGTTGACTGCTTTTTTATCCTGAGCGGATATCTGATAACCGCCAGCTTCCTGCGATCAAAGAGCGTTTGGAGCTATCTGGGAAAACGTTCTCGCAGGATTTTCCCGGGACTACTTGCGGCGTATGTGGTTGGCGCATGGCTCGTCCCGATGATCGCTGACTTTCCGATGCCGTATCGCTCCACGCCGACCGGTATTCTGCATTTTCTGGAGATGACGTCGCGGATGCGCGCGCTCTACATTCACGGGGCATTTGCAAGCAACCCCGATCCAAACATTGTCAATAACTCGATCTGGACGATCCCTTATGAATTCACCTGCTACGTCCTGATTGCGATGCTCGGGGTGGCGGGGCTATTCCGTCGCCGCGCGCTTCTCGTCGCAGTATTTCTGCTATCCCTCGTCGTCGGCTCTGCCAGTCCGATATGGGGTCCAGTTCTGTCCAGGACCCATCTCGGCCTTGAAGCGTGGGCGCGGTTTATCCCGTTCTATCTCGCAGGCACGGTTGCCTGGGTATTTCGTGAGCGGATTCGAGTGACCTCCATCGGGGTGGCGCTCTGCGTGGTTTCGATTGTGATTGCCGCGGCTATTCCGTTTACATGGAATCCGGTATTTGCCTGCGCTGGCACCTATCTGGTCCTGGCGTTCGGCGGGGCGAACTCAATCCGACTGCACTCCGCGGCAAGGTACGGTGATTTTTCCTATGGGACGTATCTCTACGCCTGGCCGGTGCAGCAGTGCATAATACTGTTCACGGGAGTGTCGAGGCCATGGCCTCTTTTTCTAATGGCGACGATTGCGACCGCTCCCTTTGCAATCGCCAGTTGGTATCTCATCGAGAGACCGTTTTTGGCGTCATCAAAGGCGCACACGGGTGAAGCGGCTCGGGAGCAAGGCGCTCCAATAGTGGCCAGTAATGGGGACGAAATCGAATTCGTCGGCAGCGCTCGCAGCGGCGAACAACCAGCCGACCATCGAAGTCCGGAACCGGCAAATACCGAGGAGTTGCGACGGCTCGATGAAGGCCGGATAACGCCTACTCCGTGCGTGATGGCGATTGAGGATGAGATACGGGCCGCGGAGGCTGCCAGGGCGGCGAGCCGGGCTGGTTCATGAGGTCTTCGATTAGAAAATAACGGAGCGGACGGCAGGCGAGGATGCTCGACTGCAGGCCGACCGACGCACAATTTGCGCAGCCAGGCTGGATCCCCCCGAATACCGCTTTACATCCTCGGTCGAATAGATGTGAACGGCGGAAGGGGATTTCGGGGGAGCGTGTTAACATGTTGAATTCTCACGGCTGCGGCTGAATCGGATTGTCGCATTGACACGGCTGTTACAGGTGTAGGACGATTAAGGATCGAAACAGGGCCGCTGAACGGAGTCACTGGAGTGTCAGTGGCAGCCGAACCGCTTTCCATACGGTAAAGCCAGGTCCTCCCTGTTGTTCGACGTGGCGGCAGCCTGCCCAAACAAATTCGTTATCGCTTGGTAAGTGATTCATTCCAAAACGAAAACTCGTTAAGCTGGTATGCGGTATGCGTACGGAGCCGACACGAGAAAGTGATAGCGGCGGCGCTTCGAAATAAGGGCTTCGAAGAGTTTCTTCCGTTATATAGATCGCGCAGGCGGTGGGGCCAGCGGATCGTTGAGATCGAACGGCCACTGTTTTCGGGATATGTATTTTGCCGGTTCGATCCGGGTGAGCGAGGGGTTTCCGTGGTTAAAACGCCGGGGGTGTTGGGGATCGTCGGATTCGGTGGGAAGGCGACCCCGCTGGAGAACGCGGAGATGAATACGATCCGGCGTGTGATTGAATTGGGAATTGTGGCTGAACCGTGGAAATATGTTCAGTCGGGGCAGAGGGTACGAATTGAGCATGGAGTGTTGGCGGGAATAGAAGGAGTTTTCGTGCAGGCGCGGAAGAAGCATCGGCTGTTGCTCTCGCTGACGCTGCTGCAGAGGGCGGTGGCGATTCAGGTAGACGAAAGTGCTGTGGTAACACTATCTTCGCCGCAGCGGTGAGAATTGCCGGACATCACAGAAGCCCCGGTTAGCAATCCAGTCAGTTCAACCCTCGCGGGTTCGGAAAACATTGCGCAGGATTCTTCAAAGATTAGGTATCGATCGCGCCGTCGCCTATACATTGGCCGGACGAAGCTGGAGCGTGATTGCCACGCCGATTTCCTGGCTCATGATCGGGCACTTCCTGCTGCCTAAGCAGCAGGGATTCTACTATACGTTCGGAAGCCTGATCGCAATGAATATCCTGCTGGAACTGGGCCTCATGGGTGTGATTGTTCAGTTTGCCAGCCACGAAAATGCCCATTTGCAGTGGGGAAGATCGGGAGTTCTGGAGGGTCCGGAGATAGCACTCGGCCGTCTTGCGTCGCTGCTGAAAATATCACTCATCTGGTTCGGCGCCGCAGCCGCTCTTGTGATACTCCTCTTAATGCCGGCAGGGATGGCATTTTTTTCAAGAGACTCAGAACAGGCATCGGTGGTATGGCGCTTTCCCTGGTTTTTTCTGACCGTAGCCTCGGCAATCAATCTTATGATCCTGCCCTTGCTGGCGGTTCTTGAAGGGTGCGGGAAGGTTGCCCATATCGCGTCCCTCCGTCTGGCTCAAAGTGTCGTGGCGAGCGCGGGTTTATGGATTACGCTCATCTCCGGGGGCGCGCTTCTGGCAAGCCCGGTGTTTGAGATGCTCGAGGTGATAGTTACTTTGGTCTGGCTGGGCTATTATTACCGTACTTTTTTCCGGCAACTGCTTGAGCGGACTACTATTGGCATTCCTTTTGACTGGAGAGTCGAGGTCTGGCCCTTCCAATGGCGGATCGCCATAACTTCTCTGGGGGGCTATTTACTCTCTCAATTGTTCAATCCTATCCTGTTCTCGGCGCGAGGCGCCGAAGCTGCCGGCCGTATGGGAATGAGTCTCAGCGTCGCGGGGGGTCTCGTTGTCATTGCAAGCTCCTGGATTCGCACGAAAGCTCCTTCTTTTGGTTCGCTTGTGGCAATGCGCCGATGGAAAGACCTCGATCAGATATTTTTCAGCACGTTCCGACAAACCTTGCTGGCCCTCACAATCCTTTCGATCATCACCTTTTCTCTATCGGCGTTATTGCCGATTTTTGCTCCGGCTTTCTCACAACGGCTTCTTTCTCCGCTGCCATTCGCTTTCCTGCTTCTGGCATTACTGATGAATCACGGGATTTACTGCCAGGCGGTCTATCTGCGAGCTCACAAAGCGGAGCCATTCGTAGTGCTGACGATTGTAACTGGTATAGTGACTGCAACATCCAGCTTCTTCCTGGCAAAGCATTTTGGCGAGACAGGTGTCTGTATCGGCTTTTGCGCCTGCAGCGTAGCAGCGCTCGGCGCCAGCACGTGGATTTTTCTGCGGAAGCGGAGGCAATGGCACGCTTTGGCCACTGACCTTCCGGCTCTGTCCCAAATCGTTTAAGCCCGATCCCAAACGATTACTCCCGCAAAACGCGGAAAGCGTTGTTAGACATTCCTGTAAGTTAGCCGAATCTATTTGATTACACTCCGGACAACTGCCATTTTCGAGACCTTTATCGAGTAACTCATTTTTCCTGGTGCGCATTTTGGTTTTGAGAGGAAGTAAGCAGGGAAAATCATGAACCGTTCCCGCGGGAGATGATCAATCGAATTCACCAGTTTCTCCGCCGCCCGGAACCGGGACTGGGATCCAGTTCCGAAAAACCACGCAAACCGCTGCGCGGACTGGGCATGGACACATCTTCGAAACGAAGATGGCATCGACCGGATCGAGTCTGTTATGGGGAGCCTGGCCGGAAAGCGCGCGCTGGATTTGGGTGGAGGCCCGGTCAGTACAGGTCGCTTTCGCGAAGCACACTCGACGTGGCACGACATCAGCGCCCGCTATAAAGGCGTTTGCGGAAACGAAAGCGGCCCAGGCAGGAGTACAGATTTCATTCTCGCCTGGTTACCCGGAGGATGCTCGGCGTTTTGAAGAACGGCCGTTCGATCTGGTGTTCTGCCGATCATACTGGCATTAGGCAGTCCGCGACAAACCCTTTGGCAAGCTTCTTTATAACTTGCCAAGGCTGGAGCGTGTGTACTTATTAACACGCCACTGACGACCACGCTCGGAAATTCTCGGCCGTCAGGCGCGCACAACGATTTCTTTACGGATCTCTCCAAAGTAAAGACAGGGTCATCAAACGAACGGGTCAAATCGTCCGCTACTTCGATCATTACGCGGCCCAATCCCTTCAGACGAGGTGGTTGCAGGCGTCCAGGGAGACGAAACACTCTTCAGAAACCTGAAGAGATCATAATGACCACGCCGCAGACCTCAGTTTGTCAGTAGAATTGTAAAAATGGGTTGTGCAGGTCAAGTTGTCAGTAGAATTGTGAAAGTGGGTCGCCTAACTCGAAAACATCAAGGGGCACGCCTCGCGTTTCAAATGGTTCTGGTTTTCGCGGTGGCCGCCGCCTCCGGGCGATCTCAGGGAGGCCCCTCAGTTCGGAGCGAATCGAGCGGCGGCTTTCGCGCCGCAGGTTCTTCGGCAATATCGCGAACGCTGGAGGACAAAGCGCGCGACCTGATCAATGTAAAGGACTATGGCGCTATCTGCGATGGGGGAACCACGGATGATCGCACCGCCATACAGGCGGCAATCGATGCGGCCGGGAATGGCACTGTCTGGTTCCCGGGGGGCGCAGCGTGTGGCGTGTCGGCTCCTGGGATTTTTCTGTATCCTGCAAACACGGGAATAACGCTTCGTTGTCAGGCGCAAAGCCGCAACGGAGGATATGCCGAGGGGAAAAACTCCTGCCTCGTCGCGTACAAGGCCGCCCCCCCAACCGTTCTACTCACAAACATGGCGGAGAGATCACACCTGCTCAATCTTTATCTGGACGGCAACTCCGGAGCCGCTGTCCATGGGCTCGTCGATGTAAACGCGGACCGAGACGTGGAACAAAGTGTGACCACCGCGCATTTCTCAGGTAGCGGAATGCAGATTTGGAATGAGGGAACACCCGTCTCGACGCTTACCGCCGACGCCGCAAAGGGCTCTTCCAGCTTCAACGTCGATTCCATCACTCGCAACCGAATTACTTTCGGACAGGATTTCTGTAAGGGCATTACGCTCGATTACGGAACTCCCACGCAGGAAGCGCTCGCAACCAGCCGGGTCGCGGGCAATACAGTGATTACCCGATCCGGCGCTCTATTTGCGCACGGCCGTGGCTCCACTGTTCGTTGTCATGGTCACGATAATGAACAACAGATCGACCGCTATACGAGCTACGATAACGGGGGGTGGGGCTTCGAGGTCATCCCCGGAACCGATAATAACGGTATCGAATGGCGCGACGGCAACTCCAATGGAAATGCGCTCGGGGGCGAGAAATGGTTCGGTTCCGTCAATATGCACTATGGTGGAAACTATGAAGCAGATCGTGGGCCGGCGATCCAACTTGGCGACAGTTCGATAGTTCCCGGTACCGCCGGGATGTATATAGGACCCACGGCGGATATGGAGGAGGCTTCCGAAGAATTCAATGCCGTCTGGTCGGTTTGCGATAACACCAGCCGAGTCGATACTCAGGGTACAACGCGCCTGATTATAAAAAAGGGCAACGAAGCGTGCTCAACTTATCGGCTGGGATCCACGACAAGCGGACTGGCGGTCACCGCAGATTCGAATGGTTCGGCGGCCGTCTTTATCACGGGAGCTAATGGCTCGGTTCCGGTCGCCGTTTACCGCGAGGCGCCCACGGGCCGTTGTCCATATCCAGGCGAAATCGCCGTCAACCCCAATGGCGGTAATCTGTCGTCCACCTATCGGTTCTGTATCGCGAGTTCATCAGGCGTCATCACGAATGCGGCAGGTTCAAAGCCTGTTACACTCACTACCAAATCGGCGCCGCCTTCCGGCAAGGTATTGCTTTCCGGGTTTACGGGACGATGGAGTACGTTGAATGGCGTCTGGACAAGTACTCACCTATCGGAATCCACGTTTTCCATACCCGCGGACGCAAGCCGGATGGGCCCGCTTTCCGGTTCGCCGACCGTAATCACAGGTTCGTGGACAGACCTCGGCGGATCGCAGGGTAAAACAGTGACCTATAAAAATATTCCGACTGATTGCAGAATCGTTGATGGCACGCCGAAGGGTTGCAAGAACACCACACTAACCTTTATCGATGGAGCACTTCAGTGAGCGGGACACGTAAGTTTAGTATGCGTTTGATCGCGCATCAGAGAGAGACCACCTGACATGTTAATCGACTGGTATTCGGATGGCTGGCTTGCACGCCTGGGACTCATAGCTGTGAGTATCGTACTTTTGACCCTTCTGGTTCGATCTGCGCGATCCTGCCCGCCCCTTATCCGACTGATGCGCCGTGGACTCTTCTGGCATTTCATCGTCTTCGTCGGCTATGTTTTCTGGCAGATTCCTTACTATGGCGAGAGATCAGATGTCTTCATTTATCATAATTCCGGAATTGAGATAGCTCAACTTATTCGGGCCGGGCAGTGGGGAGATCTTCCCTGGGCGCTGGGGACAAAGGCCGTCGACATAATAATCGGATTGCTTTATGCGCCTTTTGGGGCCGATATCTATGGGTGCGCTATCTTCTCTGCCGTATTGGGGTTTGGAAGCGCCGTGTATTTATGCAGGGCGTTCAGCCTATGGGCAACTCCCGAACAGACAAGAAAATATTCCCTTATCGTTCTTTTTCTGCCGTCATTTTCCGTCTGGACAAGTATCATCGGCAAGGATAGCTGGATCGCGCTGGGAGTCGGACTGGCCGCGTTCGGCTACTCCAACATGAACCGTTCCGCCACTTTGAAAGGCCTCGGGCACTTTGTGCTGGGATTTCTGATCACCATAGCGATTCGACCACACATTGCGCTGGCAATCGCCGGCTCCATGGCCGGCGCCTATATATGGGGATTGACAAGGCGAAATGTTGTTTCGTTGCCGATGAAGCTGTTCCGAATAGCCGTTCTCATTTCGCTGGTAGGCGGTCTCTATCCCCTCACGCTTCGTTTTGCCGGCTTTTCTGATGATGCGTCAGCGGGAAACGTCGAGGAATATATGGAGAGGAGCGGAGAGGCAAACGCAGCGGGCGGCTCGGTTGTTGAAGTGCAGACGGCTCCAGGTATCGTCGGGGCAATTCGAGGATTTCCCCGGGCCGTAGTACGCGTCCTTCTTGAGCCATTTCCGTGGGAAGTCCATAACCTGAATGCGGCGCTGGCGGCGGCGGAGAACCTATTCGTGGGATGGTTCATCCTGATGCGGGCACGCCGCCTGCGCCGGATGGTCGGCGAGGTCATTCGGAGGCCCTACTTTTTGTTCGCGTTTATCATCACAATTGGACTTCTCGCTATGTTCAGTTATGTTCCTAACCTGGGGTTGTTATCTCGTCAGCGCGCACAGCTACTACCATTTCTTTTCGCTGTGCTGGTAGCGGGCGATCTTGTTCGCCCGCGGAGAGCAGTTCAGGCTAATATAGTGCGGACACGGTGGAGCAAAACCACCACGCCTCTCGCCAACAGCGCCGCGCGAGGTGTGAGACTTGTTTCGTGAGTTTCTTGTTATGATTACATTCAACCGCACTGATGGGGCAGTGGGGTTCAGGGGGGGATTATTTTGCGAATTCCAATGAGGGTATCCAGTTGGTGTCTCCGCTCACTAACGAAATCGTTGCGCTAGTGAAAAGTGACGCGCCGGCAGGGGGCTATGGTCTACCGGAAGATGACCTCGTCCCCGCCGATGTTACTTCCACAACGGCTTTCAGGGCAGTTCGGGATCTCTTCGCGGTGTGGGGACTCGACGGAGCAAGTCGCGGTCTGTCAAGCTGGAATCCGTTGAGCAAACTAATCACAAAAGATTCGCGCGTCGCGATAAAACCGAATTGGGTTTACCATGCCCCTCGCGGCCCGGCGACGCTCGATTGCCTGATCACTCATACCAGCCTGATTCAGGCGGTCCTTCATTATGTCGCGCTCGCGAAGCCCTCCTCTGTAGTCCTGGGAGACGCCCCTCTGCAAAGCTGTGATTTTGCGACGCTGAGACGCGTTGCCGCACTCGATGATCTTGCTGATTGGGCAAAGAAGCAGGGTATTGCGCTTGAAATCGCAGATTTCCGAAGAACGATCAACCCGAGTGGGCACAGCGCAGATTCGAGGCGAGTCCAGTCGGCGCGTTCAATGGATCGTTTTGCTCTGTTTGACCTCGGCGATGAAAGTCTATTAAGCGCGCTCAACAGGGACGCAAAGAAATTTCGGGTAACTGGCTATGATCCCGACCTGATGAACCGTACGCACAGCGAGGGTAAACACGAATATCTGATCGCTCGTGAAATTCTGGATGCCGATGTAGTTATCAACCTGCCTAAATTGAAGTGCCATGCGAAGTCAGGCATTACCGGAGCGCTTAAGAACCTGATCGGCATTAATGGACATAAAGAATATCTTCCACACCACCGTAAGGGGGGAACCAGTTCAGACGGGGATTGCTATTCAGGGTCGGTTCTTTGGAAACAAATGATGGAGAATATGGCCGACTTCGTCAATCGGGAACGCGGAGCTCGCGCAATGCGATATGTTCTCGGACGCGGAATGGCGGCCATCCGCAAAGCAATCGCTTTGACAGGCGCTGATGACAATATCGAAGGCTCCTGGTACAGGAACGATACCATCTGGCGCACCTGCCTGGATCTGAATCGGATTTTGTTGTATGGATCCTCCGATGGCCGCCTCCATTCGAATCGTCAAAGAACGGTCATCAGTATCACTGATGCGATTGTGGCCGGTGAGAACGAAGGGCCCCTTAAGCCGACTCCCGTCCAATCGTCATTCCTGACAGGAGCCCTGAATCCTGCCGCCGCCGACTACGTAAACGCGAGATTGATGGGCCTCGATCCGCAGCGGATCCCGATCGTGCAAAAGGCTTTCGACGATCATGACAAACCGCTCGCGCCTTTTAAGCCCGAATCCATTCGAGTCGTGATGCAGGACGGCTCTCACAGCGGCGTTACTGTTGAACCAATCCGATATTTTGTTCCCGCTGCGGGTTGGCGTGGCCACTGTGAATTGCAATGCGAACATGCTCCTCTCGAAAATCACCTGGCAAGCGTATAAATTCCTTCTGGCGCGCCCGCTGGGGGAACTCGATCGATTCAGGAACCTGAATCCCTCGGCACAGCGAGAGGAACTCGGGCGGCGACTGCTCGCGCAGATTCGCTATTTTGGCTCGCGCGAAGACGCCCTTCCCGAATGGAGAGAGGCGTCACGAATCACGAACCCCAAGGATCTCTGGAAAATCTGGCCATCCCTGCCTGCCGTCACGAAGCCGATCCTGAACACTCAATTCGAGCCCCGCGAGATGCAGCGCCGCTTCCGATTGAAAGGGCGAATCAACTCGACCGGGGGATCAACCGGCGAACCTACCCGCTTTTTTCTCGATCTCGGCGCTCTGCGAGCCTCCCGCGGCGTGCACTACTATTCACGCCTGAAAATGGGGTGGCGCGCAGGGATGAGTACGATCATCGTCTGGGGTTCTGAGCGCGATATTGGAAAGCAAAGCCGCGTCCTGCCCAGGGTGGCCTCCCATCTCTACGGAAACCATCTGATACCCGGATTTGAAGTTGATGACAATTCCGTCGCGCGTATTTTGTCTGTGCTGGATTCCAAAAAACCAGTAGCGATCTATGGCTATTCCTCACTCCTTCAACACGTGGCGGAGCGGGTCATTGCGAAAGGATGGCAGGTTCCGCCGGGTAGTATCGCCGTCGCCTGGAATGGCGGCGAGATGCTGCTGGACAATCAGATTGACCTGTTCAGGCGTGCGTTTGGCGTCCCCATTCTGAACCGCTACGGCGGCCGAGAATTATCGGTGACCGCTTTCCAGAGTAAAGAAGACTCCTCCCTCCAACTTGTACGACCCTGGGTCTTTGCGGAGATCGTCACGGAAGACGGCAAGCCCGCTTCGCCAGGCCAGACAGGCCGTTTGCTGCTCACCAGCACGGTATGCCGGGGAACTCCGTTTATTCGATACGAAATCGGCGATCTGGCGACTTACTCTGATCAGGATTTTGACGAGAGCGGCGTGACCGGCCTCAGTTCGATCGATGGGCGAAGCGCAGGCTCCATACATCTTTCCGATGGCAAAGTCATCAGTTCCGTTTACTGGAACCATCTGTTTAAGGAATATCCTGAGATTGTTCAGTTTCAGGTGCGCGTAGCCCCCGATCGGAGAAGTTTGAACATACTGCTCAGGGGCCAAGGATTTGGAAGCGGCCGGGAATCCCAACTCAGAGACACGTTGCGTTTGCTCTGGCGGGATCAGGCAATCCATTTCGTCTGGACCGAATCGATCCCGCGATCCTCACAGGGAAAACTCGTACAGGTGGTTCAGGAGTGCTGAAAAGCCCAATCCGAGTCATGCATCTGATCACAAGCCTCGGCGTCGGGGGAGCTGAGATGACGTTGATCAAACTGCTCGCCCGGATGGACGGCGAACGGTTTCACAACATCGTCTATTCCATGATGGAACCGGGAGCTTTGGCGGAAAATGTTCTTCGGAGCGGCGTTGAAGTTCGAACTTTGGGAATGACCCGCGGCGTACCGGACCCTCGCGCACTCATTCGGCTGGTCCGCGGAATTCGTGAGTGGCATCCGGCCGTACTTCAGACCTGGATGTATCACGCTGATCTTCTGGGCGGCCTGGCCGGCCGTCTTTCGAAGAATTTGCCGGTCGTGTGGAACATACGGCACAGCGATCTGAAATCCGGCTCGGACAAGCGTATGACAATCAGGATCGCGAAAATCTGCGCCCAACTCTCTCCGACGTTGCCCGACCGCATCGTCTGTTGCGCGGAAAGCAGCCGGCAGGCCCATTCGCAATTGGGATACAAACCATCGAAAATGGTAGTCATTCCGAACGGGTTCGATCTGGATTCCTATAAACCAATTCCGGACGCGCGACAATTGTGCGAACAGCGCTTCGGCATCCCGGCCGGCGCCGAGGTTGTCTCACTGATCGCCCGATATCATCCGCAAAAGGATCATGCCACTTTTTTCGCGGCGGCGAATTTGTTTTCGAGGGACTATCCGAATGTCTGCTTTGTTCTCTGCGGTGACGGTATCGAAAACGATAACAAAGAGTTGACTTCATTGGCGGAAAAAGCCGGCGTTGTAAAGAACACCCGACTATTGGGCCGCCGCAATGCCACGGAGATTGCGCTGCTGATGTCCCGATCGGCGCTCACCTCCAGCGTATCGCGAGGTGAAGGCTTCCCCAACGTCGTCGGCGAGGCCATGGCCTGCGCCACGATCTGCGTTGTCACCGATGTTGGAGACTCTGCCTACATTGTGGGTGATTGTGGAATCGTCGTCCGCCCGGGCTCGCCTCAGGAACTGGCGGAAGGGTGGCGGAGGGTGGTATCCATGAACGCACTGGAGCGCAGGACTATGGGCGAGGCCGCGCGGCGGCGCGTGGAGCAAAATTTCCGTATTCAGACACTTGTCAGCCGTTACGAAAACCTGTATTCTGAACTCGCTGCGGCCCACGACTAGTCTGATTCCGCGCAACGCACCGATGAAATCCATTTCCGCGGCCGGACGCCTCAAACGATACGTACCAGTTCTCGCCTATCACAGCATCTCCGATTCGCGGAGCGACGGGCTTGCCATATCGACTGCGGAATTCGAGACGCAGCTTCAGGCGCTTCGCGCGAGTGGCTTCGAATCCGCCAGTCTTGAGGAACTGCTTTCGGAACTGGATATAGATCGGGCGAGTTCCCCCGCGGCTCCCCCTGGCAGAAGAATCGTGTTCACCTTCGACGATGGGTACCGCGACAATTTTGAACAGGCCCTTCCGTTGCTCAAAAAATACGGTTACACTGCGACGTTTTTTGTGGTTACCGATATGGTGGGCGCCGACAACCTGCTGCACTTCGATACGGACAAACCGGCGCGAGGCCTTGGTTCGGCATCCGCTTTCGCGGTGATGAACTGGGGTGAAATCGAGGCGCTTCAGGCCGCTGGCATGCAAATTGGATCGCACACCTGTACTCATACTGAGCTCACTTCCTCGCTTTCGGATGAAGCAATCGCAACGGAGATTGTCAGATCCCGCGATCAGTTGGAATCGCGTTTGAACCGGAAGGCGGATTTGTTCTGTTATCCGCGTGGAACGCTTGATCCAAGGGCCTACGACATACTTGACCGCGCAGGGTACCGCGGGGCCGTCGTCACTCCCGGTGTTCGCGACAAGATTACTGAAACCCGCTATACGCTGAAGCGAGTTGGCGTTTATCGGTCCAGCCTGAGAAAGTTCCAGTTCAAACTCTCACCACAGTTTTTCCGTCTGCGAATCCTTCGGGGGATACTGGGTATCTAGAGGGCAAGAGCGATTTGTCCGAGGATTTTTTCCAGAGAGAAGCCACCGCAGTTCGCCACCGTATCCAGCCCCTGAATTCTTCGTATTGAGCGACATCACATGCCAGCGACGTCACCGAAGCCACGCTTGCTGCACGATGGATCCAGCGTTACCGGGACGGACAGGGATTTGGCTCTCCCGGGAAAACGGGCGCCTCGGATCGTTCTGATGACAACCTCTCCTTCGTCGCTTTATACATTTTTCGAAAGCCAGGTCCGGTTCCTGCGTACCGCAGGGTTTCGCATTCATACAGTCAGCGCCCCGGCGCAGGAATCATCCCATCCCCGTTGGCGGGTCCCCATGCACGCCATACCCATGCTGCGAAAGATCAGTCCGTTCGCAGATCTCAAGGCCCTCATCCGGCTGACCTTACTGTTCCGAAGAATTCGTCCCTTTCTAGTCCATACCCACACGCCTAAGGCAGGACTTCTGGGCATGATCGCCGCTCGTTCGGCCGGAATTCCAGTCCGCATTTATACCGTCAACGGCCTTGTCTGGGCGACACAGCACGGATGGCGCCGGCGCCTTTTACAGATCACGGAACGCCTCTCGTGCCGACTCGCGACAGAAGTTGTCGCGGTGAGTTCGTCACTCCTGCAGTTAATCGTGCATCACGGGATCTGCCCGTCCCGGAAAATTCGCGTACTCGGCCTGGGTGGAAGCCATGGCGTGGATATCGAGCGTTTTGATCCCGCCGGAACTGTTGAAAGCGGCCGCGCCCTGAGAAGACTTCTCGATATACCTCCTGGCGCTCAGGTCATTCTATTTGTCGGACGACTGGTACGGGAAAAGGGGATCGAAGAACTGGCCGTTGCCTGGCCGAGCCTTCGGAGTTCGTTTCCGGATGCATTCCTGGTGCTTTGCGGAGACGAGGAAAAAAGGGATGCCGTCCGGCCGGAAATTCTCGCGGAACTGAGAAAATGTCCACGCGTGCGTTTCAGCCGCGCGGCCCCAAACGAGGTTCAGGCGTACTACGCAGCATGTGATCTTTGTATCCTTCCAACCTGGCGGGAAGGACTGCCCAACGTTGCGCTCGAATCGGCCGCAATGCGTAAACCGATTATCGCGACGCGCGTAACGGGCTGTGTGGACGCGATTCAAGATGGCGTCACGGGATTACTCGTGGAACCTCGCGATCCTGACGCCTTGATTAACGCAATTCACCGGCTGCTGAGTAGTCCTGTTTTGCGCCAGCAGATGGGAGAGAACGGCCGGAAGTTCATTACAGAGCATTTCTCCGAAAAGGTTGTCTCAGCGCGACTCGCAGGAGAATACCACCGCCTTCTCGCGGCTACCGGCTCTGACCGGGGGCGTGCGGAGACCGCGACTCCACCCGCCTGATATACTAGTTTTTTCTCCCCGCTATGGCTGCCCCCTCCTGCCCTGCGTGCGCTGCTGACGTGAGCCGGGTTATCCGGCGCGCTTTTCAGGATGAAATAAGCATCTGGGAATGCGCCAGGTGCGCACTGCTGTTTTGTTCGCCATTGCCGCAGCAGCAATCCCATTCGGCAGGCCCGAATTCCGTCCTGACGGGGGAGGGCTACACGGAAAATCTATTGTCGGGAACTGCAGCCAGAGCAGTTCAGTATGAGCAACTAGCCACCAATCGCTATCGACAATATTCGTCTGTTCTGCGAAGGTCCAATCTTCGTCTGCTGGAAATCGGCTGTGGCGCCTGCGGGCTGTCGCACACCTATCGGAAGTTGGGCGTGGAATATCACGGCGTCGACATTGATTCCCGCGTCATCCATGCCGCACAACGGTCCGGTGTCCAGAATGCAACGAACGGAGACTTCCTTGAAGTTCCTTTTAGCGGAAAATTTGATGTAATCACATCCAGCCAGGTTTTGGAGCACATTAAATATCCCGCCCAGTTCATCGCCAAAGCATACGATCTTCTCGTTCCAGGTGGAGTACTTCATCTTGATGTGCCAGATCATCACTCGCTTCCATCACTGCTTTACCGTCTACCCCTGAAACCCACGCGCTGGGGAGGAATCATCTATCCTCATCATTTGTTTTCCTACTCCAGGCAGAGCCTCGGGGCGCTGTGCGAGTCTCTTTTTTCGGTGCAGGTTTTCAACACCACGATCATGGATCGGACGTGGGGACAAGTTACTTTTGAAAACAGCCTTCTGGCAAAACTCAGTCCCGTGCTGAAGTTTTTGAACGCCGGGTCCATACTCGTGGCATTCGGCCAAAAGAGAGAATCGCCCGGCGGTTCCTTCATCCCGCCGTCGACAAATTCCTGAACCGCGGTTCGCGCCGCCGACGCCGGGGCCGATTCGAATGAACGACAGCTTCGAAGATTCTGCCCGCGCATCGGCGGGGCCAAAACGCGCACTTGATCTGTTACTCGCAGCCATCGTTCTCCTGCTGGCATGCCCCCTCATTCTGATTACGGCTATTGCGACATTCGTGCGGGAAGGCCGCCCCATTTTGTTTTCACAAATGCGAGCTGGTTATCGCGACCGGCCGTTCCGCCTTTTTAAGTTCCGAACCATGTCGAACGCCCGGGACGCGAAGGGGAAGTTGCTGCCGGATCAGGAGAGACTAACGCGGTGGGGCAGATTCCTGCGAGCTTCGAGCATTGACGAATTGCCGCAGCTATGGAACGTGCTGCGCGGGGATATGAGCCTGGTCGGTCCACGCCCGCTCCCCATTCTATATCTGCCCCGATACTCACCGGTTCAGCGCAGACGTCACCTTGTAAGACCGGGCATCACTGGTTGGGCCCAGGTGAATGGACGGAACGCTCTAACGTGGGAACAGAAATTCGACCTGGATATTTACTACGTCGATCATCAGAGCCTGGCGCTGGATTTCAAAATTCTCGCGCTCACGTCGCTCCGGCTGATTCGCCCCCGCGGCATCAGCGCGCAGGGAGCGGCCACGATGCCGGAGTTCATGGGGAGTTCATCTCCCGCCGTTTCCTCGAACACTCCTCCGCGCGAATAGGCCTAACGGCTCCCGATTGCCGCCGCCGGGTTTCCGAAAACCTTCACATTCGGGGGCACATCGCGAACCACCACGCTCCCTGCGCCAACCAGGGACCAATTTCCCACACGGACTCCCGGGAGTACGCACGCGTGGCTTCCAACAAACACCGCGTCTCCCACCGCGGCACGGCCATTCACTCCACTGTGACTAGCGAGGTGGCACCAGTCGCCTACAACGGCGTCATGACCCACGTTTACGAACGTGCCAATCGCTACATGGTCGCCGAGCGACGCATCGGAGTTGATTGCCGTGTACGGGCCGATCACAATTCCGGCTCCGAGCCGCACGTTGTTTCCGAACGTGACGGTGGGATGAATGACGTTCACGAACCGGCCTCCCTGCTCGATAATCGGGCTATAGTACTCAATCTTTTCTTTTGGATCGCCCAGGGCGCCCGCAAAGACATCGTCCTTTTGGACCTCGTAGGCGCCTGGGTCGAAAACCTTCACCCCATACTCCAGACCGTCGAGCGCGCTTTTCCGGTTATCGAGAAAACCCTTGATCCGGTAGCGGGCGCCCGCTGCAATCGCCTGCATCGCCCAACTCAATACTTCACGCGCGAATCCGCCGGCACTGATGATGATCAGGTTCTGCGGTATTGCGGCGTCCTCCCGGAGTCCCGGGAACCGTCGCGTTACCGGCAATGGCCGAATTTCGTTTCCTGACGGCGCGTCAATACGGCCCGCGGTCGAGCCGCTTGCCAACATTGCTTCGCCGATCAGTCCTATTAAATGGGACGGAGTCGGTGATTTGAGGAAAACGTCAGCCGGGATTTTCACCGCGAATCGCTGGAAGGTCCGCTGGAGAAGCACGGCCGTCAGCAATGAATCGCCGCCTGCATTGGCGAAGTTCAGATCCAGACTCACTGGCTTCCTCTGGAGAAGTTCCTCGAAAAGCCCAATTACGTATCCGGCAACGGACCCGCTATCCGACTGAGGACTCGATGAGGCGGATCCAGGATCAACATACGGACTGGGTAAGCTTTTGCGATCCGTTTTTCCGGTGGGCAGCATCGGCAGACGGTCCAGAACTACGTATCTCGCCGGCAGCATGTAAGCGGGGAGTCGCGACTCCACATAGCGCGCGATTACGCGCTCGTCAGGCGACGTTCCTTCAGGTGGCACGATGTAGCCGACCAACTGTTCCTCACCCAGTTGGTTTTTCACCACCCAGGCTGCCGCATCGGCGACACCGGGGGCCGCAGCGATGGCCTGATCGACTTCAGCAAGTTCCACCCGATGTCCGCGAATCTTGACCTGAAAATCTTTTCTTCCGAGATGGATGAGGCAACCGTCCGGCTCGATGCGGCCGAGATCGCCTGTGAGATAAACCGGCGACGGGTCCGCTCCGACCTGAATGAATTTGGTCTGATTCAGAGCATCATCCCTCCAGTAGCCTCGACACATGAAGTCACTCTGAACACCAATCTCGCCGACACTTCCGGCGGGTAAGGGACGGTATTCCTCGTCGAGAATGACAACTCGGCGTTCATCCGAGGGAGGGTAGCCGCCAGGAACATTCGGGCTTTCGATTGCGATCTCGTGGTCCACCGGGAAGAGGCGATAATTACCCGCTTCGCTGGTGCCAAGTTGATTGACCAGACAGCTATCGCGCGGAAAATGCCGGCGGAAAAGCTCAACTTCCCTGAGGGTCAGGGGCTCGCTTGCCATCACGACAATACGAATGTTCTCAAAAACGAAGTCTTCCGGTACGGTGCGCAGGAACTGACGGAAAGCGCTCGGTATCCACTGAAACGTTGTGACTCTCTCCTGTACCAGCCAATCGGCGAGACCGATAAATCCCTGGGTTTTCACATCCCATGGATACAGAGTTCCGCCGGCCATCAGGCAACAGTAAATATCCACGATCGATGCGGCAAAGCTCGATGAGTGCAGCCAGGTAACGCGATCACTCGGCGAGAAAAAGAGGTTGTTCACCAGCCCCATCGTGTGATGGACGAGATTGCGGTGGAGAAATTCAATTCCCTTGGGCCGACCCGTACTACCGGAGGTGTACAGGATGTAGGCCCGTTCCATCGGATCCACCGGAATGTCCGGATTTGCCATATTGGGGCCGGCGGGAATCGCTGAAATGTTCACGATCGGCGTCCCGGCGGATACCAGTTTCGCCGCCAGAGGAAGGTGCTCGTCGTCGGTGATTAAGACCGAAGGTTCAGCGTCTTCGAACATGATTCGAAGCCGGTCCTGCGGAAAATTCGGGTCCAGCGGGACATAGCATTTATGGGCCTTTAAGGTCCCGAGGATGGAGATGATGACTTCAGGAGAATTGGGCAGGAGCAGCGCGGCCTGCGCAAGTTCGTCCCCGCTGACCGCGAGGATACTTCGTGCGATCGCGTTCGCCCGAGCATTCATCACGGCGTATGTATAGGTGATCGAGGGCGTCCGAAGAGCAGGTCGGTCGGGATAAAGTCGCACCTGATCCTCAATGCGATTGTGTATCCCCTGGAAAATCGCCTCTCTGGGAAACTCAATGAAATCAGATGGGCGTTTCACCCGGACAGGCGACATAGTCTTACGTGTACCACACGCCCGTCCCAGCTTCGCGAGGCGCAGGTTTGGGTCCAAGTCGCTGAAAACAAGAAAAAAGCTTCTCAGGGCAAGCGACGACTATTTGCGACAATATTCAAAGGATGGACCGCTCCCGTACTGCCGTATGAGTTCTCGTATCCTTCTTTCCGTCCCCCACATGGGCGGTATGGAACAAACCTATGTGGCCGAAGCATTTGCCACCAACTGGCTCTCCACGGTCGGTCCGAACGTCACCGCATTTGAGGACGAATTCGCCCAGCATATCGGCATGCCCTCCGTCGCCCTCGCGAGTGGAACGGCGGCGACGCATCTTGCGCTTCGACTGCTCGGAGTTGGGCCGGATGATGAAGTCTTCTGTCCAACGCTTACATTTGTCGCAACTGCCAATCCGATCGTTTACATGGGCTCCAGGCCAGTCTTCCTGGACAGCGACCGGGAAAGCTGGAATCTCGATCCCGCCCTGCTCGCGCGCGCTCTGAAGCAGCGGGCTGACCGTAACCGGTTGCCAAAAGCCGTCATCGTAGTGCATCTTTACGGACAGCCGGCCGACATGGACCCCATCCTCGAGGCCTGCGAACGTTACGAGGTGCCCGTACTGGAAGATGCCGCAGAGGCCCTGGGAGCCACGTACAAGGGCAAACCGGTGGGACAACACAGCTGTCTCGCGGTTTACTCCTTCAACGGCAACAAGATGATTACCACGACCGGGGGCGGGATGCTTTCGGCGGCCGACCCGGACTGGATCAGGCGGGCACGGTTCTGGTCCACACAGGCGCGCGATAATGCGATTTGGTACGAGCACACCGAAATGGGCTATAACTACCGGATGAGCAACGTGCTGGCGGGGATCGGACGGGGGCAGTTGCAGGTGCTCTCTACGCGTGTCGAGCAACGGCGCGCTATCGCATTCCGGTATCGCGATGCGTTTGCCGATATTCCCGGTCTGACTTTCATGCCGCAATCGCCACACGGCGTCGTCACCAACTGGCTGAGCTGTTTCCTGGTTGACCAGCACGAGTTGGGACTTTCGCGCGATAAGCTCATTGCCGCGCTCGACGCCGACAATATCGAAACCCGACCGGTGTGGAAACCCATGCACCTGCAGCCGCTCTATCGTCAGGCGGAATGCATCGGAGGTGAGATTGCCGCCGACCTGTTCCATCGCGGGATTTGCCTGCCCAGTTCCAGCAGTCTTTCCCTGGAAGATCAAACGCGCGTGATCGAGTCCGTGCGGCGGGCGGCGGGGGTTCTGGCGGCATGAGTCCGGCTAAAGCTTCGGAACGGCTGTTGCGATACCACCGGCCCTTACTGCTGTTGACGCAGGCGGTGATTTGCGCGATCTCCGTCATCGCCGCTTTCGATCTGCGCTTCGATGGCGCGGTCCCCCCGCTGCACCGGCCGGAATTAAGATTCGCGCTGCTGGTTTGGCCTTTGGCTAAGCTCGTGGTGTTCTGGATCGGCGGCCTCGGCCGCGGATGGTGGCGTTATGTCTCGCTCCCCGATCTCATCCGCCTCACGATTGGAAACATTGCCGCCAGCGCGCTCGTCACCGCGATTACGCTCGGGTTCGCCGGGCACGGTTTTCCCCGGTTCATCTACATCATCGACTTCCTGGTCTGCCTGCTGCTCACCGCCGCTACGCGCATCAGCCGGCGAGTCCACTGGGAGCTTTCGCAATCGCGCACGCGCAGCACGTCGGAAGGCCGCACGCTGATCTACGGCGCGGGCGATGCGGGCGCGGCGATCCTGCGCGAGATCCGCCAGAACGCTTCCCTGCCCTACCATGTGGTGGGACTTCTGGATGACGACCCAGCCAAGCTCGGTTCCTCTATCCACGGCGTCAAGGTTCTCGGCACCGGCGACGATATTGCCGCCATCGCCCGGAAGTACGTGGCATCTACGGTGCTGGTGGCCATGCCTTCCATCACCGGCCAGAGAATGACCGCCATCGTGCAGACATGCCACGGCGCCGGCGTTTCCTGCAAAACCATTCCCAGCCTTTCCACGCTGCTCTCGAACGTGAATCTCACGTCGCAGATTCGCGACGTCGCCGTGGAGGATCTGCTGGGCCGTTCCCCCGTGGTGCTGCAGCATCAATTGATTGAAAAGCGGATCACCGGGCGGGTAGTGATGGTGACGGGGGCCGCCGGCTCCATCGGTTCCGAACTCTGCCGCCAGATTGCCCGGTTCCGGCCGGCCGCCATTGTCGGCTTTGAAAACTCGGAAACCGGCCTTTTCCACCTCGAAAACGAACTCCGCGCTTCATTTCCCGATGTTCCCTTCCATCCCGCGATCGGCAATATCCAGAACCTGCATCGCATCGAAGAAGTGATCCGGCATTATTCGCCCGCCACGGTCTTCCACGCCGCGGCCTACAAGCACGTGCCCATGATGGAAGCCCATCCCTTCGAGGCGGTGGAGAACAACATCTTCGGCACATACAACGTGGCGAACGCGGCGGCCCGGCTTGGCGTCGGCGAATTCGTTCTCATCTCGTCGGATAAAGCAGTGCGGCCCACAAACATCATGGGCGCCACTAAACGCATCGCTGAATTTATCATTTTGTCGCTCGCCTGGAGCGATACGCGGTTCGTCGCGGTGCGTTTTGGCAACGTGCTCGGAAGCAACGGCAGCGTGGTGCCGCGATTCAAGCAGCAGATTCTCGCCGGCGGTCCGGTCACGGTAACGCATCCCGAAATGCAGCGCTTTTTTATGACGATCCCTGAAGCCAGCCAGCTCGTTCTGCAGGCTGCCGCTATGGGACGCGGCGGCGAGGTGTTTGTGCTCGATATGGGCGATCCAGTGCGCATCGTCGATCTGGCGCGCAATCTGATTCTGCTTTCGGGATTGCGTCCGAACGAAGACATCCCGATCGAGTTCACCGGCACCCGGCCGGGCGAGAAGCTTTACGAAGAAGTCTGCCATCTCGAAGAAGGCACCGTAGCGACGCCGCATGAAAAAGTTCGCGTGTTCGCCGCCAACGCCATCCACCAACCCAATATCGAAGCTTGCCTGACGGCGCTCCGCGAAGGCTGCAGGGAACGGGATGCCGCTCGCGTGGTCCTTGCCCTGAAAACCGCCATTCCGGACTACACGCCGAGCCCGCACGTACTGGAGCGGGCACAAGCTTCCCTGCGCCATGCCGCCGGGGCTCACAATTAAGTCTTCCCCCAGGGTTGCCATTCTCGGGGCGGGACTCGCCGGCCTTGCCGCTTCCGCCGCGCTCGGCAGCGCGGCATTCGAGGTGGAACTCCTCGAATCGCGTCCTTTTCCAGGCGGCCGCGCGACTTCCTGGCCCGTTCCCGGCGCGGACGAATCCGGCGAAGTCATCGACAATTGCCAGCACGTTCTGCTGCGGTGCTGCGTCAATCTGCTCGATCTCTACCGCCGCCTCGGCGTCTCCAACCGCATTCGATTCGAGCGCGAATTCTACTTCGTTGAGCCAGGCGGCCGCCTGTCCACTTTGCGGCGCGGCGTCCTTCCCGCCCCGGCGCATTTCGCCGGATCTTTCCTCTCGCTCTCCTTTCTCGATCTCCCGGATAAATTCGCGATCGCGCGCGCCATGCGCGCCATTCCGCGCGAGTACGGCAAACGCCCGGATCTCGACCGGATCTCCATGCTCGACTGGCTGATCGAGAAGGAGCAAACGGAGGGCGCAATCGAGCGTTACTGGCGGCAGGTGCTGGTGAGCGCCGTCAACGAAGAACTCGACCGGATGGCCGCCAGTCACGGACTGCAGGTCTTCTGGCTGGGGATGCTGGCGAAACCGGATTCGTACGAAATGGGCCTTCCGCAAGTGCCGCTTCGGGAGTTGTACCGCGACGACGCGCTGGCTGCAACAGGGAATATCCGTATCCGGCATCGCGAGCCGGTGACCGCGATTGAAACGGCGCAGGACCGCGTCGCGTCCATCCACACCGTGGACGAACGCATCGAAGCCGATTTCTACATTTCTTCCATCCCCTTCGAACGGCTGCAGCCGCTGATGCCCGGCCTGCCGATCGAATGGAACGCGTTCTCGCATTCGCCCATTACGGGAATCCATTTGTGGTTCGACCGGCCGGTTACGAACCTTCCGCATGCCACGCTGCTCGACCGTACCATCCAGTGGATGTTCAACAAGAGCGAAGGCCGCTATCTGCAGCTTGTAGTCAGCGCCTCACGATCGCTCACGACAATGCCGCGGGGAGAGATCATCGACCTTGCGCTGCGCGAACTCGCGGAATTTTTTCCGCGGGTGAAGACCGCCACCCTCGAAAAGGCGCATGTCATCAAGGAAGTCCGCGCTACGTTCTCCGCAGCGCCCGGTCTGGAAGCGAAGCGGCCCCTCGCCATCACGCCGTTTCGTAATTTCTTTCTCGCCGGCGACTGGACTCGGTCGGGCTGGCCCGCTACGATGGAAGGCGCAGTGCGAAGCGGCTACATAGCGGCGGAAGCGGTGGCGCGAGCCGCCGGGGAGCCGCATCATTTTTTAATACCCGATATCGCATAATGAATCTATGAAGATGCTCAGGATTGTTCTCTTGACCTTGACGTGTCTCGCCATGGCGCTGACGGCGTCGGACCCCGTAAAACTCACGGTGCATGTGCAATCGGCGGTCAACGGGAAACCGATTGACCGCGCCAGCGTCATCGTGCGCTTCAAATCCGGTATGGGCGTCAACCTGAAAAAGATCCAGACCAACTGGGAAACCAAGACAAACCAGGAAGGCAACGTCACGCTTCCGACAATGCCGCAGGGTGAAATCATGGTCCAGGTGATCGCCAACTACTATCAGACGTACGGCGGCACGTTCACCACGGACAAACCGGAACAGACGATCGAGATCAAGCTCAATCCTCCGCAGCCGCAGTATTCCGAAGACGCCAAGACCACAGACGTACCCAAATAGCCGGGACCGACCCCGATGCCGCATCGAGTGCCGCTCCGAACGCTGTGGCGCACGCTGATCCGGTTCGAGTCGCAGAAGATCGTTCCTCGGATCGCGATTCGTAACGCGATTGGATTCACTCTCGCCGTTACCCTCGGCGCTCTCGCGGTATCGCCCTCCACCGGCGCCGTAGCCGCACTCGGCGCGCTGAACGTTTCCCTCTCAGACGGGCTCGATCCCTATCGTTTCCGAGCGCGCCGCATGCTTCTCTCCTCGCTGCTCACCGGAGTGGCGGTGGTGGCCGGCGCGCTCTCAGCCCATAGCAACACAGCCGCGGTGATTGTGGCGGCAGCTTCGGCATTCGGAGCGGGCATGCTGGTGGCGCTGGGAACGACGGCGGCGGATCTTGGGGTGGTCACGGTGGTGACCGTGGTGGTCTTCGCCGCGAAGCCGCTGCCATGGGCGGAGGCGGCGCAGGCGGGCGTGGTCGCCGCGTGCGGCGGTCTTCTCCAGACAGTGCTCTCGACATTCCTGTGGCCGCTACGGCGCTACGAGCCGGAACGGCGCATCCTGGCGCAAGTCTATGAAGCGCTCGCGGAAGTGGCTCAGGCGCCGCCGGAGGGCAGGGCCGCGCCTCCGATGACGGCGCAGATCACAGAGGCGCAGGATGCGCTGGCGCCGCTTTCGCGGGATCACAGCGTGGAAGCCGAGCGCCACGTCTTTCTGCTGGCGCAGGCGGAACGCATCCGGCTGTCTATTTTGAATGGCGGCCGGCTGCAACGCCGGATTGCGCGGCACGAGGGAGGCGCGGACGCCGCCGCGGCGCTCCAGAAAATTCTGGGCTGCGCGGCGGGCGCGATCCGGCTAGTGGGCGAACGCATTTCGGAAGGGGAGGCGGCAGCCAATACCGACGAGGCGATCGCGAAGATGACTGGCTGTCTCGTCGAATTCGAGGCGCTCCGCACGAATACCGGCAGTTCCTTCGGCAGTCTCTTCTTCGGCGCTCTGCTGCGCGATGCCCGCCGCCAGTCCATTGCGCTGCGAAGCCAGATTCGCGCAGCGGCGTCGGCCGCAGCGGCGAAGGATAACTACCTCGGCGCGGCGGAAACCGCCCAGCGGCCGGCTGATTCCCCGCCGAACTGGCGGCTGCACTTTCAGGGTTACCGGGCGCGCCTGCTGGCGAATTTGTCGCTCGATTCCACGGTGTTCCGGCATGCCGTACGGATGGCGGTGTGTCTCGCGATCGGCGATATCATCGGCCGCGCGATTGTTCTGCAGCGGACCTACTGGATTCCGATGACGATCGCGATCGTGCTGAAGCCGGATTTCACCAGCACCTTCGCGCGCGGCGTGCTCCGCATCGGTGGAACAATCGTGGGCCTCGTTTTCGCCACGCTGCTATTCCATTTCGTCCACACGGGCGTTTCCACCGATATTGCGCTGATGGCCGTCTTCACGCTGCTGCTGCGATGGGCCGGCCCGGCCAACTACGGAATCTTCGTGTTCGCGGTGAGCGGATTAGTAGTGTTGCTGATCGCGGTGACCGGCGTCGCTCCCGCGGCCGTGATCGCGGCGCGCGCCATGAACACAATGCTGGGCGGTACGCTGGCGCTCGCGGCCTACGCCGTCTGGCCCACATGGGAAAAGACGCAGACGCGCGCGGCGCTTGTCGAGATGCTGACGGCGTATCGTGACTACACGCGCGCCGTGCTCGGCGCCTGGCAGGGAGCAAGCAGCGCCGTGATCAACGACGTTCGCCTGAAGGGACGCCGGGCGAGATCCAACGCGCAGGCGTCTGTCGAGCGCATGGCGGGCGAACCCGGGATTACCGAACGTCAGACCGCGGCGCTCAACACGATCCTGGTTCATTCGCACAGCTTCGTGCACGCCGTAATGGCGATGGAATCGCATCTCTATCGCGCGGGGCGCGAACCGGCGCCTGTTTGGATGCCCGCGTTTGCGGCGTCGGCGGACACGGCGCTCGACGCGCTGATCGCGCGCGTGCGTTCGACGCCCGCGGGAGCGAAACGCCTGAAGATCGACGTGGAAATTCCAGCGCCCGGAACCGCTGGCAATGAAGTCGCCGAAGTCGAAGCCGATCGCGTACGCGTGAGTCTCCGTTCGCTCGCCGAGGAAATCTCCAAAGGCGATTGGATATAGTCTCTACATGCCGGTGATTGCGCGCTATGCGTTTGAGGGTGGAAAGCACTATGGACTCGTGGACGGTGAAACCGTTCGCGAACTGCGAGGCGGGCTCTTCGATGCGCCGGCGCCAACCGGACGCGAAGTCGCGCTGAGTCAGGTGAAGCTGCTGGCGCCATGCGAGCCGCCGAAGATGCTGGCTGTGGGACTGAATTATCGAAGCCACCTTGGCGCCCGCCCCGTGCCGCAAATTCCGGGGATTTTCTACAAGCCGATTTCGTCCATTCAGAATCCGGGCGATCCGATCGTGATTCCGGAAGAGGCGCAGGACGTTCACTACGAGGGCGAGCTGGTTGTCGTCATCGGAAAGAAAATCAGCAAAGCGTCGCGCGAAGAGGCTACCGCCGCCATTTTCGGCGTGACCTGCGGAAACGACGTGAGCGACCGCAACTGGCAACGCGGCGACGGCAAGGATCTGCAGTGGTGGCGGGCGAAAGGCTGCGATACATTTTCGCCGTTCGGCCCGTACATTGTCACCGGCGCGATCTATGGCGACCTGGCGCTCGAAACACGGTTAAATGGAGAAAGGGTCCAGGGACAGCGTACGAGTGACCTGATTTTCGATATCCCGGAAGTCGTCCGTTTCATCAGCCAGTGGGTCACGCTCGTTCCGGGCGATGTCATCTTCACCGGCACGCCAGGCGAAACGAAGCGCATGAAGCCGGGCGACGTGGTGGAAGTCGAACTCGAAGGCGTCGGCACGCTGCGCAATCCGGTAGCCTGAAATTTGCCTCGTTTCTGCGACGTTAGTCTGCCCGTCCCTCTCGACCAGGCGTTTACCTATTCCCTGCCTCTGACTCTGCAGCATCGTGTGCAGGCGGGAACGCGCGTGATCGTGCCCTTCGGCACGCGCAAGCTCACGGGCGTTGTGCTGGCGGTTCACGATACGCAACCGGAGATTGCGGTCAAGGACGCCCTGCGGCTCGTCGACCCGCAGCCTGTGCTGGACGATGAACTGATCGCGCTCGGCCGCTGGATCTCCGGTTACTACTGCTCACCACTCGGCGAAGTACTGCGGAGCATGTTGCCGCTGGCATCGGAAATTCGGACAGGCAAGGTCTATTCGCTCACCGACGCCGGACGCGATGCTTCGCGTCAGCTTTCCATCGGGGCGGAAGGAGACGATGCATTTCACAAAGTGATGTCGATGCTGGCGGCGCGGCCCATGGCCGCGGTGAGCATCGTTCGCAAGGTACCGCTGGCGGATAAGGTACTGAAGTCGCTCGAACGGAAGGGTTGGATCGCGGTGGAGCATACGCAACGCGAACGCGATCCGCTGCGCGCGCCTTCGGGCAAGCTGCGCATATCGCTGACCGCCGCCCAGCCGGAGGGCAAACTGCCGAAAGCCGAGCGTGAGCTACTGGCCTATCTTTCGCTGCATCCCGGATCGCACAATCTCAGTGAAGTGGAGGGGCAGGTCCACAACGCCAGTACGGCGGCGCGCTCGCTCGCGCGGAAGAAGCTGGTGGAACTGGCGGAAGAAGCCATGCCTATTACCGCCGCGCCGCCGCGCGCGCCGCATGAATTGAATCCGGCGCAGCGGCGCGCGTTCGATCTGATCGAAGCCGGGATTGGCACTGGAAAATTCTGTACGTTCCTGATCCACGGGGTGACGGGCTCCGGCAAGACGGAGATCTATCTCAACGCCATCGATGCGGCGCTTGCGCAGGGGCGCAGCGCGTTGCTGCTGGTACCGGAAATCGCTCTCACGCCCGCGATGGCAGGGCAGTTCTACGCGCGATTCGGCGATCGCGTCGCGATTCTGCACAGCGCGTTTACCGACTCCGAGCGCGCCCAGCAGTGGCGGCGGATTCGCGCGGGCGGCGCGAGCGTGGTGGTCGGCACGCGCAGCGGCGTATTCGCGCCTGTCCGCAATCTGGGGCTGATCGTGGTGGATGAAGAACACGACGGCAGCTACAAGCAGGAAGAAAATCCGCGCTATAACGGCCGGGACGTAGCGATCGTGCGCGCACAGAAGGCCGGGGCGTGCGTGGTGCTCGGTTCGGCGACGCCGAGTCTCGAAAGCCGCTTTAACGCCAGCCAGGGGAAGTACACGCTGCTGGAATTGCCGGACCGCGTCGCGGGGCGTCCGATGCCGAAGGTCCACATGATCGACATGCGCCAGGAGTTTCTGGAGACGCGCAGGCACGCGACGTTCTCAAGGGCTCTCGTCGACGCTATTCAGGGGCGCCTCGCGAACAACGAGCAGGTGATCGTGCTGCTGAACCGGCGCGGATTTTCGAGCCATGTGGCATGCCGGTCCTGCGGGGCGCGCGTGGAATGCGTGAACTGCGCGGTGACGCTGACCTACCATCGGCGGGACCGGCGCCTGCTTTGCCACTATTGCGGCTATGCGGAGAAAGTGCCATCCGTTTGCGCGAAATGCGGAAGCGAGCATGTGCATTTCCTGGGAATCGGCTCGGAGCGCGTGGAGGACGAGTTGCATGACGCATTCCCCACCGCCCGCATTGCGCGGCTCGATCGCGATACCGTGACCGGCAAGCGGCAGTTCGAAGACATCCTGCAGAATTTTCGCGAGCGCAATTACGACATGCTGGTGGGTACCCAGATGATCGCGAAGGGTCATGATATTCCGAACGTCACGCTCGTGGGAATTGTTTCGGCTGACGTCGGGCTCGGGATGCCCGATTTCCGCGCCGCCGAGCGGACATTTCAACTGCTCACGCAGGTGGCGGGGCGCGCCGGCCGCGGCGAGTTGCCGGGCGAGGTTTATCTGCAGACGCTGAATCCGGAGCATTACGCGGTGCAGCTGGCTGCCCAGCAGGATTATCATGCGTTCTTCGAGAAGGAGCTCCAGTTCCGGCGTTTTATGAAATATCCGCCGTTCAGTGCGATGGCGAATATTCTGGTACGGGCTCCGCAGCAGGAGGACGCGCTGCGGATGAGTACGGAGCTCGGTCATTACCTGACGCCTGCGCCCGCGGAGATGAAGATTATGGGACCGGCGGAGGCGCCTGTCCCGCGATTGAAGGCGGAGTTTCGCTATCAGCTTCTGATTAAATCGGCCAGCCGCAAGGAACTCAATGCGTTGCTGAAGCGCGCGCAGGAGTTCGCGCGGACGCGGAAGTGGAATGCGACGGCGCTGGTGATTGATGTAGATCCACTGACGCTGTTGTAGGACAGGGCTTAGTGGCGTATCCGCGACTGCATGCGTTTGGAGATCTTCTCGATATCTTCGAGCTTCTTCAGCATCCCCAGCGACAGCTCGTATTGGTCGTTTTTGTCGAGTTCGAGCCCGATCGCTTTCGCGAGCGACGCCAGTTCACGGGCGTCCTTCACGTTCTGATCGTATTCATCCTTGAGGATCGCGTCAGACTGCAGTTTCCCGTTCGGCAGGCGCTTCGGAGTCTCATCGTCACCGTGGATGATCTCGGGCGGCAGCGTCTGCGCCCGAACCACGCCGGCGGCGAGAATGCCCAGCATTGCCCGCCTTCCAGATGTCCTCATACCGCTATCATAGATGAAAATGAAGGATGTTCATGTTGGCGTCGTTGGCCTCGGCAACGTAGGCTCCGGCACGGTCTCGATTCTCGCGGGCAACGCCGCGCAGATCTCTCAGAAGCTGGGTTTCAACCTCAAGGTTGCCGCCGTCTGCAGTCTCGACGCGCTCGAAAAGGAGCTGCCGGGCGAACTCGGCGCCGTCAAGCGCACCACGGACTGGCGTGAGGTCGTTTCGAACCCCGGCGTCCAGATTGTGGCGGAGTTGATCGGTGGGACCACGATCGCGCGCCAGGTCATTGAGACTGCGATCGCCAACGGGAAATCCGTTATCACGGCCAATAAGGAACTGATGGCGCTGGCGGGCGCCGAAATCTGGGACCAGGCCATCAAGGCCGGAGTCAATCTCGCAATGGAGGCCAGCGTCGCGGGGGGCATTCCCATCCACACCGTGCTGCGCGAAGGCATCTCGGGCGACCGGATCGTTGCAATCGCGGGTATTCTGAACGGCACCAGCAATTACATCCTGACCGAGATGGAGAGACGCGGCGAATCGTACGAGACGATTCTCGCGGAAGCGCAGGGTCTCGGGTACGCCGAGGCAAATCCCAGCGCGGATGTGGATGGCTTCGACGCGCGTTCCAAGCTGGCAATCCTTTCGGCTCTGGCGTTCGGCGAGCGGATTACGCCGAGCGACATTTTCGTGGAAGGCATCCGGCGGATCACCGCCCAGGACTTCGATTACGCGCACCAACTGGGCCACACGATCCGGCTGGTCTGTTCGGGACAACTGACCGAACGTGGTCTCGTGCTCTCAGTACGCCCCGCCCTGATCGATCAGAACACCATCCTGGCGGGCGTAAAAGGCGCGTACAACGCGATCTGGGTCAAAGGCCAGTACGGTTCGGACACGTTCTACTATGGCCGCGGCGCGGGCTCCAGCCCGACGGGCGTGGCTGTAGTGAGCGACATGATGCGCGTTGCACGGGAAATCAACAGCGGCAGCCCGGAACGCGTTTCCCCGTTTGCCCACGAGCGCCTGGGCGAGTATGAACCGGTGTCGATCGCGCGGCAGCAGCGGCCGTACTATCTGCGCTTCCGCGTGGATGACCGGCCGGGCATCATCGCGGAGCTCGCGGGAATTCTGGCGTCGAAGAAGATCGGTCTCGAAGCCGTGCTGCAGTTGCCCTGCGACACAAAAAATGACCTGCCCTTCGTCATCACCGTGGAGGCGACGGAAGAGCAGGCCATTCAGGATGCCGTTGCGCACATGAGCAAGCTCGATTTCCTGCGTGAGCCGCCCCTGGCGCTTCCGATGGAACCGCCGCTTTAGTGTGTCAATTGCGCCGGGCGGAAGCCCGCCGCGCAGGGCCGCGAAGCCCTGCCCCACCGGTGTCCGGGTTAGTGGTGGACGCTCTTCGCCTTGAAGCCGCCCTTCGAGCGGTCATAGAACCAGATCGCGCCGAATACGACCAGCAGGCACGCGGGAATGATCGCCACTTCCTTGAATGACAACTGGGCGGCGATACCCTTGAAGTGATCGAGCTGAGGACCGGCGGCCATGTTCTTGTAGGCGTCCGCGCCACCCGCGAGACGAGCCACTTCCTTATCGACGATTGTCCCCATCCACGGCAGCACGAAGTAAATCGACGCCGTACCCGCGGTTCCCATCAGCCCCATCAGCAGCGCGCCGCCACGGGGGAATCGTTCGGACGCCGTCGCCAGCATCGTCGGCCACATGAAGCAGACGCCGCAGCCCCAGACGGTAGCGGCGAGCACGCCGGTGACCGGCGAATCAGCGATCGAGAGCGACACCAGACCAAGCGAGGCCAGCAGGCAGGAGATCCAGAGAAGACCGATCGGCGAAAGCTTGTGCACGAGCGGTCCGGCAAAGTGCCGCGCCACAAACATGATGCCGCTGACATAGACGAGCAGCAGAATGCCAGGCATGTGTACGGTGCGCGAGAGCGCCAGGTCCACCCACTGACCGGGAGCGAGCTCCGACGCCGCGGTGCCGAACATCGCAAGGAACAGCACCAGGAACATCGGCTGCATCAGTTCCTTGAACATTTCGCCCGTCGAAACGCCGGCGGCAGCGCGCTCGGTCGGCGGGAACTTCATCCCCATGCAGAGGACCAGCACGGCCACCGCCGGAATCATCACGGCGGCGAGCTTCAACTGCCAGCTCATCCCCATGCTCGACATTCCAACGCCCAGCAGACCGCCGATGATCAGACCACCCGGCCACCAGGCGTGCAGGTGGTTGAGCTTCGCGGTTTTTTCTTCCGGATAGAGCGTCGCGATCAGCGGGTTAACCACGGTTTCCACGAGGCCCCATCCAATGCCGGATATGACCGCGCCGATATACAAAACGTTGTAAACCCCGGCGCCGGAGGAAATGCTGCCGGCGAAAACGAGCGTCAGCGAACCTGCGATAAACATGATGCCCGCGAGCGGCAGCAGCAGGCCCATCCCGATGATGTCGAGCAGCGGGCTGCCGATGGCAATTGTGAGCGCGAAACCGATGAATGGAACTGCCAGGATATTGGCGATCATTTCCGCGCCGCGCGTCTTGTCGATCGGGTCCAGAAAGATGCTCTGGAGATCGGAAGCCGTATTCGCGCGCAGAGAAGCCGCCATACCGGCGGCAACGAGGGCAAGGACACTGACGAGGAAGATCCTGGATTTGTTGTATTGGGCGTGACGGTCGGTGACCGTGGCCGTTGCGGGTGCGCTCATATCTTGGCTAGCATATCGCATTCTCCGCGGTCCCAGTTAAGGATGCCGCAGTATTTTGTAAAGATTACTATAATCGTCGGTCCACTCGCGGAGGTCCGGAATCGGATCGATCTTTTTCGCCACGGGCTTGATCGAATCGCGCTCAAAGAACCCAGGCCGCGAGGTGACGAGCACCCATTCCGATGAGGTTTCCTGCTCATCATCGTTGCCGTCATAGTTGAGATCCATGGCTTGTTTTCCAGACTCTTTGGCCGCCAGCGCCACCACGGGAGCGAGGGACAAATAACGATTGGAGACGTGAACCGCCAGAACTCCGTTCGGTTGAAGGTGCTGCCAGTAAATTTTGAACGCCTCCCGCGTGAGCAGGTGAACAGGAATGGCGTCGCCCGAAAACGCGTCCACCGAAAGCAGGTCGAAGCGGCGATTGACTCCACGTTTCAGCTCGTTTTCGAGCGATAGCCGGGCGTCCCCCAGAATGACTTCGTGCTTTCCGAAACAATGCAGCAGGAAGGAGAACTGCGTATTGGCGATATAAGGAACGATCGGATTGATGTCGTAGAAAAAATAGTGATCTCCCGGACGGGCGTAAGCGGCGGTTGTGCCCGCCCCCAGTCCGATCGACCCGACATTGATCGATCCCTCCACGCGAAGACTGCGCAGCGCCAGCCCCAGCCCGGATTGTTCGGCGTAGTACGTTGTCGCGTGATGCTGGTTCTGGGGCCATAGGAATTGCACGCCGTGCTCGATGGTCCCGTGCCTCAGTTCGCGGTAAGGTCCCCAATCGTTTTCCGCCTCGTGGTCATAGACGGTGAGAGCGCCATAAAAATTTCGCATCATTAACCGCGCGCCGCCCATGTAATTCCAGACGTCGTGCGCCATAAAGCCGGTCAGGCCGAACGCGAGCGCAAGTCCCGCGCCGCAGACGATCATGTTGTTATTGAGCGAGTCGCGGCAGCGCCACAGTAGATAAAGGAATGTCAGGCCCGCGAGCGCGATGACCACCGTGAGGTCGCGGGAGTCATCCGGAAACGCGGGAGCCCCGAAGAACCGCGCCATGAGCAGCCGGCCACCGGTGAACAGCGCCAGGGCGCCGAGAAGCACGGCTATCACGATGCGATCCCGCTTCTCATCCGCGGCCTCGACATCGCCGCGGCTGCGCCAGAGAATATAAAGGATAAGGAATCCGACAATCGCAATCAGAGCAGGGCCATCGTAAGGCGCGGCCAGAAACGCGGGCCAACCGGAGAATTTCGCGCCGAGAATGCGGGCGGCGATAAAGCCGAAGGCCGCCGTCAGAAGTATGCCGATTGCATATTTGTCGCTGGGTTCGCTGAGGAAGTTCGCGCCGTTCAGCGCGTCAGGGTTTTCGACCGTATAATTCCGCCAGAGAAGCCAGGCGAACAGAAATCCCGTGAGAGCAAGAACGATGGGTAGATCGATAAGGGCCGGCAGTACGTACGGGAAAACGAAACCGACCAGAAGACCGCCAATCGCGCCTCCGACCGAAACCATCAGATAGAAGGACGTCAAATAGCGCGACGACGGCCGCCGTTTCGCCAGTTCGCCGTGGCACACCATGAAGAACACGAATAACGCGGCGCTGAAGATCGAGACCGCGACGATCAGGTTGTCGAAGTTCCCCTGATTCGATATCGCATGGGCCGTGGACAGGAGTTCGACAACGGCCAGCGGCACAAAGAAGCGGCGGCGATACCAGCGGTCGCTGTCAAAACAGAGGATGAAGCTCAGAAGGTAGAGACTGAGGGGCAGCACCCACAGGAAAGGAATCGCGGCGACATTCTGGGTCAGGTGGTTCGTGACGGCCAGCAGCAGCGCCGACGCACACGAAGCGAGCGCGATCCAGAGAAGCTTGTCCGTCAGGGTCGGGGCATGCGACATATCCGCGCTTTCATCAGCCGTGGGGGCCGCCGTATGCGCGTTTCGCGCCAGAAACGCGACCACCAGAAAACACGCCATGAAGATGACGAAGCCGATCGACCACATCCACGCCTGGTGGCCGTTGGTGACGTACGGTTCCACAACCAGCGGATAGGTGAGAAGACCGGCCATGGAACCCAGGTTCGAAAGCGCGAAGAACCGGTAGGGCATGGCCCCGCCGTTCGCGCGCGAATACCAGGACTGGAGCAGCGGACTGGTGGCGGAGAGCAGGAAATAGGGGAGCCCCACGGTGACCGTCAGGAGCCCCAGGATGCCGAGGAGCGGGTCTTCTCCGCCCGCGGGCTTCCAGCGAACCGAGGGAATGATGGGAAGGACAGCCAGACTCACCAGCAGGAGCGCGCCGTGAATGACAACCTGCTGGCTCGTGGGGCGCTCGCTGAGCCAGTGCGCCCAGGCATATCCGCCAAGCAGCGCGATCTGGAAAAACAGCATGCAACTCGTCCAGACAGCCGCCGAACCGCCAAACCAGGGGAGGATGAGTTTCGCGATGAGCGGCTGCACCTGAAACAGCAGGAACGCGCTCAGCAGGATGGTGACGCCGAACAGCACGGCGGGCACGCGCGGCGAAGGAGTGGCCGCGGCGGGCGTCAGAGTGTTGGCGTGGGACTCAGTCATGGGCTGGGATGCATTTCAGGATACCCAATGGGCGCTCTGAACAGAACGTTTACAGAAGTCCCAGGGTGTTTCCCCAATTGACCGGACTCCGTTCGAACCTTCACAATTGGTTCTTTCAGCTACATGAGGAAATCGTGCCTGGGGCTGCTGGCGCTTTTCGCGCTCAGCGCGAGCGCGGCGTTCGCTACGCCGTCAAACTGGACTGGCAAGTATGCGCCATGCGGCCGGCATGACAAACTGCTGAGTCACGATCACGTGGATCTCGGCGTGCGCGTTTCGAGCGCCAATCCGTTACTGGATCACGCTTTCCTGCGCGCCATGGATTTCTGGGCCGGCGTTCTCGATATGAGCTGGCATGAGGTCAGCTCCGGCGATTGCGCGGTTGAGCTTGTGGATGGCGCGAAAAGCCTGTTCGATACGCCGGGCGTCGCGGCCCGCTCACAGTATCCGGACCGCGCGGATTTCGAGGGCTGGGTAGCGTTCAACCCCGCATCGAAGCTGACGGAACAGCAGATGTTCGTGATTTCGGTGCATGAGATCGGTCACCTGCTCGGGCTGTCGCACAACCCGAACGGTTCATCGGTCATGTACTTCTTTACTCTCGACGAATCCGTCTGGCTCGATTCCGCCGACCTGAAGGCTCTCGCCGCCCACCACAAGCTGCGCGCCGCGCTGTTCGAGAGCGGCCGTCTGGTGAGCCGCCGGCTTCCGACTCCCTAAACGCGCCACGTACCGCAGCGCGTGGAACACTCCGCGGAACGCCCGCGCAAAAATATTCCGCCTGGCGGGTTTCACGCGGGGAGCATCGCCGTCATCGGAAGAAGCCACATAGGGCCGCGGCAGCGGAACGCTCATTTCGCTCATGCTGAGAACGTGGAAGTCGCCGGGCGGCAGCGGCGCGTCACCCACTCGCGCCATCAATTCATCGAAACCCTCCATGCTGCCGTGGTAGCTCGCGTAGCTTTCCCGCAGCGCGCTCTCCGCCTCCGCTCGCAGGCCTGGAGAAAGCGCGCCCGCCCCGGTCACTTTCAGGGAGCGGATGAATTCATAGATCGCTTCGGAGTAGCGATTCAGGTCGTTATTGAGCGACATTTCCCGCATGTAGATGGCGGCAAGGGAGTAGGAAGCGCCCGCCTGACCGGGATCGAGCGTAAGCACTTTGCAAAGCTCCGCTTCGGCCGTGGCGTCGTCGCCGCTCGCCTGCGCAATTGTTGCCAGAGTGTTGTGGATCAGCAGTTCGGTGTCGTGTTCCAGAAAATCGCTGTAACGGTCGAGCAACTGCTGGCCGGCCCGGCGCGCATTATCGAGCGAGACGGGATCGGTTCGGCCGGCGGCTATTTCCAGCGTGGCCAAAAGCGAGCGGAATAGCTACTCGCGCGACACCGGTGCGGGCGCGGAAGGCTGCGTCACGGCCGGGGACGGCGGGGGCGGCGGCGTCAATTCAAACGCCACGTCGACTCGCTCGCTCGTCACGGGCGCGCCTGGCGTAAGATGCAGGGCGGATGCGCGGGCCACCGCGGCCTGGCGCAGTT
Source organism: uncultured Solibacteraceae bacterium (assembly GCA_964636715.1). Taxonomy (GTDB): domain Bacteria; phylum Acidobacteriota; class Terriglobia; order Bryobacterales; family Bryobacteraceae; genus BOG-234. The sequence continues at coordinate 13,095 of CAZWTH010000392.1, read as the reverse complement.
CCTTTGGACCGCCAATGGCGCGGGCCTGGCTCACGCCGCCCAGATCGTCAATCTGCACCTGCACCGGCACCGTGCCCTGGATTCCCTGCAGCCGCGCCGTTTCCGGATATTCGACCTGCGGCGGAGGCGGAGCGGAGCCGTGGACCGGAACGGAATAAACGGCCATGCAGCCCGCGGCCAGCGCGAGGGCCATGATTCCCGGCAGCGCCGAGGGACGGGCCTCGGACGTCGAGGCTTCCACGATCCGGTGAATGCGGTACTCAAGCGAGGATTCGGAATTGCCGAGCGCCGCCAAAGCCAGACCAGAATGCCCGATGCGCAGCCGTTCGAGCGAAGCGAGCGCGCGGGCGTAGCAGAGCGCGTTGCCGGAAGCCCTCACCGCCAGATCGTCGCAGCAGAGCTCCCTCTCGTGGCGAATACGGCCGGAAATCCACCACACCACCGGATGGTAGAAGAGCAGCGTTTCCATCACTGCCTGGGCGATGTTGAGGACATCGTCATAGCGCCTGAGATGCGCGAGTTCGTGGGCAAGGATTGCTTCGAGTTGTTCCGGCGTGAGGTGGAGAATAGCCGCTGCCGGGAGGAGGACAACCGGACGAAACCAACCGATCACGGCCGGCCCATCGGGAATGGTGGAGACGAGAATCCGCACCGCGCGATGCATTCCCATACGGCGCGCAAGCGCTTTGCCGATGGCGAGAACCAGCGAGTTCGGCGGCGTACCGGACCGTCGCAGCGCGGAAATGCGCCGGCTTGTCCACGCCAGCCGCGCGGAAAGAAACGCGACGCCCGCCAGCCAGAGTTCGAGAATCCAGGGCTGCGCGGCGGTCAGCCAGCGATCCAGCGCGCCCGCTGTTGCAGCGCTTCCACTCCACGCGCCGCGGATTGTCAGCGTGATTGCGGCCTGACCCGCAACGTTCGATACGAGCGGATCGTAGAGCGCAATCGCGGTGATGACGGGGAGGATTCCAATCGCGAGCAGCGCGATGCAGTAGACGGCATAGCGAATCCGCGGGTTATGGTTGCGCAGGAAAACCATCGCCACGGAGACAGCGAAGGCTACGAGAAACCCCTGCCAGACGAACTGGATCAGGGCCGCGGCGATCGCCTGCGCCAGCGGAGTCATTTGCCTTCGCCTTCAATCCGGTCGAGCAGCTTTTCGATCTGTTTCAGATCCTGCGGCGATGTCTTCTTTTCGGAGAGCGCCTGCAGAACCATAGCGCGCGTGGAGCCGCCGAAAACACGGTCCAGCATGTGGCGAAGCAGTTGTCGCTGCGTCCTGGCGCGCGGATCACGCGGACGGTAAATCTGCGGCCGGACGGATTCATCGCGCTCTACCAGACCCTTCTCCGTCATGATCTGCATGATCTTCAGGACATTGGTATAGCCGATCGGCTTTTCCTCGCTGAGTTTCTTCATCACAGCGCGAACGGAGAGCGGGCCGTAATCCCAGAGGACGCGGAGAATGCTCAGTTCGGACTCCGTGGGGCGGGGACGTTCCGATGCCATGGCCTCATTATGACGAATTTGTTCGTCATGTCAAGGGGTCCTATTTTCCGCGGCCCTTCGTAGCTGGGCGAGCGCCGGGCCTCGCAGGAGTCTTCGGCGCCGACCCGAATTTCACGCTGTCCGGCAGACCGGTGACGTCGGTCTTCGGCTCCTGGATCGCCAGGGTCAGGGTATACGGCTCTTTCGCGTATGCATCGACTACGCCCTTGAACTGGAGGGCCGTACCTGCGGGAATTTCGCCGCGAATCGTATCGTCGAACGTAAGGATCGCGTCGCCCGCCGCGCTATCCACGTTCACCAGAATCTGTTTCGGCGAGGGCATTGAAACCACCGCGCCTTTGAACATCGCAGGGCCTTTATACGCATCGGAGCCTTCCGGTGGAAATGCAACGCCCTGCAACGTCGAAAAGAACGTATCGCCCTGCATCTGGAGCGCGGTACGGATCGTTTCCCAGAACGCCAGGTCCGGATGGTCTTTTGCCCACGCCTCGTGGTCCTTTGCCTTTTCGGCCGCGATATCGTCGACGCTCCTGAGATGGAATCCGGCTGGCGGCAAGGCGGCGGACGCGGTTTGTTTGACCAAATCCTCCAGCCCTTCCATGGAGCCGTGGTAATGGGCGTATTGCTTCTTCAGCGAAGCGTCCGCGGCGTTCTTCGCCTGAGGAGTCAGGGCGGTGGGCCCCGTCACCTGGAGCGATCTCGCGAGATCGTAGAGCGCTTCGGAGTAGCGGCTCAGATCGTTGCTGCCGGCCATGTCGTGAACGATCGTAAGACCAAGCTGATAGGACGCAATCGCCTGATTCGGATCGACCTCAAGTACCTTCTTCAGCTCCTCTTCAGCGCCGGGATCGTTCTTCTGCACGCCCGCGATGTACGCCAGAATCAAATGCACCTGGGACTGCGTGCCCCTGCGGGCATTCGTCCATTGATCCTGCGTGACCTCCGCCGGTTTATTGGCGTCATCGAAATACTGCCCGAAATGCGTTTCGAGGTCCTGACCCGCCTTCTGACCGGCGGCTAAAATCGCAGGATCCGTCTTCGTATACGCCGCCTGCAGGATTTTGAACTGCGCCTGCGCAATCATCAGTTCGCGCTTGCCCTTCAAAGCCGAACCCGGATATTGCTGTTCTCACTTCCGGAGCAGATCCAGTTGTCTGGCCGGATCTTTTTCATTGCTGGCGGCGATGCCGATATCGGATTCGGCCGGACTCGACCAATCCTGCGCCGTCTGGGCGGCCGCGCAGCCCGCAAGAAGGAGGACAACGAGGAACCATTTCATAGCCCTCATTATGACGAACTTTTTCGTCATGTCAACGAAATTCTTCGTCATTCGATCCGGACCCGGTTTTGACAAGCTCGACCGCGTGCCGAAGTTCTCCGATGGCTGGATGCCAGTACGCGACGCATTGCGCGCCGGCAATTTCTTCTTGACGTCTGGCGAGACTCTGATGCACGACCAGTCCCCCCAGGGCGCAGGCGCAACGAAGACATTCATCGCCGATGTGGACTGGACCTACCACCGAAATATGTGAAATTGGTGTGGGGCTACGGCAGGACCAGCAATCGCCGGATCATCTAAGCGAGTTCACTCGCACCCTTTACAATCCACCGGTACAGCAGCCCCTTCGACGCCACGGCAAAAAGTCGACCCACTTCGGCGCCGGGGATTCAGTCGGCAACGGAGCATTCACCCAGCCCGTCCATTTCCAGAAGCCGATAGCCATTTTCAGATTAGTTCTCGCTGTAAGGGTCATAATTGTGTATTATTTGGTGAATGAGCCTAGTTGATGTCGAGCAACAAATCGACGCGATGATCACAAGCGGGCCGGGACACCCTCTATTGGCAGGAAGTCTTGGCACTGGTCCCGACGACGACCACCAACTTTACGTTATTAAGTATCTTGCTCCCCGTTATCTTTCAGATGTATTGACCACCCAACGTCTTTTCGCTTCCAGTGCCGCGGCACGAACGTGGGGCGATGCGATTTACGTAGCGCCCATCGCGCTTCCACAAACCACAATGATGTATGGCGCAGCTGGCGTAGTTGGGAAACTTGACGTGTCGAACGTACGGTTCTTTGATGCGACTGATCCAGTGGCCATCGATTTGTATCAGAAGTGGATCGGCTATTTTTCGAGTCTGTTTCGACAACTCACGACAACGGTGCACGCCAATGAAGCGAATCGCGAACTGCGTAATAAATTTCGTACCCGATTCTCTATCGATTGCGTGCTATTCAGACCTGATGAACCCTGTAGGCACTATGTCGACGGCAGAAACGACCTGTGGTTAGCGGTAACACATCGAAACCATGCGGGGCAGGTGGCGTATGGAGCCTCCGACGTTATTAAGGACCTTCTTTGGTGCGCAATCGCAACTGATTCATTCGAATCAGAGGATCTGGGGTTTCGCGCGTTGTTTCACACGGGACTCACAGCTGGGAAGAACTTTATTTCGGCTAATTACTCTTCACTTGGTGGGACGCTGAAAGCTGCGCATGTTGCACGCAATCAGATAGCTATTACCTCATTCTGATGATTCCTGAGTCCGTTCCCGACTACGCACTGCTACTCTTTTCACGTCTGCTGGCCAGCCATTTGGCACCTCTTGGCGATCCGAATGTTAACCCAGCCGAAAAGACACATCGTCGCATGGAGTTGGAACTCCAGATAGAGTCAATTGCTTCCATGAGCCCTCACGCAACACGCGATCTTGCCAGATCATTCGACTCAGTATTTCTGGTAACCGAGGAATTTCCTGGGATTTTGAGTGCTCACGAGTGGTATATGGATTTCCTGTCTGGCCGAAGTGAAGAATGGCTTCAGGAGGTGAGTACCGATCGCCTCGCAAGGATGTGGTGGCGTATTGAAACATCACCTCTTAGGAATAAGACTCTCCGCGTGCTTCTGTTGATTGACTTCGCGCAGTCATCAGGAAGCCACCAATCTCAAATCGAGAGGCTTTTCGCATCGCTGCGTCCCGCCGAGCGCCACAGCGCAATCGAAGGACTTTCAGAAGGGCAGCAAGCAATCAGCCGTTGTCTTGTCGAAGAAGCGCTGGCAACAAGTCGGGAGTCTACCACCAAACAAGGCAGAAACATCGGAGCTGGTTTAAGAAATTTCAGCATTGATCTGCTCCGAAAATGCCTGGGATCACACTTTGGCATGCCGATCCCTGTCAATGCGGCCAATCACGCCTTGGAAGTGGTTGGGGAACTCGGCGAGCCGCTTCACACTGAAATCTTTATGCGGCTGAGGCTTCCGAATTAGCTATGTTTTCCGTTTCTTCCAAGAAGTTAACTCGTGAACCCTCGGGGACAAGCGACGCGAAACAGATCTACTCAGTTCCCAGCGGAACCGTCAACGACCCCGTCCTCCCGCTCGCCGAATCCCGAATCACAATCATGAGTTTCACAGCCCCTGGCGCCTGCCGGAATGTGTGAGTCAACGTGGGCCCGGAGCGATCGTATGCCGCCTTCCCTTTCGGCCCCACCGAGAAGTTCGATTTCTGGCTGACCCGCGCAACCCGGTCACCGCCTGGATTTCTCTCAATGAATAATTCTTCGACCTCACCTTTCCACCGGCCTTCGGATTGCGTCACCGTGAGCGCCTTCGGATCGAGCCGCAGATGGACCGTCAGATTACCCGCTTTCTCTTCCACCTTCGCCACGATTCCGAGCCCGGTCAGATCGAGCGGATTGAGCAGCGCGGAATCGAGTTCGCTCTTCCGTCCGGCGAAGTCGCGCATCGCGTCCGTCTCGGCAAGATAGCCGCGGCGGTAGTTCAGATCCAGATGGGGCCGATCCACCTGAACCTTCAACTCGTGGTACTTGCTGTCGAGTTCACTCAGATAAAAACCAAGCGTGTAGCTGCTGCGGGAATCGCCGATGCCCTCCGCCAGCGCGGCATCGAGATCGTTGCGATGGTAAAAAGCCTCGCCGCCGGTTCGTTCCGCGACTTCCCGCATGCTGAGAATGCCGCCAGTGCCCCACAGGCGCCTGGGGCCGCCAATGCCATCTGTGTCCACCGTGTTGACGGCGATGTTCGCGTCGTTGAGTGCGCCGAAAGTCTTATCCCAGGCGTTGTTGTCGCGCATCAGTGCGGGCGGAAATCCTTCCGTGATCCAGAAGACGCTCTTGCGCCCTGGCAGCGCGCGGAGGCGCTCGGAGAGCGCATTGAAAGATTCGCGAACAGACTCGGCTCCTCCTCTCATGAAATAGTCCCGCGCGACGCTCTCGATCCGGGCATTATCGAGCATTCCGCCCCCATCTCCGGCCAGCCCCATTCCAACCGGCGCGGCTTCCATGGAGCGCGGGCGGAAGCCGGCGGCGGCTTTCCGAACACGTTCGCGATCAGTCGTGAAGTCCACCACCTGGAGCAGGCCGTCGAACTTCGTGATGACGTACAGCGCAATGTGCTCATCCGGAGGAAGCCTGGCCATGAGCCCCTGTATACCCTGACTTCCCCAGACGAAGCTCTCGAACCAGCCGTTCACGCCGTCCAGAAGAATGATGGTCGAATGTCCCCCGGAAGGCGGTGGAGGCGCGCCGGCGTTGGTAAAAGTATTCGGCGGCAGCTCGGGGCGCGCCGGCAACGGTTCGGGTTGAGGCGGAGCGGCATCCGGCGCCGCCCGGTTCACGGTGAAGATCGTAAACGGCCGCGGCTTTCCGTTGTCCAGGATTTTAAAATCCGATTGCTTCAGATCTTCCACCGGTTTACCGCTGGAATCTCGAACCGTGACGTCCACCTGCACAACGCGCGTCTCCGTGCGCAGAACAATACCCGCGTCTTCCTGTGCGCGAAGGCCCGGAATCAGCACGGCGAAGAGTATCAGGCCGAAACGCTTCATGGCTTTGACCCAGGTGGATCGCGCAACGGGATTGTGAGAGAGCCCGTGCGGCCACTGACGGGGTCCCGGATGACGATCAGGAGTTTCGCCGCATCGGGAGCACGGCGTAGCGTATGCGTGAGACGCGCGCCAGTGCGGTCATAGACCGCCTTGTTTTTGTCCTCAATCGTGAGCTGAGAGGTCTGTTCCAGACGCGCCACTGCGCCTCCCGCATCGTTCCTTTCAATCAGAAGTTCCTCGATCTTACCGCCCCAGGCGCCGGCGGACTCGGTCAGCGTGATCGCTTTTGGATCGAGCCGCAGATGCACTGTCACGGTGTCGCCTGTCGTATCCAGGCTTCCGACAATCCCGACGCCGGTCAGGTCGAGCGGATTCATCAGTACCGATTCGAGCTCGGTCCTGCGCGCCGCCCGATCGCGCATCGAATCGGTCTGCGCGTTATAGCCCCGGCGATACTGCAGGTCCAGCCCAGGACGATCCACCAGCACTTTCAGTTGGTGATAGGAACCGTCCAGTTCCGTCAGATAAAAGCCGAGCGTGTAACTGCTGCGTGAATTCGCGACACCCTCTGCCATCGCCGCGTCCAGATCGTTGCGATGGTAGAACGCCTTTCCACCCGTTTCCTCGGCAACCTGCTGCATGGTGAGAATGGCGCCGGCTCCCCAGAGACGCGGCGGTCCACCGAGACCATCCGCGTCCACTGTATTGACGGCGATATTCGCGTCGTTCAGTTCAGTGAACGTTTTTCGCCAGGCGATCTGGTCGTTACGGATGACTCTGGGAGGAAATCCTTCCGTCACCCAGAAAACGCTCTTGCGGCCGGGCTCCGATCGCAACCTCTCAGCGAGCGCTCTGAAGGAAAGGCGAATCTCCTCCGCGCCGCGCTTCATAAAAAACTCCTTTTCTCTGGCCGGGGCCCTCGTGGGGTCCAGCCGCTTGCGCGATGAGTCCTGCGAATCGGCGTCTTCAACGAGGCCCTTCCCATCCCCAGGACCCGTGGGAGGAGAAGGGCTCATTCCGAGAACCTTAAATGTTGCCGTGGCCTTCCGAAGCCGGTCCCGATCGGTAGTGAAATCCGCGATCTGAAGCAGCCCGTCATTCTTCGTCACCACGTAGATCGCGATGCGTTCGCCGGCGGGCAGTTTATTCATCAACCCCTGTACGCCCTGGCTGCCCCATGCGAAACTCTCAAACCAGCCGTTCACGCCATCCAGAAGAATGATGCTCGAGTGGCCGGAAGGCGGGGGCGGCGCACCCACATTCGTGAACGTATTCGGCGGCAGCGCGGGCCGCTGCGGTAATGCTTCCGGAACAAGCTGACCAGAACTCTGCCCGGCGCGGTTCACACTGAAGATCGTAAAAGGCCGCGCCTTTCCGTTGTCCAGGATTTTAAAATCCGATTGCTTCAGATCTTCCACCGGTTTACCGCTGGAATCTCGAACCGTGACGTCCACCTGCACAACGCGCGTCTCCGTGCGCAGAACAATACCCGCGTCTTCCTGTGCGTAGAAGGGCGCCGCCAGCAGGAACGGAAGCACAACTATCGCCAGCGCTCGTTTCAACCCGCTCAGAAGTCTGAGAATACCCGATTGCTCTACGAGGGTCAATCGTAATATTATATGGATCGTGTCCCATGTCCCCTCCGATGCCGAGTTCGGCATCCTGACTTATCTCTGGCGTACCGGCCCCAGCACGGTGCGCGACGTCCATGAAGCGCTCGCCAAGAACACCGGCTACACCAGCACGCTGAAGCAGATGCAGGTGATGCATGAAAAAGGCCTGCTGCAGCGCGAGGAGAGCGCCCGCTCGCATGTCTATGCTCCGGCGATTTCGAAGGAGGAAGCGCAGGCCAGATTCGCCGGCGAGTTGATGCATCGCGTCTTTGAAGGCTCCGCGCACAGCCTGGTCATGGGCGCCCTGACCGCGCAGCGGGCCTCCTCAAAGGACCTGGATGAGATTCGCCGTCTGCTCGACGAGTTCGAGGCAAAGAAAAAGAGGAAGCCGCGATGAATGCTGCGTGGGTGCAGCAGCTCGGATGGACTCTCCTGCATTTTCTGTGGCAGGGGAGCGCCGTCGCGCTCGTCTGGGCTCTGCTCCGCGCCATTCTGCGCCGCTCGCTTTCCCCACAGGGCCGATACCTGCTGGCCTGTCTGGCCCTCGCCGTCATGGCGGGGGCGCCGATCGTTACGTATATTGTTCTGTCAACGGCGGGCGCCGCCGGACATTCCATCCCGCCGCTCGTCCAGTGGAGCCTGCCCGCCGCGGTCTGGCGGGATCTGATTCGCTGCTTTGTAGCCGCGTGGATCGCGGGCGTCATCGTGTTTTCCCTTCGCCTCGCCGGCGGCTGGCGGCTGGTTTCGCAACTGCGCCGCACGGCGTGCCCGGCCGAACCCGAATGGCAGCGCAAGCTGGAAGAAATCGCCGCGAGGGTGAAGACGTCTCGTCCTGTAAGGCTCTTCGTTTCCTCGCTGGTCGAGGTCCCCACCGTGATCGGCTGGCTTCGTCCCGCGATTCTGGTTCCGCTCGGAACACTCGCCGGGCTGCCGGCCGACCAGGTATATGCGCTTCTCGCGCATGAACTGGCTCACATCCGCCGCTATGACTATCTCGCCGGGATTCTGCAAACCCTGACGGAGACGCTGCTCTTTTACCATCCGGCAGTGTGGTGGATCTCGAGCGAGATTCGCAACGAACGCGAGCTCTGCTGTGACGATGCGGCGGTCATTGCGAGCGGCGACGTGCTGATTTACGCCCGCGCACTGGCGCAGCTCGAAGCGATACAGCCGCGGCGGCTCAGCCCCGCCATGGCGGCTAACGGCGGTTCGCTCCTCCATCGCATTCGAAGACTCGTCGATCCCTCGCAGCCCGGCGGCTCCCTCCTCCCCGGACCGGGCACCGCTTCCGCGATCGCGTTGCTGTGGCTCGCGGGCGTCAGCGCGATCGCGCTCCACGCTTCGCAAACCCCGGGTGTGCGGCATATCGTGAATGCCGCGCGCGCGCTCGCGAGCATTACCGCGCACGTGGCCCCGCAACTGACGCAGCCAGCCGTCGAGATTGCGCGCAACACCTTGCTTTACGACCCGCTGCTCCCTCCGAACGCGCCCGCGCCGCAACGCAACCCGGCTCCGACCCCGAAAGAATGGCAACCCGATCTCGCCATCAGTTCCCCGCCTCCTCTAAAGAAGACGATCGCGATTCCGTCCGCGGACGATCTGCCGATTCAGGCTCCCGCATACGCGAGGCTCGTCTCCCCCCTCAAAGAAATGGGCGCCGTGCCTCCTCCGATACGACCGCCGGCGATCCGTCGTTCGACAACAAATCTGGTGCAGGTTCAGGTCGCGGTACGCGATCACAGCGGACCGGTCTCCGGGCTCACGCAAAAAGATTTTCAGCTCTTTGACAACGGAAAAGAACAGGGGATTGACGCTTTCACAGCCATCACCACGAAAGATGCCGTACGCGTGCCGACGACGATCTTCCTCGATCGGTATGGAGCCGACGCCCTGGAGGATCTATCCACCCGCCAGGCGGTCGCTGACGTTCTTCGCTCTCTTCCGGCGGATGAGCCAGTTTCTGTTTGCGTACTGGACGATGACTTCCGCGTCCTCTCGGAAGCAACCGACCTCCCGGCGAAGCGGACGAAGGCCCTGATCGATCTCTGGCCTGTGCAAAACAATTCGGCCATCGACCATCCGATGACGCAGTTAAAAGTTCTCGACGTCATTGCCGCACGGCTGGGAGATTTGCCGGGCCGCAAGAATCTCGTCTGGATCGCGCGCGATTTTATCCGCGCCGGAGATACGCAGGATACTCAGTTCAACGCCGATGTGCTCCACACTCTGCGTGCCCTGAACGCGGCAAACGTCGCGATTTTTCCCGTCGCGATGAAACATGCCGTCACGCAGCTGAACGATCCCGTCCGGGCCGCCCTGAAATCCAACGCACCGGCCTTAACAGACTGGCAGTTCGGGCCGGACTTTGAGGAATGGACGCGCCAGACGGCAGGCTATGCGGCAGCCCGCATGGATCTGCAGAACGCACTCCGGCAGATCTTCGAGGATTCCCGCGCGAGTTACACTCTTGAGTTCTATCCGGCCACGCTCGATGGAATTTATCATGAGCTCAAAGTGAAGGTCGCGCGCCGCGGACTGGATGTTCTCAGCCGTCAGGGCTATCTGGCTAACGCCGAACTACAGGCCGAGAGCCCTGTGCCCGGCAGGAAAGCGCTCAGCATCGGCTGGATTAATTTCAGTACGGCCCCCGTCGGCGACCCGCAAACGAAGCAGGCAGAGGATACTCGCTTTGACAACTCCAGCCCTTTGTTTTTCTCCACCGAAATTTACGACCGGAGTCTGGAGAAGACTAATTCGATGATTGCGGTGGCTTACCGCGTCATGGATAGAAACACCGGCCTCGAGAAATACACCTCCGGAGAGGCTGGCCTGAAGGATTTTATTCATCCTGGCTCGCCGGTGATTCCGTTTGCCACACAGCTTCGGAGTGAGTCGCTGAAACCCGGGTCCTATCGCCTGGAAGTGACGGTGCGTGACTCCGCCGCGCCGGAGTACGTGGTTCGCACCGCGGATTTTGAAATCGCGGACGAACAAGCGCGACTCAGGTAAGGCCTCAGTTCAACCGCAGCAGCAGATGATTTTCGCGGCACAGACGGCTCACGTCGCGGCAGCGAATCGTCCAGAACGGAAAAGATTCTGACATGTGGTCGAGCAGCGCGCGCCTCTTCAGATCCGAAGTATAGTGGCTGGCGCGCTCGTACATCGATTGCCCGAGCTGGTCATACCATTCCACGTTGTGACGCCGCGCCATCTGATCGCGGAAGAACCCGGCGAACAGCAGGATCTGCGACCCGCCGATCTCCAGGATTTCAGAATCAGTCAACCCGGGAGTATGAAGGATGAACGCGTCGAATACTTCCGAAAGATTCGCCATCGAAGGAATCGATAACGTATCCGCGCGCGAAGTCTGTGCGTAGTGGGCCAGAATGCTGGCGACGTAGAGCGTCTCGTCTTCGCGGAGTCTTTGGTTTCCGCCCGTCTCCCGCAGATTTTCCACGAAAAACTTCAGAGCGGCGCCGGAATCGACGCCGGCCAATTCCTCAAAGAGAGCATCCATACTGCCTCCTGTCACGGAGCTGAGCAAATAGATAACCAAAGCTACCGGCGATTGAAAAACCACGCGATGAGCGACAGAATCGCGCTTAGGAGGATGCAGGTCACAACCGGAAAGTAAAACGACCCGCGGCGGCCCTGTATCTTGATATCGCCCGGTAACGAGCCCAGCCGGATGCCAACGCGCTCCGCGCCAATCACCAGCAATCCCGCAACAACCAGTACAATTCCCGCGCCGATGAGCAGGCGTCCCATGCCTCCATCATGGCATCATCAGAGCAAATGCGAGTGGTGGAAATTCAGCAGCCTGGTGCACCCGAAGCGCTCCGGATCGCCGAGCGTCCGGCGCCGAAACCAGGCGTGGGAGAAGTACTGATCCAGGTGACGGCGTCCGGCATCAATCGCCCGGATGTATTTCAGCGCAAGGGAAACTACCCGCCGCCTCCAGGCGCTTCAGATATTCCTGGTCTCGAAGTCTCCGGCATCATCGTCGAAGCAGACTTTTCCGGTGACAATCCGTTCGCTTTGAAAAAAAAAGGCGACGCTGTATGCGCCCTCCTGACAGGCGGCGGATATGCCGAGTACGCAGCCGCGCCGCTCGCGCAATGCCTTCCCGCGCCGAAACGGTTGAGCGTTGAGGAAGCCGCGGCTCTTCCCGAAAACTTTTTCACGGTATGGAGTAATGTATTCGATCGCGGACGGCTCAGCGGAAGCGAAAGCCTGCTCGTGCAGGGCGGCTCGAGCGGCATCGGCGTCGCGGCGATCCAGATGGCTCATGCCCTGGGTCATCCGGTTTTCGCGACCGCGGGCAGCGACGAAAAATGCCGGGTCTGCGAAGAACTCGGCGCGCGGGCCATCAACTATAAGACGCAGGATTTCGTGGTCAAAGTCCGTGAATTCTCCGATGGGCGCGGCGTCGATGTGGTCCTCGATATGGTCGCGGGCTCGTATACCGCGCGCGAACTCGAAGCGCTTGCGGAAGAAGGGAGGCTCATGACCATTGCGACGCTCGGCGGCTCGAAAGCCAGCCTCGATATGAGCCTGCTGATGCGCCGCCGCCTGACCGTGACAGGCTCAACATTGCGGCCTCGGCCCGTTGCGTTCAAAGCCGCCATCGCGCGCCGGCTCCACGAAGTCATCTGGCCCTTGATCGAATCGGGCGCTATCCGTCCCATCATCCACCAGGTTTTTCCGGCAGCGGAAGCCGCCGGGGCTCACGCTCTGATGGAAAGCGGGGCGCATATCGGCAAGCTCCTGCTCGCCTGGTAACTCCCTCGTACCTCGATATACTAAGAATCAAATGAAATTCTTTCTGGATACCGCGAATCTCGATGAACTGCGCGCCGGCGCGAAATGGGGAATTGTGGATGGCGTGACCACCAACCCCTCGCTGATCGCCAAAGAAGGCAAACCGATCAAGGAACAGATCGCCGCGATCTGCGACATTATCGACGGCCCCATCAGCGCTGCGGTCGTCGCGACCGAAGCGAAGGAGATGATCGCCGAAGGGCGCGGCCTCGCGAAGATCCACAAGAATGTGGTCGTGAAGCTGCCGCTCATCCGCGACGGTATCGAAGCCTGTTCCGCGCTCAGCAAGGAAGGCATTCGCGT
>CAZWTH010000391.1:0-31781 GCA_964636715.1 uncultured Solibacteraceae bacterium | reverse complement strand
AAATGACTGTGGACGATCACCGCCTTCGACGCGCCGAGCAGGCGTTTCGTCATCGCCAGGCCTTCGTAATCCGGCCCCACTTCGAGACGCCGCACGCGTTCCGCGAAGGCCAGCGCGGCCGCGCCGCCGTTGAATTCGCATTCGGCGAGGTAGCCCTCCCAGTCATCCCGCGTGATCGTGAGATGCGCCACCAGGTGGTGCAGATTGGCTTCGTGCATCACGACAAAGCCCGGATGGCGCAGAGCCGTTTCGTAAACGAAATCGTGATGCGGATTGTTGCCGATGTGATAGAGCGCGGCGTCAAAGCCCGCGGCTTCTGAACGCGCCTCGAACTTCCGCGCCGCCTCGGCGGAATCGAAGATCTCCACATCCGCGAGTTTGCGAAGCTCGGCAACGAGCGCTTCGGAGTAATCCGCGATGCCGCTTTTCGAAGGCGGCATGGGAGAAAACAGCGCGAGGCGAAAACGGCTCAGCGGACGATCTCCAGAGAGAATTTCCCCATCGCGAGAGGCACCCGGACGGACAGCGGCGTGCGCGCCGGATCTCTGTCGAAGTATGCCTCAAACGTGATGTCGGACGCCGGACCCCGGATGTGGCAGACAATCTTATCGGTCACAACCTGTTTGTTGCCGGACGTGATGGTGGCTGCTCCGGCGTATTCGAAGCTGCCATTGTAGGTAGCCCCGAAGATGATCTCCTGCGCCAGCGGCATGCGGCCCTGCCCTAATTCGCGGCGCGCGTAATACAGAAACGCCAAAGCGTCGCGGACGCAGGCCGAAACGTTGCTCTTGCTCTCGCCCACCTTGTTGGCCGGCGTGCGGGTCGCAACCCCGGTGGCCTGATCGATAGTTACTATTTCACTGCTCTTCTTATTACCGTGCGATGTGTTCTTGTGAAATGTCTCGGAGCAGAGATCTTTCGTGGCGGTGCTCTCGAAAGAATCTTTCACCGTAAAGCCAGGAACGCCGGCGTCCAGCGTAAAGTTGAATCTCCACCCGGTCGGCGTGCCGGTCGCGGACATATGGGCATCGCCCAGACTCAGGCCGCTCGGCCAGTTGACCGTATACGACAGGCTCTCGTTCGTGAACGGGAAACCCTTGAGTACCGGTTTCGTCTGCGCCCCGGATGCTCCCGCGGCTTTCGGCGCGGGCGTGATGCGGACAGGGGCGGGCTGAGAAAAGGCGGCGTGAAAAGCCAGGCCAGCCACAAGGAAAAAGGCGAGCCGGAGAGCGATTTTCTTCATCGTTTCCCGTGCGGGCGTAAAGGAGCCACTACAGGGGATTCTATCGTGGAGCGCGAACCGGCCCCGCGTTCGGCGACGACCTCACGGTATATCTCCAGCGTGGCGATCGCGCTCTTGCGCCAATTGAAATGCGTGGCGCGCTGCAAACCGCGGGTTTCCATCCGTTTGCGAAGTTCGGCGTCGAGCAGGACGTCCGCCATTGAGCGCGTGATACTGGCGGGATTACGCGGGTCGAACAGCAGCCCGGCGCCCTCCGCCACTTCCGGCATGGCGGACGTGTTCGAGCAGGCAACGGCGCAGCCGCAGGCCATGGCTTCCAGAATGGGCAGGCCAAAACCCTCGTAGAAGGATGGAAACACGAAGCAATCGCAGGCGTTATAGAGCTGGATCAGATCCGCGTCGCTGACAAAACCGGTGAAGTGGATGCGCGAAGCCACGCCGGACGCCTGAGCCGCCGCCATGACGCGGGACGTGAACCACGTCTTCTGGCCGGCAAGCACCAGATGATGCGGCAGGTGCGGATGCGCCGCGAGCAGGCCGGCGAAAGCGCTAATCAGGCCGATGTGATTCTTGCGCGGCTGTAAATCGCCCACCGAGAAAATAAAGGGCGCTTCGACCCCGAAATGATCGCGCACCGTGCGGACCGCGCGTCCGCGGGAAACCACGCGGAATTCGGGGCTGGCGGCGTTCGGAATCACGCGAACCTTATCGGGCGAGACGGGGTGGGTCCGCAGAATGGCGTCGCGCGAAAACTCGCTGACGGTGATGATGCGGGCCGCCAGGTTGATTGTCCGGGCCACGGTATAGCGCAGTTGCGAGCGCCGCGCGGCCGGAAAATATTCGGGATTCTCAATGAAGCTGACGTCGTGGACCGTGGATACAACCGGCGCCCGATTGATCAGAGGAGCGGTGTACTGAACGTGAAGCACATCCGGCTTATCGACGGCGACGCGCCGCGTCAGATCTCTCCCCAGCCGGAGGTAAGGATTGGGGGAAACCTGCCGAGTCTGGAATTTGCGAGGGACCAGCTTCTCGGCGCCCGGCTCGGAAACGTAGGCAAAAAATACGGATTCCGGCTCAATCGCGGCGAACTCACGCAAAAGGCTTCGAACGTAAACTTCGTTTCCGGTCAAATGGCGGCCGATTGCATGAGCGTCAACGGCGATTCGCATCTGCCTCCTCAGTATAGCGGCCAGTACTGGTATCGCGGATCAAAGGGATTGAATCCAGTAGTTTCCACGCCGCTGGCCAGGTATATCTTTCTTCAAACAGGCGGCGGCCATGGAATGCGAGCTCGGCTCGTCTGCTGGGATCGGCGTTTAGCTGAGCAATTAACGTACCGTAGTTTTGCGAGCTGTTCGCGATGAGAATGTGCTCATTGTCCCTGCATTCCAAACCCTCTGCCGCTATGGAAGTTGCGATGACCGGCCGAGCCGCCGCCCACGCTTCCAGAATCTTGACGCGGGTCCCGCTGCCGGAGCGCAGGGGAGCGATCACAATTCGGGCCCTCGCGATGGCGGCCCGGGCGTCTTCGACTGGACCCGTGGTTTCGATGTCAAGCCCGGAGGGAAGCAGATGCCGGATGAACTCATCCCCCCGGCCGACCAGGCGGAGCCGGAGATCGGGACATCGGCTGCGAACTTCCGGCCAGACTTCGGAGACAAGCCACCGGACGGCGTCAATATTCGGGTGGTATTCGAAATTGCCGGAGAAGACCACGACTGGCTCTTCTTTGACGGCTGGAATTTCCGCCGAAGGAAGAGCATTCGGGTAGACCGCTACCGTGGCGGTAGGCGCGATTCGCCGCGCCTCCGCGGCGTCACTTTCCGAGGTGGTCAGCACGAGCGAGTAGCGGGGCAGCAGATCGGCTTCGTACGCCCGCGAGCGGCGAGCGAATCGGGCGTGTCCGGCAGCCATCAATCCGGATGACGTTTCGGCGCTGCGGGCGTGCAGAACGGATTCGATGTTGTGCAGATCGAGCACTGTTTTTTCGCAAACCCGGGCTATCCGGGGCAGATAGGGCGCGGCCCAGAAATGCTCCACAATGCCGAGATCGTAGTGCGAGCCGGCGAGCATGCCGTTCAGCTCCTCATCGAACCCTGCCAGGCGATCGATCAAGGGCGGTACGCCGCGCAGGGCGCGGCGGGCGTTTCGCGCGTAACGGCTGAGCGGGCTCTTATCGTGAACCGGCAAGGCAATCACTTTCTGAGACCGCACCAGACCTGGCGGCAGAACCGCCGCCTGGCCTTTTTCGGAAAAAAGAATCAGATCCACCGCGGCATGGCGGGCGAAATAGTGAATCAGCGAGGCGATGCGGAAGGCGCCGCCGCCATGCAGGGGGTAGGGTGGCTCCGGCGTCAGAATCAGAACGCTCGGCTCAGCCACCGGCCACTTCCTGATAAAGAGCGCGCGTGCGGCGCGCCGTCAGATCCCAGGAGTACTGCTTCGCGCGCGCGAAACCCTTCTTGCGCAGATCTTTCCGGCGCGCAGGATCTGCGGCGAGAATGCGCATGCCCTGCGCGATCTCCCGCGTGGAAGCGGCGTGCAGCGCGGCGTCCCCGGAAACTTCCGTAATGGCTGGATCATTGGACGTAATGACCGGGCAGCCGCACTGCATGGCTTCGAGCACCGGCAGTCCGAAGCCTTCATAGAGAGAGGGATATACGAAAGCCAGGGCGGAGGAGTAGAGGGCAGGGAGCTCAGCGTCGGGAACCTCGCCGAGGAGTTTCATGCCGGGGAGTTCATCCATCCGTTTGAAATCCGCGCGGCGACGGCCGGCGATCCAGAGTTCGGCGCCCGTTTCCTCTCGCGTTTCGCTCCACGCCTCCACCAGCGCCGGCAGATTCTTGCGCGGTTCAAGCGTGCCCACAAAAAGAAAATACGGCGCGGGCGGGGCGACCGTTTCCGGCACAGGATAAAACGCCGAAGCCGCGGCGAGCGGAATCGCGCGAACCATTTCTTCGGGCAAGCCGAAATGCGCGATGATTTCGCGGCGGACAGCCTCGCTGACCGTAAGAATCGTGCGCGCGCGGCGCAGACGGAGGAGCCACGGGGTGCGGTTGCGAACGCGCTCCGCGCCGCTGCCGTGCCAGGCGGCGTCGCGCCACGGGGATAGATCGTGAATCGTCAGGATGGAGGGCACGCTGCCGAGATACGGCACTTCGAAATTCGTGCCGTGAAAAACCTGGGCGCGCACGGCGGATATTGCCTTGCGCACGCCGCGCAGCCACCAGCGCCGGTCTGGGTTCAATAAAGCCGCCTCGGGGCCGGCGATCAGATTTGGCGGAGCGCCCAGCGGCAATTCGAAAGACTGATCGGAGAGGAGCGCGTAAGTGTCTTCCGGAAACTGGCGCGCGAGCGCGAGGGATAATTCCGAGACATAACGCGCGAGGCCACCCGAGGTGAGAGTCAGAGGCGTGGCATCGAGCGCGGCAATCACGCGTTACTTGTGCTGCAATTCCCAGTCGTAGGCGAGCAGGGGATCGTTGTAAGGAATACGGCCCTCATCGGCGGGGTTGTAGAAGCGATCAGTCGCATAGATAAGCATTCCGGGCGTCATCCCGAGAATTTTGTAGCCGTGCGCGATTCCCGGCGGAATCAGAATCTGCCACGGACGAAGCTGCCCCACATAGAGGGTGTTGCGGCGGCCGAAAGTGGGAGATTCGGGCCGGAGGTCGGCCAGCACCACCTGGAACATGCCGTGCGCGGGCGTCCACCAGTCGGTCTGATGGCGATGAAAGTGGAAAGCTTTGATGATGCCGGGATAATTGACCGCGGCTGAAATCTGCGTCGACTCTTTCGGGAAATGCCCCGCCGTGCCCACCCCGATCCGCTGCACTTCGAGGAAGTAGCCGCGATCGTCCGGCCAGACAGCCAGCGGCGCGCAGATCACGCCCGCGATCAGCTTCGGCGAATCGGGCGCCAGAATGACGTCGCCGATCCCCTTTTCGCACTTCGGAAGTTCAATGGCGATTTCGCCAGGTTTGCCTTCAATCCTCATCGTCCGCGGGCCCCCGTGTTCCGCGCACCAGATTGGCGGCGCGCAGCAGAGAATGGAACGTGCCGGCATCGGTCCACCAGCCATCGAGGAACGAATACGTCATGGTTCCTTCGGCGACGTAG
The DNA here is from genome assembly GCA_964636715.1 of uncultured Solibacteraceae bacterium. Classification (GTDB taxonomy): domain Bacteria; phylum Acidobacteriota; class Terriglobia; order Bryobacterales; family Bryobacteraceae; genus BOG-234. The sequence goes on along the minus strand of CAZWTH010000391.1, from coordinate 26,416 downwards.
GCGTTGTTCACGTCCGTAATCTCGAGCTCATTGCGATGCGATGGCTTGCATTCGGCGATCTTCTGGAAGACCGTCGCGTCATACATATAGATGCCGGTGACGGCGAAATTCGATTTCGGCTTCTTCGGCTTCTCCTCAATCCCGATAATGCGGTCGCCCTCGAATTCGGCGACGCCGAAGCGTTCGGCGTCCTGCACTTCCTTGAGCAGGATGCGGGCGCCCTTTCCCTGCGCGCGAAACGCGTCGGCCGCCCCGCGAATGCTTTTTTCCACGATGTTGTCGCCCAGCACGACGCAGATGGACTGGCCGGCGGCGAAATGTTCGCAGAGGCCGAGGGCTTCGGCGATGCCGCCTTCGCCTTCCTGATACGCATAGGCGATGTGTTTCAGGCCGAAATCCTTGCCGTTGGCGAGCAGGCGCAGAAAATCACCCGAATTTTTGCCGCCGGTGACCACCATAATGTCGGTAATACCGGCGTCGACAAGCGTCTGGATCGGGTAATAGATCATGGGCTTGTCGTAGATCGGAAGCAGGTGTTTGTTGGTGATCTTGGTGAGGGGGAACAGCCTGCTGCCGGTCCCGCCTGCCAGAACGATGCCTTTCATTTGCACTCGTTATAGGATACTGTCTGCAAATGGACCAGTACAATTGGGGAACAATTCCACCGGAAGAACTCAATGAGAAGGCGATCCGGCAGGTCATCCACACCGAACGGATGACGATTGCCCGGCTGCTGCTGAAGAAGGGTGCTATCGTCGCGATGCATGAACACGAGAACGAGCAGGTGACGATGATGAAATCCGGCGCGCTGCGGTTTGTGTTCGGCGGGGCCGAGGCCGGACGGGAGATTGTTGTGCGGGCCGGGGACGTGCTGCGGATTCCTTCCGGTATTCCTCACCTGGTGGTGGCGCTCGAAGAATCCATGGCCACCGATCTGTTCGCGCCGCCGCGCGCGGATTGGATCAGCGGCGATGACGCCTATCTGCGCAATCCAGGGGGGCGGGGTATGGCCGGGCTGTGAAAAGCATGGAACGAGGCGCCGCCGTCAGTGGCGCGCGAGAGCAATGACGGTCTCAATGTGGAACGTCTGCGGAAATAAATCGACCATCGCAATCCGCTCGATCTCGTAGCCTTCCTTCAAGCCCGCCAGATCGCGCGCCAGCGTCGCCGGGTCGCAGGCCACAATCACGATCTTTCGCGGCGCGATTTCCAGCAGCCGCCTGACCGCGCCGGCGCCGAGCCCCGCGCGCGGCGGATCGGCCAGGATGAAATCGGGCGTGTCGTTGGCTTCCATCAGGAACGCTTCTGAACTCTGCCGAATCGCTTCGACGGCCACGCCCGCGCGTTCGGTGTTGCGGCGCAGATCGTCCGCCGCGCGTCCCGCTTCGACAGCGGTGACTTTCGGGAATTGACGCGCCAGCGGCACACTGAACAGGCCCACGCCCGCATAGAGGTCCCACGCCACGTCGCCCGTTTCGCCGCCGATTGCGAGATCCGCCATCGAGCCCACCAGCGATCGGTTGACCTGAAAAAATGAATTGCCGGAGACGTTGAATACGTCGCCGCCCGTTTCATATTCGAGCGCACCCGGCACAGTGCCGGGAACCTCGGCGGCCAGCCAGTCGAAAAAGTGTTTCGCCACCGGCTGCGACGCTTCGCGCACGTTCCACTGCACCTGGCTCTCATCAGTGAAGATTTCGAGCGACGTGACGAAGCGCGGCCAGCGCCGGTCTTTCACCATGCGATGCAGCTTCGCCAGCGCCTCGTTGATTTTGGGAGAACTGATGGGACACTGCTCGGCTGGCACGAGCTTCTGCGAACGCATGCGGTGGAATCCGATCTGTCCGTTCTCGATGTGAAACTGCGTTCGGTTGCGATAAGCCCACGCATCGCCCGACGTGATCGCGATGCGCGCTTCGTCCACTTCGATCTTCGCCCCGCGCCGCAGCGTTTCCGCGAGAATGCCGCGTTTGAGCCGAAGCTGCGCCGGGTAATCGGCATGCTGATAGTGGCAGCCGCCGCACTTGCCGAAGATGGGGCAGGGAGCCGGGACGCGATCGGCGGAGGGCTCCACGACGCGCAACAGATCCGCGCGCTGCGCATGCTTTTTCGAGGAAGGCGGCGCGACTTCCACCGCCTCTCCGGGCAGTACGAAAGGTGTGAAAACAACCTGGCCATCCGCGCGAGCGAGGCCTTCGCCGCCGTAAACAAGCTTTTCAATTGTGAGATCCATCGCGTTTCGAATCAGAAGGTTAGCGTTGTGTGCCCGCATCGCCGAAACGTTAGGCGCCGGAGCAGCATCGAATTTAAGTATGGCAGGAAGATCCGGTAGTTCTTTCCAGAAGCGCCAGAAGGAATTGGCGCGCGTCGAAAAACAGCGCGAAAAGTTCGCGCGCCGCGTGGCGAAGAAGTATGCGCCGAATACAGGCGAGACCGAAGAGCCGGTTGAGCACGAACACGCGGAGCAGTCCGAAACCGCCAACTCTCTGGCATAGCTTTATCCAGTTCGGAGTCCGCGCGAGGGCATCGTTGTTACGATGGGAATTCGTTCCCTGACAAGATGATTCCACGCGTTCTTTCGGGCGTGCAGCCCTCCGGCAATCTGCATATCGGCAATTATCTGGGCGCCCTCACGAACTGGGTGCGGATCCAGCACGATTACGAAAGCATCTTCTGCATCGTCGATCTGCACGCGATCACGGTTTACCAGAAACCGGATGAGCTGCGCGAGAGCATTCGTTCGTTGGCGGCGTTGTTCCTCGCGTCCGGCATCGATCCGAAGCATTCGCGGATTGTGGTGCAGTCGTCTGTCCCGGCGCATGCGGAGCTTGCGTGGCTGCTCACGTGTGTCACGCCGATGGGATGGCTGGAGCGCATGACGCAGTTCAAGGCGAAGGCGGCGCTGCAGGAATCGATTGGCGACGGGCTTTTCCAGTATCCGGTGCTGATGGCGGCGGATATTCTGCTCTATCAGGCGGCGGCGGTACCCGTGGGTGAAGACCAGAGCCAGCACCTCGAACTGACGCGCGACATTGCGCAGCGTTTCAATTCGCTCTACGGCGATACGTTCGTGATGCCCTCGACGAAGCTGCCCACGGTGGGCGCCCGCATCATGGGCCTCGACGATCCCACCGCGAAGATGAGTAAATCGGCGACAGGTACAGGCCACGCGGTGGCGCTGCTCGATCCGCCGGAGAAGATTCGCAAGACCATCATGCGAGCCACCACCGATTCCGGCAGCGGCGTGGATTTCGAGACGATGGGACCGGGCGTCGTCAATCTTCTGAATATCTTCCAGGCGTTCGGCGAATGGTCGAATGACCAGATGCGCGCGCATTTCTCCGGCATGCGCTACGGCGATCTGAAAAAGCAGGTGGCGGAAATGGTGGTCTCAAAGCTGGAGCCGCTCCAGGCGCGGTACCGCGAGATTACGTCCGATCCCGGTTATCTCGACGGCGTGCTGCGCGCAGGCGCGGAAGCGGTGACGCCGATTGCCGATTCGACGGTGCGGCTGGTCAAAGAGCGGATGGGGATCTACATCCCCGCCTGATCTCGCTTTACTCCCGACTCGATTTCCCGATGCATATCCGCGATTACTTCCTCGCGGCGCTGCGGATCCGCCAGGTCTCTTTCCAAACGCTTTAACGCAACTCCTGTCACGTCGCGATGATGCAGCCCTGAACTGAATTCCTTCTGCGAAAGCCGGAGCCACAGCGCATGCAGGCGATCCAGGTCCTCCGGCCACAGGCGCGGCGGATGCGGCCCCAGATTCACGAACAGTGTCTTGCCTTCGGGCGGAATCACTTCGAGCGAAAACGGCGGCCGGGGCTCCGGCAGCGCCTCCCAGGCGAGCCCGACGCGCTGTGCGAGATCCTGCGCTTCCATACGCCGTGACGCGCCCAGCACCACGCGCGAAGCCTGGATTTTCGCCGCGGTCTGCACAATCGCCTCGAACGGATCGCGTCCCGGGACCACCAGCAACTCGACTGTCTTGCCTTCCTTCTCCGCCGCCGTCACCACGTTCGAGAAAAGTTCGCGCTCATAATCGCTGAACACCTGGTTTTCGGCAAGCCGGTACTCGCCCGCGCCGGTGGAAATCTGCCGCACCGTCATCACCACAATGTCATGCCGCCGCAGATTCGTTTTCTGCACCACCGATGTCAGATGCGCCAGGCTGTTCGCATCTCGCACCGCTACCAGGATCGACCCCGGACGCGCGTGCAGGCTCTCCGCCACTACCTCGGTGTGGACATCGAGATTGAATTCCTCCAGCCCGTGCTTCGCGTGCAGACCCTTGCGGCGATTGATGTGCTCCGAAACCGTGAACAGCGCGAAAAGCACAATCGTGAACAGCACGCCGTAAATAGTCGCGTACTTCTTCGAGAAGAGATTCGCGATGGCGGTCATACCGAGCGCAATGGTTGTCGCGCCCAGACCCACCGGAATTTCCACGCCGGCGATCCGGAAATTGAGCGGAAACTTGTATTCCTGATCGTGCCGGTGATAGCGCAGCACCAGCACGCCCAGGGACTTGAGAAAAAAGCTCCACACCACGCCGAACGCATAAGCTTCGCCCAGCGCGTACATGTTGCCGCCGCTGAGCACGATCGTCAGAATCTGCAGCAGCGCAATCAGATTGATGATCCGGAATGTCGTGCCGTATTTTTTATGCGGCTTGCGGAACCAGTCGATCAGCACGCCGTCTTCGGCAACGCGATTCATTACGCCATTCGCGCCGATGATCGCGGTATTCACGGCGCCCGACAAAATCAAGGTCCCCACCAGCACCACGAACGCCTGGAAAATCAGCCGGACGATCTGAGGCCCGGCCAGATACATCGCCAGGCCGCCGAGCAGATTGTCAACATACTGCGGCCGGACGGAATCCGGAATGATCATGCAGGCGAAGAGTGTAATAAAACCGGTGCCGACAATGGCGTAGATGCAGACGATGTTGCCGGTAATGATCAGATTCTTCAGCTTGGGATAAGCAATCTCGCGATACACCTGCGCCAGCGTTTCGAAGCCGCTCATCGAGAGCAGGGAATGCCCGAACGCAATCACCACCGCCACGAACGAAATGGCCGGGAAGATGGTGCCTTCGAACCAGCCGAGCGATTCGTGGTTGAACTGCAGATTGTGCGCCACGGGCGCGGGCGGAATCTGCGCCGGGCCATGCAGAATCAGCGTTAGCGGGCACCAGACGAGGAAGATCACCACCATCACAGTCGTGATCTGCATAATGCGCAGCGCCTTGCCGCTCGATTCGTGCATGCCCTTGATATTCAGCCACCAGAAATACATGGTGACCAAAACCGCAAAGCCCGCCGAGAACCAGTTCGGCGAAACGCGCAGGTTCGAATGCATCAACGCCGCCACCTGATTCGTGAGCCCCGCCAGATATTGACCTGCGCTGACCACGCTGATGGGCCCGGTCAGAACGTAGTCGAAGAGCAGCGACGAGACCGAGATGCGCGCAATGAACGGCCCCATGGCGTCGCGCACCACAACATAAACGCCGCCGCGCACAAACATCGACGAGCTTTCGATGTAGACGGACCGCACCGCAAAGCTGAACAGCATCACCGCCAGCACGAACCACGGCGCGCTGCGTCCGATGGCCTTTTCCGCGATGCCTCCCGCGTAAAACGCGGAGGACGCCAGATCGCTCAGAACGATGGAGGCGGCGCGCAGGAAGGAAATGAAGGCCAGCGCAACGGTAGTGGCAACCACTACCCGCGGAACGGTGCGAGCCTCAGGCTGTGACAAGGAATCTCCTGATTCCGCTGCCCAATTACGGGCAACACTCTCAAATTGGCCTGCGGGGTTAGCTGACGGGCTGGAGCTTGAAAGTACTCCGTCCGGTGTTCTCCGGACTTCGCCCCGATACTCTGGGTCCCCCGCTTGCATTGCGAAGAGTCTCGCGAGCAATTCGGCGATTTCAGATTAGCATGGAAACTGTACCAAAGCGGACATAGGGTAAATGACCAGCGAAGAATTAGGGAAATCGATTGTCGAACGTTTGCGAGCCGAGGGGCACTCGGCGTGGCTGGTCGGCGGCTGTGTGCGCGACCTGCTGCTACACCGCGCGCCGAAGGATTTCGATGTCGCTACGTCCGCGCGTCCGGAGGAATTGCTGCGACTGTTTCCGCGCTCGGGGGCGGTGGGCGCGCACTTCGGCGTGGTTCTGGTGCATGGCGGCGATGCGCATGTGGAAGTCGCCACCTTCCGCAGCGATCTCGATTACGCCGATGGACGCCGCCCATCGAGCGTTCACTTCGAAACCAGCCCGGAGCAGGACGTTCTGCGCCGCGATTTCACCATTAACGCGTTGCTCCTCGATCCGGCGACGAACGAGGTTATCGACTATACCGGCGGCCGCGCGGACCTTGCGGCGGGCGTGATCCGCGCCATCGGCGACCCCGTGCGACGCTTCCGCGAAGACCACCTCCGTCTGCTGCGCGCCGTGCGATTCGCCGCGCGCCTGAACTTCACCATCGAGCCCGCGACGTTCGCGGCCATGCAGGAACTCGCGCCTGCCATTCGCGGCATCTCGGCCGAGCGCGTGCGCGATGAGATTTCCCGCATCCTCACCGAAGGCGGCGCACGGCGCGGTTTCGAATTGCTGGATAGCTCAGGATTGCTCCGGGAAATTCTGCCCGAAGTGGCGGCGCTTAAAGGCGTGGAGCAACCGCCCGCATTTCACCCGGAAGGCGACGTCTGGACCCACACGCTCATCATGCTCGAAGGGCTGCGGAATCCGCCAATCGATCTTGCGCTCGGCGTGCTGCTGCACGATATCGGCAAACCTGCCACGTTCCGCGTCGCAGACCGTATTCGCTTCGACGGCCACGTGGAAAAAGGCCTCGAAATCGCCCATCCTCTGCTCAACCGGCTGCGCTATCCGGGCGCCGTCATCGAGCAGGCGGAAGCGCTCATTGCCAATCACATGAAGTTCAAGGACGTGCCCAACATGCGTGAAAGCCGTCTGAAACGCTTCCTGCGAATGCCGAAGTTCGATGAGCATCTCGAACTACACCGCCTCGATTGCCTCTCGAGTCATGGCAGTCTCGAGAATTACGACTTCGCCCTGCGCAAGCTCCACGAAGCCCCACCGGAACAACTCCGTCCCAAACCCCTCATTACAGGCCGCGATCTGATTGCGGCTGGCTTCACTCCTGGTCCGCGGTTCAGTATTGCTCTTCACGAAGTGGAGGATGCCCAACTGGAGGGTAAGGTTAGTACCAGTGAGGAGGCCCTCCAAGTTGCTATTACTGCTATTACCAGAAGTTAACCTGGATCGTAAGAAAAACCACCTGAAAACCGCCGACTTTGCTCACCGATAGTAATATTACCGTGGATAAAATCCAATAAATTCTGCAACTTACGGCATAGTCCTTTAGTTGTAAGAGAAACGTACTTTTTCTTCAAGCCATAATCCTACGAGTACTAAAAATCTCTTTTTGTTACGCTGAAACTTACTCGCGGCAAACTGTTCTCGATTCACAAATTCTGAATCGATAAAGTGAATAAAATCACTACGGTAGCGGCTCCGGGCTGAGGCCTGGACCTTTCCCGCTGCGCCTCGGGTATCGCGGAATTTGAATCCCGATTTCGAGGTAACAGCGTGAAAAGCAGTTGTACTTTTGGTTTTCGATGGATGGTACTGGCGGCGGTCCTCGGGCTTCCCCTCGGCGCGTGGGCTCAGCCGGTGGCTTGGACCACGTCCTCGCTCGTTCGCACCGGCAAAACCGATGCGGCGGGAACCGGGACGCAGGCCATGATCTCCGCGGGCCGCGGGGAATATGAATCCTTCCAGATCGCCGTTCAGGCCCCGGCCGGCGGACTCACCAACGTCAACGTCACCGTTTCGGCCCTCTCCGGCCCCGGCGGCGCCACCATCCCGCAATCCGCCTTTTCGCTGTTCCGCGAGCAGTACGTTTACGTGAATAGGTCGAGCCCGGACTGGGAAGGCTCCAACCGCCCGCTGGGCGTGGGCTGGTATCCGGACGGTCTGATCCCGTTCAACGATCCGGCTACCGGCCGCCCGATCACCGGAGCGCAGATCGAGGCCGTCCCGTTCAATCTGAGCGCCGCCAGCAATCAGCCGATCTGGGTTGACGTTCTGGTTCCCCGCGATGCCGCTCCCGGGCAATACGCCGGCACGTGGACAGTGACCAGCGACCAGGGCAACGCCACTGGTTCGGTCGTGCTCACGGTCTGGAACTTTACCCTGCCACTCCAGCCGAGCCTCAAGTCGGCGTTTCTTTTCTGGAATGCAGCGAGCGAGGCGTCGGATGAGGAACTGCTTCGCAACAAGATTGCTCCGCTCCACTCGGACGTTTCGATCCAGAACAACCTGATGACGAACTACGGTCTCAGCACCGTCGGGCTCTCTTACTGGAGCGGGGCGGATAACAGCACGTGCACGATGTCCGCCCCGCCTTCCGTGGCCAATCTGAAAGCGGCCGCCGCCGCGCAGCAGCCGGGCCTCACACCGCTCATCTACAGCGCCGATGAAATCACCTTCTGCCCGTCGCTCAACGAGCCTTTGAAGCAATGGGCGCGGAACATGCACCAGGCGGGCATCAACAATCTGGTGACGATGGCGCCGGACCCGCTTCTGTTTGACGATGGTTCGGGCACCGGCCGGTCGGCTGTCGATATCTGGACGCTGCTGCCGGTTTCGTGGGCGGGTTCCGCGGCCAACGTCGCCACCGCGATCGCAAAGGGCGATTCGGTCTGGTCTTACAACGCGCTCGTGCAGGATGCCTTTTCGCCGAAGTGGCTGATCGACTTCGCGCCCATCAACCTGCGCATTCAGCCTGGCTTTATCAGCAACAGCCTGGGTCTCACCGGATTGCTGTATTGGAAAGTCGACGCCTGGACCTCCGATCCCTGGAATCAGGTGAACAACACCGGTTTGTATTCGCCGGGAAACTACCCGGGCGAAGGCATGCTGGTTTATCCGGGCGATCAGGTGGGGATAAAGGGCGTCGCTCCTTCGATGCGTCTCAAGTGGCTGCGTGACGGCGTGGAGGATTACGAGTATCTGCAGTTGCTGAAGAAGGCGGGCGAGGAATCGTTCGCGCAGACGAAATCGGCGGAGGTTGGGCCGGACTGGACAAGCTGGACCAAAGATGTGAACTTGTTGCTGAGCGTCCGCGATGAAATGGGCGCTGAGCTCAATCAGATCAATACGCCGGTTAGCGCGGCGACGGGTAATTCGGATCCCGCGCCCAGCGGCGATCAAACGCAGAATTCGACGCCTCCGGTCTCCGACCCGCCGGTGACGACGACGCACCCGGTCTCCGATCCGCCGGTGACCACGACGCCGCCGGTATCCGATCCGCCGGTGACGACGCCCCCGGTCTCCGACCCGCCGGTGACGACGACGCCCCCAGTCTCCACTCCGCCGGTGACGACGCCTCCGGTTTCCACTCCGCCGGTGACGACGCCCCCGGTTTCCACTCCCCCGGTGACCACGACGCCTCCGGTTTCCACTCCGCCAGTCACAACGGCGCCTCCGGTCTCCGATCCGCCGGCGACGACGACGCCTCCGGTTTCCGATCCGCCGGTCACAACCACGCCGCCCGCTTGCGCCGCCACCCGTCTTTCGCTGACGGTCGCCCAGCCCACAGCCAGCGCTTCCGTGGAAGCAGGTTCCGCGCAGAACATCCGCGTGCATATCGTCACCAACTGTGGCAGCGCTTTCACCGGCGGCAACGTTCGCGCCACCTTCAATGACGGCGATTCGGCAATCACTCTCGCCGATCAGGGCAGCGGTACGTGGAGCGGAGACTGGAATCCCACTCACGCGGCTTCCACCGTGGTTGTGTCACTCGCCGCGGATGGCGGCAGCGCGACCGGCAGCGCGCAGGTTTCTCTCACCGTCAAGGCGAATGCGCACGCCATGACCGCCGCGGCCGTGTTAAATGCCGCGTCGGGAGCGCAGGCCGAGGCGCAGGTAGTGACCCCCGGCAGCTACGTCACGATTTGGGGAAGCAATCTCGCGGGCGACGCCGCGCCCGCCGCAACGTCAGTCCCGCTTCCCACCACACTCAACGGAACACAGGTGCTCATCAACTCGCAGCCTGTCCCGCTGATCTACGCCGGAGCCAACCAGATCAACGCGGTGGTGCCGCGTGGCCTCCAGCCGGGCGCTTCTTATCCGCTGGTGGTGGCGAATGGAAATTCGGCCTCCAGCGCGATTACGCTTTCCGTCGCCGCCGCGCAGCCTGCCATCTTCACGGCGGATGCTTCGGGCTCCGGCCAGGGCGTAATTGCAATTGCCGGAGACAATGTTCTCGCGGCCACCACCAACGGCCGTCCGGCGCAGGCGGGCGAATATCTCACGATTTACTGCAACGGACTCGGGCCGGTTGCCGCCGAAAATGGAGCAGCGCCTCCGCAGGACGGAACGGCGAATCCGCTCGACAATATCTTCCGCACAACCGGCGTCGTAACTGTCTCCTTCGAAGGTGATGAGCAGCCCACGCAATTCGCCGGACTTGCGCCTTCCATGGTGGATGTTTATCAGGTAAACGTGAAGGTTCCGGCAGGACATTCCGGCGCTGCAGTGCCCCTTGTTATCAAGGTCACTGACCCCGCGACCGGTAAGATTTACCAGTCAAACACTGTAACTGTGGCTCTTCAGTAACAGTTACCTGCTCCTTATTTGGCTTAAGGCGATTGCCGGGGTGATTTAGGGTCTGTGCCTGGTTTTGAGACAAACCGGGCATCGCCTACCCTGGAATTTACTCGCAGAACAACGCGAGCCGATCGCTTCGCCTATGAAGAACGAACTACGGCCGCGCGGAGTATATTTTTTCGCGCTGTTTCTCTCCCTCCCTCTCGCGGCCTTTTCCCAGCCAGTCATCTGGACAACATCTTCTCTGGTTCGCACCGGAGTCTCCGATCCCGCGGGCAGCGGCGCGCAGGCCGTTCTGTCAGCCGCGCGCGGCGAATATGAATCGTTTCAGATTGCGATTCAGGCGCCCGTTGGTGGACTGAACAACGTCAATGCCAGCGTCTCCGCGCTCACTGGGCCTGGCGGCGCGGTAATCGCGCAATCGAATATCTCGCTGTTCCGCGAACACTACGTGTACGTGAGTCAGTCCAGTCCCAACTGGGGTGGCTCCAATCAGCCTCTCGGCGCCGGATGGTATCCCGACGGGCTGATTCCGTTCAACGATCCCGCCACAGGCAAACCCATTCAGGGCGCCCAAATAGAAGCCGTACCTTTCAATTTAGGCGCCGCGCAGAATCAGCCCCTGTGGGTCGATATCTTCGTGCCTCGCGATGCCACGCCGGGTCAATATACCGGTTCATTCACGGTGACGAGTAATCAGGGAAGCGCCTCCGGCAGTATTGTACTCACGGTCTGGAACTTTACTCTGCCGGTGCAGCCGAGTCTCAAGTCCGCTTTTCTGCTCTATCCGGGACAAAGTCTCGCGGCGGATAAAGAACTGCTGCGCAATCGCATCTCACCGCTCCACACCGATCCCGCGGCGCAGAACGATCTGATCAATAACTACGGTCTCAATCTTGTGGGCCTCGCTTATTACAGCGGCGCGGCGTACGGCAACTGCTCCATGTCCGATCCTCCCTCGGTAAGCGATCTGACCGCGCTCGCCGCTCAGCAGCAGCCTTCGCTGATGAAACTGATCTACAGCGCCGATGAAACCAATTACTGCCCGGCGCTCGCTCCCACCATCAAGGCATGGGCCAGGAATCTGCACGCCGCCGGAATCAAAAACCTGGTGACCGCCGCGCCGATCGCGGATCTGTTCGATGACGGCAGCGGCTCCGGGGCTTCCGCCGTCGATATCTGGACCGTGATGCCGATCGGCTACGATCTCTCGCCCGCCCTCAATGCGCAGGCGCTGCAGCACGGCGATGAGCTCTGGTCGTACAACGCGCTTGTCCAGGATGATTACTCGCCGAAATGGCTGATCGATTTCGCGCCGATCAACTATCGCATCCAGCCTGGCTTCATCAGCCAGAGTCTCAATCTCACGGGCCTTCTTTATTGGCGGGTCGATAACTGGTCATCGTCCGATCCGTGGAATCAGGTCAACAACACCGGTACCTATTCCTCGAACAATTATCCCGGCGAAGGTTTGCTCGTATATCCCGGTTATCAGGTCGGCATCGACGGCGTGGCGCCCTCCATGCGGCTCAAGTGGCTGCGCGATGGAATCGAGGACTATGAGTATGTTCAGATGCTCAAACTCGCGGGGCATTCTTCCGACGCGCTCGGTCTGGCTGCTTCCGTCGGTCCCGACTGGAGAAACTGGACGCGCGACGTTAATAAGCTGCTTTCCGTGCGCGCGCAAATCGGGCAGGAGCTCGATACTCTGAACGGCGGCGGCGCGGCTGCCACAGCGCCCGCTTCTTCGCCCGCGCCTGCGCCTGCTCCCGCGCCTTCGGCAAATACAACAGTCACCATTTCGGCTGTGCTGCCCGCGGCCGCCGGGGCAAAGGCGAGCCCTGGAGTTCTGACGCCGGGGAGCTATTTTTCCATCTACGGAAGTAATCTCGCGGGCAACGGGAACGCGGCCGCATCGTCACTGCCGCTCCCCACCACTCTGAATGGCGCACAGGTGTTTCTCGGAACCACGCCTCTCCATCTCATCTACGCGGGCGCGAATCAGATCAACGCGATGGTTCCCCGCGGTGCGTCAGCGGGCGGGTCTTACTGGTTGACGGTGATTAACAACGGCTACAGCTCCGCCGCCTTCCCCGTCTCGATCGCGACGATTCAGCCCGCGATCTTCTCCATGGATTCCTCCGGCTCGGGTCAGGGCGATATCTACATTGCCGGAACCATTACTCTCGCCTCCGCCTCCGGGAACAATGCGCGTCCGGCGCATGCGGGCGAATTCGTCACGCTTTATTGCGATGCGCTCGGGCCCGTGCGCGGCGCGAACGGTGAATCTGCGCCGGCGGATGGCAGCGCCGCGCCAGCGGGGGCTGCGCTATATACGGTGAATCAGGTGACCGTCGCTTTCGGCGGCGTTCACGAAACAGCGCAATTCGCCGGGCTCGCTCCGTCGTTTGCAGGCGTCTACCAGGTGAACGCCCAGATACCCGCCGGCATTTCGGGCGACGCCATTCCCGTCACTCTCACCGTCACCGACCCGCAGACCGGACAAATCCTGCAATCGAACACCGTGACGATGGCGATCCGGTAGCGCGGGCTATTCGACGACTTTAGCCACGAAGTACGTGACGGACTGGCCGGGCGCAAGCTTCATCTGGTGTGGCGTCTTCGTGGGGATGTGGATCACGTCGCCCACCGTCAGGGTCGTTTCCTCGCCGCCTCTGATCGAATCGGCGCGCTTCTCGCCGGGAGCCGTAGTCTTTTCGTTCACCATCGTGCCGCCGTAAATCACGGTCACTGTGCCCGCTTCGATCACGAGAATATCGGCCTGCTTCTCGTGCCATTCCACCTGGCCCGAGCCTTCGCGATGCGCCAGCGAAAACGAGCGATTGCCGACACTGGCCAGCGGTGCGCTCGCCACTTTGTGAGCATCGACTTTTTTCGCCATCTCCTTGCCCTGCGCGGTCAGAGCGGAAGCCTTCCAGATGTGAAGCCCCGCGGGATCCGCGGAGAATGCCATGGCGGCGGTAACGAGCAGCACTGCGAATGTCTTGGTCATAGGGAATTTCCGCCACTCAGCTTATCAAGTACAACGCTCTCGCGCTAACATCGTAAATTGCTCGCCCACCTCACCCAGATTCTTATCGCCTGGGGTCCGCTCGGAGTCCTGCTGCTCTCGATCCTGGATTCTTCCGGTGTCCCTGTCGCCGGCGCGTTCGATGCGCTCCTTATCCTGATTGCGATCGAACGTCCCTCGACCGCCTGGTGGTGCGCCGGAATCGCCGTGATCGGATCGTCGATCGGCAACGTCTTCCTGTTCACCGTGAGCCGCCGCGGCGGCCGCGGGATTCAGGCGAAGCCGCCGGAGGAAGGCAAAGCAAAGCGCTTTCGTGTCTGGTTTCTGCGTTACGGCCTGCTGACCATTTTTATTCCAGCCATGATTCCGATCCCCATGCCGATGAAGCTGTTCGTGATCACGGCCGGCGTTCTCGGCACGCCCATAAGCGAGTTTCTCGGCGTGATTGTGTCGGCGCGCACCATTCGCTATTTCGGCGAGGTCTGGCTCGGCGTGAAGCTGGGCCGCGATTCGACGGGGTTCCTGAAAGAACATGCCTGGCAGTTCATCGGCTCCGCCATCGCGCTGTTCGCTTTTCTCTACGGATTAATGGTGTGGCGGCACCGCACCGCGCCACCCGAGCTTTAACAGACTTGCTGCCCAGTGGGGCAGGATGGCATCCTGCCGCCGATTGTGAATCGGCGTCCTCGATCAACGGCCAATACTACCGCCTCCGCTGCAGCGCCGAACCTGTCGCGCCTCTCGCGCCGCTCGATCCAGTCGCGCCCACTGGTCCCACCGATGCCACTACAGTCCCGGCGTCCCCCGTCGGCCACTTCTCCTTGAGTTCCTTCACCTGCGCATCGACCTTGCGCGCATCCGCTATTCGATTTGCCATCCGCAGCATCACCGCGTACGATTCCAGCGTCGCCACGATTTCCGGATGATCGCCCCCCAGCCCCTTCAGCCCAATCAGCGCCGCGCGTTCGAAATAATCGCCGGAGCGCTTCATATCGCCGGTAGTGGCGTAAAGCTGCGCGAGGCCGGTGAGAGTACCAATGCTCTTCGTCTCGTGAATCGTCAGCGCCTGCTTGAAATAAGGCTCCGCGTCGGAATAACGCTTCTGCGCGGAGTAGTTGGTCCCGATCGCTTCGAGCGCCTCCGCGATCAGCGGGCTGTTCGCGTCTTTCGTCGCCTTCAGAATCACCAGCGCCTGCTGGAACAGCGGCTCGGCTTCCAGATACTTGCTGTCGAAGAAATATACCCAGCCGAGATTTTCGAGCGCGGGCGCGACATCGGAATGCCGCGGGCCCAGAATTTTTTCGCGAATCGCCAGCGAGCGCTGCAGCCACGTTTCCGCGCTCGCGTAGTGGTTGTGCGAGCTGTCGAGAGCGCCGAGCCGGTCGAGAATTCCGGTGAGCCCATAAGCGTCCGGTCCCAGCTTGCCTTCCGAAATGGAGAGCGCGGTTTCAAAGTCGGTCTTCGCGTCCACTGGCCGCGCGTTGCGGTCTTCGAGCACTCCCAGATTGACCCAGCTGGTGGCGACATCCAGATGGTCCGGCCCCAGCCGGCTGATGCGCGTCTGCAGCGCATTGCGATACGCCGCCCGTCCGTCTTCGAACTGCGCAAGCTCCAGATAAGCGCTGCCCAGTTTGTCGTAGTCCATCGAAACTTTGGGATCGTCCGGGCCGAGCGTCTGGTCGATTGTCAGCAGCCGTTGGAGCACAGGTATCGCATCGCTTGTCTTGCCTGCCACGCGCAGAGCCCCCGCCAGCCGGATGAGATGCGGCGAAAGTTCGGTGGATGACGCGCCGTACGTCGTCTCGGCGGTTGTCAGTGCTGCGCTCGCCATTGCGATGCCTTCATCCGCTCGCCCCAGCAGCAGATCGAGGTCGGACGTATCGGCATATGCCTCCATCACGCGAGCGGGCTGCCGCGCGGGATCGGGCGTGGCGAGTTCCGCCACAGCCGCATGCAACTGCTGGTCGGCTTCCGAGTACCGGCTCTGCGAGAGGGCGGTCTGCGCCGCAGTCATGTGCGTCTCAAAAGCGGAAGGCGCCTGAGCCAGAAGAGCCGGAGCGCTGGTTGACAGGAAAAGGGCAGACAGGAAAATGGCGCGCATAGGTTTATGAGAGGGACGCCGCCATGAAGCGGATTGTTCCCTTCCTCGTACTAAATTTTTAGCACATTGAAGGCCATGAACTGGCGGGCGATTCGCCGCTTCTATTTCAGTGGAGGATACGGTGTCACCTTAACGGTTCCGCTCGCGTCGATTTCTCCCGTTCGTTCGTCATAATCCGCTTTATCGGCATGGAGAATAAACCCGTTCGTCCTGATCTCTACGGCCCCGTTCAGGTGAACGATCGACGGATACGTAACCTCCCGTTCAATGCTCATCGCTGCTAACGCGGCGCCCCCACGGGCGCCATTCAGGGGCGTAGTTGTGACGTGTTTGATCGGCCCCGGCGCAGGCTGACCGCCAATCTGAGGGAGAAAAGCCAGGGACAGAAAAACTACAGCAGCGTAAAAAATCAACTTCATGGATACCCTCCTTCGCCGGTCAGCAATTTCGGACGCGCAGGGGATCGAGCCGGTTTCACTTCGTGCACGGCTAATAGAATGCGGAAACGCCTGGATGTGAGTGAGGTGAACTGAGAAAAAGAGGAACTATTCCTGCGCGGGAAGCTGATGATCCGCATCGCGCCAGGCGCTGATCTTCAGCCGGCGGCAAACCCAGCAGAGCTGTTCGGTGGTGTCCACGCTCGATTGATCGCCACAGACGACGCAGCGCGGAGCGCGGGAATTGAAGCGTTCCAGACCGGCCGCCTGCCGGGCGTTCTCGATAATCTGCGGTGAGATCACCTCTGACGGGGCAACGGGATCAGCCTTAACTGGACGGCGTTTCATTTTCTTTATCCCGATTATAGCGCGTAACTCGCTGATCCAGGTCGGACATTACAGCACTTTACGCCGGAAGTTGTGATTCGGGTTCCAGTGCTTTTTCGCACTCCTTGGTACGCCGCTATCATCGGCTGGTTATCTTTTGTTGAAGTCTGGCGAGCTCGCGCCGCGCGGCGGGCGCATCCGGCGACGAGGGCGCAACCGCGAGATAACTTTCGAGAGCCTTCGCGCCCTCCTGAAAGTTCTCTCGCGCGATCAACACGAGCCCGAGCAGATAAACGCCCTGCGGATTCTTCCCCTGATCCAGCCGCAACTCCGTTCTCACGCCGCGCTCCGCCGCCTCATAGCGTCGAAGGTTGTAGTTCGCGATCGCCTCGAAATACCATGGCGCCGGCGAACCAACGGGGTCCAGCCGCACCGCTTTTTCGAGATAACGCAGCGCGTCTTCCCACTTCGATTGCGCGCATGCCAGGTAACCGAGTTCCTGCCAGGGCCCCACCAGTTTGTTGTCCAGCTCCAGCGCTTTTTCAAATGCCCCGCGCGCATCTTCCGCGTGCCCCAGTTCCCAGTGTGCTTTTCCGGCGCCAAGCCACGCATCGGCATATTGTGGATAAACGTTCAGCGCCCTCTGGAAGCTTGCCAGCGCTTCCGCCGGACGCTTCTCCGCCGCCAGACCCACCGCCTTTGCGTAACTCTTCTTCGCTTCTTTCGGAGCCCGCAAGGAAAGAAGGCTGACCGTATACCCATCGCTTTCCACCAGACGATGGATCACGATCGCTCCCACATCGAAATTCTGCTGCCCCGCGCGGTTGTAGAGATTGACGTGGCTGGAGGAATACCCAGGCGCGTCCGCGAACAACTCGCAATTCGCCAGCGGATCGAGACCGCGGCTTCCGCTGCGAGATCCTGTCAGCGACGCCGCGCCGTTACCGTTCGTCCGCACTACCTGAGACGCATCGCCGAATGAGGAAGCCATCGTTGTCCAGCGGAACGCGAATGCCCCGTTATTCGCGGCGTGCGCCATGGCCCGCTTCACCGGTCCGCAGACGGATTCAATCTCCACATTCCGCGGCAGGCCTGATCCGTCATCGGTTATCACCGAACCGCTGAGGAAAATCTGCGGTGCGGGAGTTGCCTGCGCCTGTCCACCGGGCGGACGCGTCGCGTCGGCGGAGCCGGACGACGATATTCCATCGCTGTCGGAAGTAGTCGAGGTTTGCGCGCACAGCAGACCCGCGCAGGCAATTGCCGCGAGTGCCGCCCGCAGCATTTTATTTCGCCGCCATGCCTTCTACCCGCACCAACTGCTTCTTCGCCATCTCCGCATCCGGACCCGCGGGCGCTACCTTCAGATACGCGCGAAGAGCTTCCGCGCCCCCTGTCAGGTCGTTGCGCGCCAGCAGGATCAGCCCCAGCAGATATTTCGCTCTCGGGTTTCTGTCCTGATCCAGCCGCAATTCGGCGCGAATGCTGCGCTCCGCGGCTTCATACCGCTGCAGGTTGAAATCGGCCACCGCGCTGAAGAACCAGGGAGCCGGTGAATTCATCGGATCGAGCCGGTTCGCCTGATCGAGATATTTCGCCGCATCTTCCCACTTCGATTGATCGGCCGCCAGGTATCCGAGTTCCTGCCACGGGCCCAGAAGCTTCTTATCCAGATCCATTGCCTTCTGGAAATCCTCGCGCGCCGCGTCGTGGGCGCCGAGTTGGCGTTCAGTCCTTCCCAGGCTGACCCAGGCGTCGGCGTAATCCGGATATTCCGTTACGGCCTTCCGGAAATTGGCTTCGGCGTCCTTGAACTTGCGTTGGCGAAACTGATCGGTCCCCTTCTGAAAATCTTTCTTTGCATTCTTCGGCGCTTTCATGGAAAGCACGCTGACTGTTGTGCCTTCCTCGCCGGTGACCCGGTGGATGATGAGTGTCCCTACCTCGATACGGTCGAGCTGACCGTAACTCAGAAGCGGAGCGTGGCTGGAAAGATAGCCGGGCAGGTCAACGCGCAGTTCGCAGTTGGAGAGCGGACTCGCCAGGCCAGTCCCCAGGCCGCTTCCCCCGCCTGGCATACCGTTCGAACTACCGCCGAAAGCGGAATTCGATCCGCTCTGCGATGCGTCCTCAAAGATGCCGGCGCTCTGACCCCACAGGAATGAAAAATCGCCCTGCGGACCGGTATGGGCCATGATCCTCTGATCCGCGCCGCATATGGCCTGGATTTTCAGACTGCCCGGAAGCGGGGATCCGTCATCGGTCGAAACCGTACCGGAAATGAAGATCGGGCGGGGAGCCTGCGTTGGCTGCGTCTGGTTTTGCTGCGAGGGATTCATCGTGGGCGCCGGATTCGAACCTCTGCCGCCGCCGGGATTTCCGGAGCCCGCCCCGCTGGATCCACCCGTTGGATTCGAAGGAGCCGTAGCGCCGCCGCCGGCGCCTCCCGATGCGCCGCCGCTTGCCCCACCGCCTCGCTGCGCCCACGCGCAACTTAACCCGATCGCCGCCGCGAGGATGAGATGAAGCGTGATTTTCATGGGAAAGCCTCCCGGGGAATTGTGACCCAATTATGTCACAACCCGGAACAGCCAATGTGGATGCTTTGTGAGGCAGGATGAGTTCCTGCGCGCGATTGTGAATCGCGCTCGCCTGGTATTGGCAAGCGTGCAGGCCGTTTCACAATCAGCGGCAGACTTTTGCGCGGTTTCGCGAGTTGGGGCGGAGCAGGGAATCGTCGCCCGCAGGCGAGGGATGCATCGGAGTAGGCGGACCGCCTCGCCGGTTGAAATCTTCCAAAGCTTCCCGGACTTTCCGGCGATGGAAGAAAAGCATCGTCGCGGAAGCGATCATCACAGGCAGAAGAATTTCCTGGAACGGTCCCATATCGGAAGCTCAATTCCCAGCCGGTTTCCTGCGCGAGTTGGGGCGGAGCAGGGAATCGTCGCCCGCAGGTGAAGGATGCATCGGATCGCGCGGTCCCCCCGGCCGGTTAGGGCGCTTCCGGTTCAGCAGCAGGATGGCTATTCCCACCACGACGAGAACGTCCGGTCCCTTGAACAGCACCATACCCAGAGCCTAACACCAAAATGCCGCGCCGCTCCGATAACTACTTCGCGGCAATCAGAGCCAACCGGCTCAGCATGGCATTCGCGGTCTTCACATCGCCCGGCTCCGGTGCGCCGGCCAGATACTCCCGCAACGCCTGTCCGCCGGTGACGTTCTCGTTTCGCGCAATCAGAATCAACCCCAGCAGGAACTGCGCCCGTGGGTAGCGGCGCTCCGCATCGATCTGCATTTCCTGCCGGATGCTCCTCTCCGCTTCGTTAAAGCGATGCATCTCGTAATACGCCACCGCGCTGATGTACCAGGGAAGCGCGGACGAAAACGGATTCAGCCGTTCGGCTTCCTCCAGATACTGCGCCGCGCTCTTCCAGTCCTTCCGGTTCGACGCGATATACCCGAGAATCTGATAAATCCCCGGCAGCTTCGGGTCGATCTCGCGCGCCTCCATGACGGATTTCTCCGCCGCCGCCTCCGCATTCATTCGGTATTGCGCGAAGCCGAGACCCACCCACGCCTCCGCGAACCGCGGGTCAATTTTGACCGCTTTCTGAAACGAGGAAACCGCATCGGCTACCTGGCCCGCGCGCGCCAGTTGCCGCCCCTTCTCGAAATTCTTCCTCGCGTTCTTCGGCGCGCTCAGCGTGGTGAAACTAACCAGATTCTCGTGAACAGTGGCCATCCTGTGCAGCCAGATGACGCCGATGCTGGTTCCGTCATAAATCGCCGGACCATTTAAACTAACGCTGCTTGACCGGAAGCCGGAAAGCTGCGCTCGCAGGTTGCAATCGGTATTTCCGCCGGGGTCGCCGCGCGGTCCCGATGCGGCGTCGCTATCGGAGTTCCCCAGCAGATTCCACGCGGTCGTGACGCTCGGCGAATGATTTTCGGAAGGCGCTGCCATCAGAAAGACAAAATCGTCCAGCACGCTGGTATGAGCCACGATACGTCCGGAGGCTCCGCAGACCAGCTCGATTGCTGCTCTTCCCGGCAACGGAGATCCGTCATCCAGCTTCACCGCTCCCGTAATCATGATCTTCGCGTTTTGCGCCGAAACAGACCGCCAGGGAGAACTGCTCACTTGCGCGAAGACACAGGACACACTCAGAGCGCACGCGTACGCCAGCCGCCAACTGCATTTCATGGGATCGCCTCGCGCCGGGTGCTCAGGGTTGCCGGATGAGGGGGAACTCGCATCCGGCTTGCCTTACGTCATGCAAACTGTCTACCAATTTTGGAAAAGTTCCCCGAAGCCTGTTTCTCTTTTTCGTAGCGGCTCGTGGTCCGCGGCGTGCAACGGGCGGCATTTATGGCCTCCAAAGTGAAGTCAAAGGGCGGCGCGCGAACACTGGGCAAAATGCCGATGCGCGAACTCGGAAAAACCGGCGAACGGGTTTCCATCCTCGGGCTCGGCGGCTCGCACATCGGCAAGCCGGATTTGCGTTCCCCGGAAGCCGTTCGTATCATTCGCGCCGCGCTCGATGGCGGTCTGAATTTCATGGATAATTCGTGGGATTATAACGGCGGCGCGAGCGAAACGCGTCTCGGAAAGGCGCTGAAAGATGGCTACCGCCGCAAGGCGTTCGTGATGACGAAAGTGGACGGCCGCACCGCGAAGGAGGCCACGCGCCAACTCGACCAATCACTGAAGCGGCTTGGTACGGATCACATCGACCTGCTCCAGCACCACGAGGTTATCCGCTTCGACGATCCCGACAAAATTTTCGCGCCGGGCGGAGCCATGGAAGCATTTATTGCGGCGCGGGACGCAGGAAAAATCCGCTATATCGGATTTACCGGCCACAAGGACCCGCATATCCACCTGTATATGCTCGAAAAGGCGCGGGAGAACGGTTTTCAGTTCGATACCGTACAGATGCCATTGAACGTCATGGATGCGCATTTCCGAAGCTTCGAATCGCACGTCCTGCCTGTGCTGGTTCGGGAAGGAATCGGAGTGCTCGGGATGAAGAGCATGGGTAGCGGAGTTCTTCTGAAGAGCAAAGTGGTGACTCCTGTCGAGTGCCTCCACTACGCCCTTAACCTGCCAACATCCGTCGTGATCACAGGGATCGATAGCCCGGAAATTCTCGAACAGGCCTTTGAAGCCGCGCACACATTCCGTCCTCTATCGCCCACGGAGGTGAAGGCCCTTTTAGCCCGAACCGCCGCAGCCGCGCGCGGAGGAGAGTACGAGCTTTTCAAGACCACAACCCATTTCGATTCCACCATTGAGAATCCCGCCTGGCTCGGCGGCGAACCGGACCGGGTGAAGACGCTGACCGCCTAAGAAGATCCAGTCGATTTCGAACGGCGGTTGCCGCGGGTGGTTTTTCTTCGCGAGTCGGCGGTTCGTTTGTCATTCTTACCGGCGCTCCCTGTGGCTGAGTTCGCGCGCTCGGTTGTGGAACTTGCGCCCGTGCTCCCCGGAGTTTGCGGCGTGCTCGCCGGGGCCGGAGGAGCGCTTTGAGCCCACGCGAACGGTGTTATACAAATCGCGAGGGCCGGAACAAGTAAAAACGTAACTCTGTTTTTCATAACCACGCTCCTTTGTAGGGCAGCCTGTCAGGCTGCCGCCGATTGTGAATCGGCTGGCCGGCTATTTTCCCGGCGTCCCCGCCGTGCTTGAAGACGGCGAGTTATTCGAACCGCTGCCCGGTCGCGCCGCGGAATATCCGGAATCGCGGCTACTGGGGTCCGGTGAGGCGCCCGAAGTTCCTTTTGGACCCGGCCGGGACGCAGTGCTGCCGTTGCCCATGCTGGAGTTCGTCGAGGTGGCATCGCTGCCGCTGCGCTTCGTGCTCGAGTTCGTGCCGCTGGCCGGCGCACTGCCCGGCTGAGCCGTCACGGAACCTGTGCTCGCGCCCCTCGAACTGCTGCTGCCCGCTGAAGATTCCGGCGACTGGCCCATGGCAAAAGGACTCAGCGCGATCGACAGCGCCGGAACGAGTAATAAAGCAAGTTTGTTTTTCATATTATTGGCTCCGCTATAGAGAAAGCAGATCGCCCGCCAGTGTGCGCGGCGGCAGCAAAAAAAGAGCGGCGTGTTTCCACGCCGCTCATCGTGATCAGTTTTCAGAGTGAATTATTTACCGGGGGTCGTTGATGCGCCCGAGGAAGAGGAACCCGGGGTGGTCGAGCTGCTGCCCGACGTGGAGCCCGAGGTCGAGTTCACGCTGTTGCTGCTGTCGTTCTTATCTTTCTTATCCTTCTTGGCCTTCTTGTCGGTGCTGGTCGAGCTCGCGCTGCGGTCGCTGCTGCTCGAGCTGGAGTGCGTCGTATCGCTCGGCGAACTCACACCGGGGCTGCTTGCGCTTCCAGGCGTCGACGGAGAAGTCTGGGCCATCGCGAACGGGCTAAGGCTGATCGAGAGGGCCGGAACGAGTAAGAAAGCAAGTTTGTTTTTCATAGTATTGGCTCCTTCAGAGCGGCGTTGTTCGTACGCCGGTTAAAGGAGCAGATACCGCGCCACTGTACGCAAGCGACCGCGCCTGAATGGAGAAATGGAATCGAAATACCACCCACGCACGCGGTACAAAAAAACAAAAAGGGCGGCGTGTCGCCACGCCGCCCTTTCGCTTTTATTGGGAACCGTTATTTAGCTGCGGGTCCGTGATCGGGGCTTGTGGACGAAGAACCGGTCGAAGATCCGGGATAAGTTGCGCTGCCCGGCGTGCTCGAACTCGGCGAAGCGGAACTCGGCGACGACGAACTGGGCGAAGCGGAACTCGGCGAAGTCGAACTCGACGGAGACGTGCTCTTATCGTTATCGGAATTCGTCGAATTTACGCTGTTTCTGTTGCTGTTAGTGCTCGCGCCCGGGGATGTCGGAGAGCTCGATGTGCTGTCGGGAGCGGTCACCCCAGGAGAACTGGGAGTCGTGGCGCTGCCCGGTGTTGTGGCGCCCGGCGTTGTGGCCCCCGGATAAGTGGCGCTCGGGCTGGTGGAGCTGCCCGCGCCCGGCGTACCCGGCGACGTGCTCGGAGTTTGGCCCCACGTGAAAGAACTAAGACAGACACCGAGGGCCGGAACGAGTAAGAAAGCAAGTTTATTTTTCATATTATTGGCTCCTTGGAGCGGCGTTGTTTGCTACTGCCTTTGAGGGAGCAGATACCGCGCCACTGTGAGCAAGCTCTCGCCGCAACACCGGTGTTTATTGGGTTTGCGAAGGATCGTACACCAATGAATCGCGCCGCCGTATTTACCCGGAAATCCCTGCATTGCGGCGTCGGTATCTCTTACCGGGCGCCTTGAATTGCCGCTTTCATGTCGCGAAGCATCTTCTCTACCGCATCGTGCGCGCGGCGGTTGCCCACCCACCCGAGGCCCAGCGGCGAAGTGCGCGAGAGGGAGATGCTGTCCAGTTCCAGATCGAGACCGCCGTCCCGCTCTCTCGCGTACCAATATGTATTGGTGCGCCAGAGAAAGCCGTGGTCATCGCCCTCGGGATAGAGCGCGCCATCCAGATTCTTCGGGTCCTTCAGCTCGCGGATACTCATCGTCGTCGCGCGCGAAGTCCAGCGGCCCGGAGCAATGCGCCGATAGTGGCAGTCGTAGCGCGCGTCATATGCCACGTCGATACCCATGGTGGACTCCGTCAGGAATAGACGCGTCTGGTAGTGCTCATCCTCCGGCGTACTGTCCGGCTGCGCGGTGCCGCTGCCGCGCGCAACGCCCGGTCTGAAATAGTTCGGATAATTCCCGAAATCTTTAATCACGCGCCGGATTTGTTCGATCGTCGCGCCCGGTATGCGAATGGCGCCGGAGTAGTAGTGAATCGAGGCGCTCTTGTAATCGCGATTTTCCCGGGCGTCCACCACAGGCTTGCCCGCGTCGAAATCCCGCCGGTCGCCCGAATGATTGTCGTCAATCCAGATTTTTCCGGTCGCCGCGAACGCCTCCGAAACCTGTTGTTCGAATTTCGCCGTGTAATTCTGGAAAACCGCAACCGAGGCTGGGTCGAGATGGGAAATCGGGATTACCCCAGCGTGCGCCGCCCCCGCGAGAACCAGGCAAGACGAAATAGCGACAGCAAAGTAGCGCATGATCTTTATCTATCTTCTGCGATAGACTGGCTTCACCTCGCCCCCGGTTGCATTTATGCTGAACAATCGCTCCGTCCCCACAAACGTCATCCTGCCGCATCTTGTGTATCAAAACCTGCCCGCGGCCATCGTTTGGCTATGCGACGTGTTCGGCTTTGAGGAGCACTACCGCTACGGGCCGCCGGATGAGCCCCAGGGCGCGCAACTCCATCTCGGCGACGCCTGGATCATGGTGCGTACCGACTCCCGTCCCGGTACGGCCAGCCCGCGGCAGTCCGGTTCGTGGACGCAGAGCTTAACGGTTTTCATCGAAAACGTGGAAGACCACTGCGCGCGCTCAAAAGCCGGTGGGGCAAAGATCGTCGAAGAGCCCAATGAAACGATGTATGGCGAATTTCAGTACGGCGTCGAAGACCTCGAAGGTCACCACTGGCTGTTCTCGCGCCACGCGCGAGACGTAAACCCGGCCGACTGGGGCGCGACGCTCTGCAAGGCATCATGAGCGGCGGTTCACGATCGCTGGCACGTCGCGAGATCCGTGGATTACGGCTATGATTTCGATCGGCGTTCGCTCGGCGAGGTAGAGGATCAGATATGCGTCCACCGGCCAAAATCGGATCTCCGGCGGTAACAAATCTTTCCTCGTGTGACCGAGCGATGGACGCCGGGACAATAAACGGAAGGCGGCCACAAAGCGTACCATCATACGCCTGGCCGAATCAGGACTATCCCGTGCGATGTGATCGCGAATCGTGAGCAGGTCGCGTTCGACGTATCCGCCGAATACGTACCGGCTCACCGCGGCGCAAGTTCCGCAATCAGACGAGCCATGGCCGCTTCGCCATCGGTCCGATCACCGGCTTCCAGCGAAGCCAGCCGCTCCGTAATCGCCGCTCGAAATTCCGCAAGCTGCTGACGCCTCAAGTTCGTTTCAGCTACAAGATCCTCAAGATACTGACTGACGGAGACGCCCTGCGCCGCAGCCGTATCTCTCAGTTGCGTCTCCATCTCACGGGGCAGTTCAATTGTCATGCGATCTCCTGATTCAGGTTAACAGGATTGGAGCCCCTTACTTCCTCACCAGCGACAGAAATTCGTCCCGCGTTTCCTTGCTCTCCCGGAACGCCCCCAGCATCGCGCTCGTCACCGTCCCCGAATGCTGTTTCTCCACCCCGCGCATCATCATGCAGAAGTGCTGCGCCTCCGCAATCACGCCGACTCCCAGCGGATCGAGCATCTCCTGAATGCACTCCGCAATCTGCTGGGTCATCCGTTCCTGGATCTGCAAACGCCGCGCGAAGACATCCACCAGACGCGGCAGTTTGCTCAGCCCCACCACCTTGTTCCTCGCCAGATACGCGATGTGGACCTTGCCATAAAACGGCAGCATGTGATGCTCGCACATGCTGAAAAACTCAATGTCCTTCACGATCACCATCTCGTCGTACTTCACCTCGAAGATGGCGCCGTTGACGACTTTGCCGATGTCCTGCGTGTATCCCGAAGTCAGAAAATGGAGCGCTTTCTCGACGCGCTCCGGCGTCCGCAGTAGCCCTTCGCGCTGCGGATTTTCGCCGATCGCCTCCAGAATTCCCGAAATCAGCGGAGCGATCGGTTTCGCCGGCAACTCCTTCACCACTGCGCGTTTTCTGTTGTTCATTCCCTGACCCTGGCCTCTTCCCCGCTGATTTCACAGATGTTGCGCGGCGTCTCCCAGATGCGGATTTTTTCCAGCCGCGGGCTCCCGTCCGGAAACGCCTC
>CAZWTH010000390.1:0-18222 GCA_964636715.1 uncultured Solibacteraceae bacterium | reverse complement strand
CCTCGGGCAGCTCCGCAAATTCCGGCATCGTCTCCACGCCGAGTTGCGCGGGCGGTGCGCTGACTGTGAGCGAAACCGCGATGGACTGGCTCTTCCCCTGGCAGGTGGACGAGGTGCATGTGACAGTAACTACCGCGGAATAGGAACCCAGGGGAAGCGCAAGCGCCGCGTTATTGAGCGCAAGACCGACTGCTCCTGGCGTCGTGCCGCCGCCACTCACAGTCAGCCAGTGTGCGCCGGAATCCGCCGCAGCGCTGTAGCTGATCGAATCCGCGACAACGGAGGATTGCACGCCGGCCGATTGCGCGGCGGGCAGAACGGTCGCGCCCTGCGCCAGCGAGAACGGCGCGCTGGCGGAGAACAGCACCAGATCGGAGGCCGGTGGGCGAATGACGATGGAAGCAGTCGCCTCGGCCTTTTTTCCGGCGGCGTCGGTCACTTTCAGAGTGAACGGGAAGGAGCCCGCGGCGGTTGGCGTTCCGCTGATGGCGTTGCCGCTGAGGCTCAGCCCCGTCGGCAGGCTGCCGGAGAGCTCGACCGTGTAGGGCGCGACGCCGCCGGAGATATCGATAATCTGCGGTCCATAGTAGAAGCTGACGACGCCCGAAGGAAAGGCTCCGGTGGAGACCGCGATGGGCGCGGGCGCGATCGTGATCGAGACGCCGCCGGACGCAACGCCGCCGGTCGAATCGGTGACCTGGACGCCAATGCTCGAAGTGCCGGGAGCTGTGGGAATACCGGAGACCACGCCGGAGGAAGACAGGGAAAGACCTGCCGGCAACGCGCCGCTGATCAGCGACCACGAATAAGCCGGACTTCCGCCAGATGCCTGGAGCGAGCCCGAGTAGGGCGCTTTTACCGTGCCATCGGGCAGCGAGAGAGCCTTCGCGGAGACCGGCGCTTTGCCCATGGCGAGGGTGAACGCGCGGCTTGTTGTGATGCCGGAGCTGTCGGCTGCCTGCACGGTGAAGTCGAAGGCGCCGGCATTCGCAACCGTGCCGGTCAGCGTTCCATCGCCACTGAGCGACAGGCCGGTGGGCAGGCCGGTAGCGGAGAAGGTAATGGGCGGCGCGCCGCCAATCGCCTGGAATGCGGCGCTGTAGAAAACCGTCGCCGCGCCGTTGTTCAACGTGGTGGCGGCGATGCCGAGGATGTTGACGGTGAGTTGCGCCGTGGCGGTCGCAGCCGGTTTGGCCGAATCCGTCAGGGTCACTGTCACGTTGTAAGTTCCGGCCGCGGAACTCGAGCCGCTGAGCTTTCCGCTTTCATCGAGACTGATTCCCGCGGGCAGGCCAGACGCCGAGAACTGATAAGGTGGCGTGCCGCCCGTGGCGGTGAACGAACCGGTTATAACGGCTCCAACGCCCGCGCCGGCCGTGAGAGTCGACGGGTTGGCTTTGAGAATCGTGCTCGCCGGTATGACGCTGAGCGCGATTTGCGCAGTCAGCGTTTGACCGGTGTTGGTATCTGTCGCGGTGAACGAAACCAGAGCGTCGCCGGCGGCTGTGGGCGTGCCGCTGAGCGAGCCGGACGCGGAAAGAGTAAGACCGCCGGGCAAGCCCGAAGCGCTCCACGTGAACGAACCCGAGCCGCCCTTCGCGCTCAGCGACTGCGGCGCGTACAACGCGCCGGCAGTGCCGTTGGGAAGAGAGGTAGTGGTGATGGAAAGCTTATCGAAGACCGTGATCGACAGCGAAGCGCTGGCGAGCGGCGAGAACCCGTCCGACGCCTGCGCGGTGAAGGTGAATTTTCCCGCCGCGCTGGGATTACCGGTCAGCAGGCCGTTCGACCCAAGGCTGATGCCCTGCGGAGGAGATCCGGAAGCGGTGCTCCAGGAGTACGGTCCACCATTGCCGCCCTTTGCCGCGAGTGCCGCGGAATATGGAGTCCCCACGATTCCATTCGGCGCGCTGGAAGTAGTAATCGACACGGGAGTCAGCACCGTGAAACTTTGCGTGACGGGGTCCGCGGCCAGGAAAGCGGAGTTGCCGTCCTGGTTCGCGGCGATGGAGCACGTGCCCGCAGCCAGAACGGATACCAGGCTGTCCGTAACGGAACAGACCGCTGGCGTCGCGGAAGAGAATGTAACCGTCAACCCGGAACTGGCCGTGGCGCCCACAGAGAATGGCTTCGTTCCGAAAGCGACAGTCGACAACGAGCCGAACGAGATGGTCTGCGGGGCGGGCGGAGGCACGGTGACATCGAAGCTCCGCGAAGCGCTGACCGAAGGGTACGTATTGTTGCCTGCCTGCGACGCGACGATGGTACAGGTTCCCGCCGATACGGCGATGGCGGTTTTATCGGCGACCGTACAGACAGTGGGCGTGTTGCTTGCGAACGTCACTGTCAGCCCCGACGAGGCAGTCGCGCTGAGATCGATATGAGCGCCCACCTGAACCGCGCCGATGGGCGCGAATGTGATGGTTTGTGGCGATACGCCGAGCAGTACGGACACTGTACCGTCGCCGCTGTTGGTTGCGATGAGGTCGGCGATCCCGTCGGCGTTGAGATCGGCGGCGATGAGTCCCGTTGGGAACTGGCCGGCGGCGAACGTGGAGGGAAGCGCGGAGAATCCGCCGCTGCCGTCGCCGAGAAAGATGCTGACGGTTCCGGACTGGGCGTAAGTCGCGGCCGCGATATCGGGCTTGCCGTCGCCGTTGAAGTCGCTCACGGCGACCGATTCGAACCTGCCTGCGCCAAGAGCGCCGCCGGGGAACGCGGTGAAAGAACCATCGCCATTGCCCTTGAGAATGGAGATACTGCCTGCCCCGCCGCTGTTGGCCACCGCGAGGTCGGAAACGCCATCCAGATTGAAATCGCCGACGACGAGGTGAACCGGCGCAGCGCCCACCGCGTACGGGCTGCCGGGAGCCGGAGTGAAATGGTTGGCGTCATCGCCGAGCAATACCGTTACGTTATTGCTGCCCTGGTTCGCGATCGCGAGATCCTGTTTGCCATCGCCGTTGAAATCGCCCATGGCGATAGCGCCCGGCTGCGCGCCGGCCGGGAACGTATCGACGGGGCTGAATTCCTGCCCGTTGAAGGAGAGCAGGCTGACATTATTCGCGCCGCCGTTCGCGACTGCCAGGTCCTGCCAGCCGTCTCCGTTGAAATCGCCGATGACCACAGCCTGAGGGCTGTTGAATCCGTTCAGCGGGGTGGTGACGCCTTCACGCAGAACGCTGACGGAATTGTCAGCCGGGTTCGCCGTTACCAGATCGAGGGCGCCATCGGCGTCGAAATCGCCGACCGCAATCGAGACGGGGCTGGCGCCGACCGTGAAGTCGCGCGCCGAAGTGAAGGCGCTGCCGAAGAGAACTTCCACGTTGCCGGTCGTGGAGGCGTCGGCCACGGCGAGGTCCGGAATCTGGTCGCCGTTGAAATCGGCGACGGCGGCGGTGTGGGCGGAAGCGCCGGCGGCAATGGGAGCGGCGGAGAGGAAGGCGCCGCCTGGCGCCGCGCTGCGCACGGTGAAGGTTTGCGTCACGGGCGATGCCGCGGCGTAGCCCGAACTGCCTGGCTGAGTGGCCTGAATCTGACAGGTTCCGCTGCTCAACAGCGTGATCAGATCGTGGGCGGTTTTGCAGACGGTGGAGGTGAGCGACGAAAGAGTGATGCCGAGACCGGAACTGGCCCGCGCCGCTGTGGTGAAGGGCGAGGTTCCGAAAATCTGATCCGGAATCGCGTCAAACGAGATGGTCTGCGGCAGCGTAATCGTGAAGGACTGAATCACATCGGGAGCGGGAGCATAGACCTCGTTGCCCGGCTGACTCGCTTTGATCGAGCAGGCGCCCGCGACATTCAGCGTGACGACGCCTTCTGCGACGCTGCATGCGGTCGAGGCCGTGGAGAAAGTGACGGGAAGTCCGGAGGACGCTGTCGCCGTCAGGGTCACGGTGCCCGAGCCTTTGATCTTGTCGCTCAACGGACCGAAGGTGATGGTCTGCGGCAGCGTAATCGTGAAGGCCTGAATCACGTCGGGAGCGGGAGCGTAGACCTCGTTGCCGGGCTGGCTCGCCTTGATCGAGCAGGCGCCCGCGCCGCTCAGCGTGACGATGTTGTCCGCGACGCTGCATGCGGTCGACGTCGTGGAGAACGTGACCGGCAGCCCGGAGGATGCGGTCGCCGTCAGGCTCACATTGCCCGAGCCCTTGATCTTGTCGCTCAGCGGACCAAAGGTGATGGTCTGCGGCAGCGTAATCGTGAAGGCCTGAATCACGTCGGGAGCGGGCGCATAGACCTCGTTGCCCGGCTGGCTCGCCTTGATCGAGCAGACGCCCGCGCCGCTCAGCGTGACAATGTTGTCCGCGACGCTGCATGCGGTCGATGTAGTAGAGAAAGTAACCGGCAAACCGGAGGACGCGGTCGCCGTCAGCGTTACACTGCCCGAGCCCTTGATTTTGTCGCTCAGCGGGCCGAAGGTAACGGTCTGCGTCTGCATGACGCTGAAGGTCTGGGTCACATCGGGGGCTGGCGCCCAGAGACCCAAATCTCCGGTCTGGCTCGCTTTGATGGCGCAGGAACCGGCGGACAGCAGAGTGACAACGCCGGCAGTCACGCTGCACGCGGTCGAACCCGTGGAATAGCTAACGGCAAGACCCGAGGACGCAGTCGCTGACAGGGTAATCTGTCCCGATCCCAGAACCGAGTTACTCAAGGGACCGAAGGTGATGGTCTGCGGCGTCAGAGCGAGGATCGTGACGGAATTGCTCGCGGAACTCCCCGAGCGCTGGTCGCCGCTATAGGCGGCCGTGAAGATGTGACTGCCGGCGGTAAGGGCGGATGTCGTGAACGTATATGGCGTCACGGTCTGGGTCGCACCTCCGATCTCGTGTCCGTTATCCGAGAGGGTTACCGAGCCATGCGGCAATTCGTATTCAGCGGCGCCGGTGTGGGCGACCGCGATATTGAAGGAGATCTGAGCGCCGGTTGTAACGGTCAACGGCGAGGTTGTGGAGAGAGTCGCGCCGGTCGGATTCGTGGCCCCGCGGAATAGAGTCAGCGTGCCGCCACTCTGGTTAGTGACCGCCAGATCGATCGCGCCATCGTTATTGAAATCCGCCGAAACCACGGCGCCGGGAACGCCAGAAGCCACATCGAAGTTCGGGCCTGTCCGGAAGCTGCCGTCGCCGTTGTTCAGAAGTACGCCAGCGCTGGACTGATGCGCCACGGCCAGATCGACGAAGCCATCGCCGTTGTAATCACCCGCGGCGAGGCTGGCGGGCGATGCGCCGGCGGCAACCGGATCGCTCAGCGCGGTGAAGTTCCCTGCCCCGTCGCCGATGAGGATGGAAACCGTGCCGTCGGCGCTGTTGGCCGTCGCCAGATCCGTTTTTCCGTCATTATTGAAATCACCCGCCAGGATGGCGCTCGGTGAGCCGCCCACAGCGAACGGTCCATGCGTATCCGCCGCGAATTCACCGGCGCTATTGCCGTTCAGCACAACTACCGTGTTGTCGCTCAGGGCAATCGCAAGATCCTGGCTGGCGTCGCGATTGAAATCGCCGACGGCAATCGCGAGCGGCGTAGCGGACATGGAATGCGAGGTTCCCGCGTGGAAGGTTCCATCGCCCACGCCGCTCATGATGGAGAACGAGCTGCCGGAGTCCGCGCTGACCGCCAGATCGGGAATGCCATCGCCATTGAAATCGCCGGCCACCGCGCGATTGGGCGAGGCGAGGCTGGTTGCGAAGGGGCTGCCCGCGATCTGCGTGAATGCGCCGTGCCCGTCGCCTCGATAGACGGTGACGCTGCCGGAGCTGTTCACCGCAGCGAAATCGGGGTTACCGTCGCGATCGAAATCGGCGACGGTGACGCCGGCCGGCAGATGCCCGGTGGCGAAGTGAGTCGTGGCGTAGGCGCCAGTACCATCGGCGAGGAGCACGCTCACGCGATCGCCCGAATTATCCGCCACGATGAAATCGACGAAGCCGTCATGGTTGAGATCGGCGGCGGCGACTCCCTCGGCGCCGTCGCCGATCGCGATGGGACTTCCGGGAGCAGGGGTCAGTAGACCGGCGGGCGCGGCGTTCTGAATAAGGAACTCGCGGGTTACGGTGGATGCGGCGTCGTAGCTCGCGTTGCCTGACTGGGTGGCTTCGATTTGACAGGCGCCGGGACCGAGGATGGTGACGAGCGTTCCGGCGGTGGAGCACACGCCGGTCGTGTTCGCGGCGATGGAAACCGGCAATCCCGAATCCGATTTGGCGGCGATGACGAACGGCGGCGCGCCATAGCGCTGGTCGGGGATGGGCGGAAACGTGATCGTTTGTTGCGCAGTCGCCTTGACGGTGAATTCCACTGTCACGCGGGGAGCGGACGCCCAACTGGCATTGCCAGCCTGATCCGCGTAGAGGGTACACTTGCCGGCGGCGACGAGAGTCACCGTTGTACCGCTGACAGTGCAGACCGAGGAACTCCCCGAACTGAATGTGACCTGGAGACCGGAAGTGGCGGTGGCCCCGATCTGGACTGGCGACTTTGCGAGTGCGACATCACTCAGCGGGCCGAATGAAATCGTCTGCGACTCCTGCATGTCGAACGTGACCGGATTGCTATCGGAATCGCCGCTGCCATTCGCGCCCGCGAAGTGAGCGGTGAGAGTGTGTTCTCCCGCGAAGAATCCGCCGGTCTGGAAGGTGAATGGGCTGGTGGATTCGGGCGCGGTAAAGAGCGTCGCGCCGCCCACTACGATGGTTGCGGTTCCGGAGAGCGGATTGATCGACGTTCCGGTGTTCGCCACCGTCAGGCTCAGCGAAACGGTTGAACCGACGGGCGCAGGGACCGGCGAGGTGATGCTCAGAGAGGAAGTAGTGGGAGCGGTGGCGCCCAGCAGAATGTCGATCTGATTCGAGGTCTGGTCCATCGCAGCGACGTCCAGGCGGCCATCGTTGTTGAAATCGCCGGTGACCATCCGGAACGGGAATCCCAGCGTAAACGGGCTTCCGGATGCCTCAACGAAGTTCAGCGAGCCCGTGTTTTTCAGGAGGGTAAACCCATTTCCAAAACCTGCGCCAATATCGGCGGCGCCATCTCCGTTGAAATCGCCAACGACCACGGCGCCAGGCTCGGACCCGGTTACGGGGGACGACGGAGCCGCCTGAAATCCTCCCGTACCGTCGCCGATCAGCAGAGTGACGTTGTTATCCCCCAGATTCACGACGGCGAGATCGGGATTGCCATTGTTGTCGAAATCTCCGACGGAGACGCCGACCGGGAACGTACCCACGGGGAGCGCAGCGGGGGAATCGAGGAATCCGCCATTGCCATCGCCCCGCAGAATGAACACACGGTTGTTATAGAAGTCGGTGGCGGCGACGTCCTGCTTGCCGTTGTCATCGAAGTCGCCGACCGCGAGCCCGACGAGAGCTCCATCGAGAATTGTGTTGGAGGACTGTGTAAACCCGCCCTGT
Source organism: uncultured Solibacteraceae bacterium (assembly GCA_964636715.1). GTDB lineage: Bacteria > Acidobacteriota > Terriglobia > Bryobacterales > Bryobacteraceae > BOG-234. Next base: position 10,810 of record CAZWTH010000390.1, on the reverse strand, counting down.
CCATTTCCGGCCCAGATTGATACGCTGCCGCCGGTGAGGGCGTCGCCGCCGGGGCTATCGGCGGTCGCCAGATCCTCCATGCCGTCGCCATTGAAATCTCCAACGGCCATGGCCAGAGCATTCGATCCCGGCGCGAAGGGGCTGCCCAAAGCCGGGGTAAGAGCGCCGCCGGGGCCGCCCAGCAATACGGTGATGGATCCATCGCTCTCGGTTGACACCGCAAGGTCGGAATAACCATCGGCGTTGAAATCTCCGGCAACGACGGACACGGGACCTTCGGGTGTGGGAAACGTGGTCAGGAGCGGATGGAAGGCGCCGGAGCCATTGCCCAGCAGGACGGAGACGGAATTCGCCGCCGTGTTGAGGACGGCGAGATCGGAAATGCCATCGTTGTTGAAATCACCCGTTGCAAGCCCGAACGGACTGACTCCGTCCACCGGGATGCTCGCGCCCGGCATGAGAACGCCGGAAGCGGTGGCCCGCGTCACTTCGAAACTCTTATCCATTGTGGGGGCCGGAGTGTAGTTGGCATTGCCGGGCTGCGAGGCGTGGATGGTGCAGGTTCCCGCAGCGAGCAGAGTCACCAGAGTAGCGGCAACGCGGCAGACAGAAGTTGTCTGTGACGTAACCGAGACGGGCAGGAGCGAATCCGCCTGCACGGGAAGTTCAAACGGCGGGAGACCGGCGGTTGGATGGAGCACGGAGCCGAAGTGGATGCTCTGCGATCCGGCGGAAATGTTGAACTGCCGCACTACCGGGGTGGCAGCGTCGTAAGTAGTACCGGCTCCGGTCTGGCTGGCAGTGATGGAGCATTGCCCGATGCTCTTCAGCGTAAGCAGACTGCCATCGACGGTACAGATGGACGGGGTAGTGGAGCTAAAGGAAACCGGCAGGTTTGAATCCGACGCGGCACTGAGCTGGATGGGAAGAGGACTCATGGCCCGATCGCTGAGCGGAGCGAAGGTGATGGTCTGCGACTGTTTGACGAAAGCGGTAATCGACAACTGGTTACTGACGGAGCCGTCGAATCCGGAGGGAGCGGAATAGTTCACCGTCAGCGTGTGATCGCCGGCGCTGAGAGATGGGACGGTGTAGAGGTAGGGAGAGTCGCCTGAAACCGTAGTCAGCAGATTGCCATTGTCATTGAACCGGACGGAGCCGCCAGTGAACACGCCGAAGTACTGATCGGGCGGCGTTACCGTCGCGGTGAGAGGAACCGGTACCCCCTGCAGCACCGGGGAATTGACGGTTGAGGTGAGTGTGGTGGATGTGTGGGCGAGAGCACCCAATAAAACGGAGAACGCGGACGAGGCGTCATTGACGGCCAGCACATCTTCCCGGCGGTCGTTGTTGAAATCGCCGGAGGCGAGATATATATTGCCGCTCGAAAAAACCGGATAGTTCGGCTGCGCACCGGCGGGGGTGAATGCTCCGGCGCCATCGCCGAGAAGGAAGTACACGCCAGTCGAACCGCCAACAGCGAGATCCTGTTTTCCATCGCCGTTGAAATCGCCAACGGCGACGCTCATGGAGCCGGCGCCAACCGCGATGGGCGTACCGGATAAGTGGAAACTTCCGGAGGTGGAACCCAGATAGACAGCAACCTGGTTCGAGCCGCCGAATGTGACAGCGAAATCGGGGTTGCCGTCATTATCGAAATCCCCCACCGCGAGTGCGCCCGGGGCAGTTCCTGAGCCGGTGGAAAATCCGCCGGCGTTCGCGAACACGCCGGACGAGTTGGAAGTGAAGATGCGGATCTGGTTGCGGACGGGGATGGTGAGGATGAGATCCATGAAGCCGTCCTGGTTCACATCCAGGCTGACGATGGCTGCGATCCCGGCGGCGCTTCCCAGGGAAGAGCGAGACGTCAGGTTGCCGGAGCCATCGCCTCCGAGCGACGTCATTCTTCCAAACTGATCACCGACCGCGACATCCTGGTTGCCATCGCCATCGAAATCGCCGACGGCGAGGGCAGTGGGTGTCGAGAAACTGCTCAGCGGTACGGCGGCCTGAGGCGTGAAGGCACCTGTTCCCTGCCCGATCAGGGGAATGACGATTGTGACGCCGTCCGAGTTTTTCGCGGCGACGACGAGGTCCGGGTTTCCATCGTTATTGAGATCGGCGGCGGCGACGGCATAGAGCGTGGCGCCGGTCACGATGACGGTCGACGGAGAGGCGATACCGGATGCTCCCCCAAAGGCGATGGCCAGGATGGAGCCCGATCCGGTGATGGCGGAATCGGGGTAGCCGTCGCGATTGAAATCGGCTATTGCCACTCCATTGGGAGTACTCGGGGTCGAGATCTGACTACCGGATTTCATGGTTCCGGCTGGACGAGCCGCCAGGATGGTAAAGGTCTGAGTGACGGGAGTGGCGGCGGCGTAACCGCTATTGCCGGCCTGCTTCGCCGTGATGGAGCACGTGCCGGCTGCGAGGGGAAGAACCCACGCGCCGGAAATTTTGCAGACCGAGGATGTATCCGAAGAAAAGCTCACCGGAAGATTCGAAACGGCATGAGCGGTAATCGAAAACGGAGGCGCGCCGAGCAATTGGTTCGGAATCGGCGGGAATGAAATCACCTGAGGCTGGTTTGCGGCGGCGGCCAGCGCCGCGAGGAGGACCGCAAAAATCAGGTTACGCGGGCGGCGGAGACAGAGGAAGTATGCGAATAAATGCACAAAGAGTGGCTCAACTACTGGCGTCGAAAGCTAGAACTCCAATCGTACCAAAAGCTGAATTTGGCGTGCTGTTTCGCCCAGTGGAGCGATGGCCGGAAAGCCCGAAAGCGATCCCTGACGCCCGTAAGTCGCGATCCCGAAGTCAGGAAGGCCAATGTTATTCACGGGATTGTTGAGGTTGGCGTGGTTCAGAACGTTGAAGGCGTCGGCCCGGAGAGTGAGCTGGGCGCCCTCGCGGAAATGTGCCAGCGAGAACGATCGTGAGACGGAGATATCGGAGTTGTAAAGGCCCGGTCCACGCCAGGCATTGCGGCCGGTGTTGCCGAGGGTAGCGACGTCGGCAGGCTCCGAGAAGGCATCCGGGTCGAGAATCTGGACTCCGCCGGGGACCGGAATGCGCTGCGGGAGGACTCCGTTGCCGGGCCCGATCAGATCGGCGCGCGGATCGAGAATCTGGCCGTGGAAGACGTTCGGGATATTGGTGGACGGCGAAAGGACCGAGTACGGAAAACCGGAGCGGAATGCCGCGATGCCGGCGAATTTCCAGCCGCCGAAAAAGCGGGATCGCGAGGAGGAGCGCCAGTCCCACATGAGGAAGAGATTGTGGCGCTGGTCGAAATCGGCGTTGGCGCGGTCGGCGCCTGAATCGAACATGCGGGCGAAGGTGGAGGTATTCTTTGCGCCTTGCGGCGCGGTAATGGAGGTGAAGTCGAGGCTGAAGAAATCGCCGATGAGGGGATCGCTCTGATTGTCGATGGCGTGGCTGAAGGTGTAGGCGGCCTGGAAATCCACGGAGCGGTAGCGATAGCGCACGAGCGAGCTGAGAGCGTAGTAATCCGAGGCGCCCTGGCTGGAGCGCCAGGAGATATCGGCGAGATCTTCGTTCGGGCGGCCTGGAGTGGTGTCGCTCGGGAACGTCATGGTGCGGTTGAGAATGTCCGTGGTGATGAGGCGGCGGCCGAGATTGCCGGAGCCGTTGATTTCGAGTGTGAGATTGTCGCGGAGCTGCTGCTGGACGCCGAGGAAGAAATTCTGCGAATAGCCGTTGCGGAGGTTGGGGTCCATCAGGGTGAGCGAGGGGAAATTCGAGCCATCGTAAGGCCCTTTCGGAAGCAGTCCTGCGAGCGGCTGGAGGTAGTTGAAATTGATGGTGGTGTCGGTATCGAACGCGACCTGGGGCAGAACGAAGTTGTTGTCGCGGACGTTTTGCCAGAGATTGTCAAAAGGCGCGTCGTAGAAGAGCCCGTAACCGCCGCGAAGGACTGTTTTCGCGTGGCCGAAGGGGTCCCAGGAAAAGCCGAAGCGCGGAGCGAAATCGAAGCTGTCCGCGCCGTAGATGTTTTGGTCGCCGGAGCCAGTGGCGGGACGGGAGAGAGTGGCGGAGGCGATGCGGGTGTTGAGGTCAGTGCCCGTCCCCAGTTGAACGAGAGCGTCTTTTTGCGGGCCGGTATTCAGGGGCGCGCCGAAGCGTTCGTAGCGCAGGCCGAAGTTGACGGTGAAGCGCGGAGCGACGCGGAAGCTGTCCTGAATGAAGTAGTCGCTTTGGGCATAGCGATACGCGCGCTCGTAATTCGGACTAGTTCCCGTGAATCGATCGACGGCTGCGTAGAGCGCGGCAGGGGCGTCTGTGCCGAAATCGCCGGCGCCGTTGAAGAGGAATTCGCCATCCTGACCGGCGGTGAGGTGGCCGCCGTTGAAGCGCAGCAGCATGCCGGCGCCGGCGGTGACTACGTGACGGCGGCGGGTCCAGACGGCGGAGTAAGTGGCTTCGAACGAACGATTGCGGTTCCGGTAGGAATAGAAGAGCGGACTGCCGGGCAGCGTTGTGCCATCGAGGGAAACGAGCGTGGGAATTTCGGGATGGGCGCGGTCCCACCAGAGATTGTCGTCGCTGTAGCTGAGTTTGAGCTCGCTGGTGAGACGCGGGGTCCAGGAGCGGGTCCAGTTGGCGGCGATGCCTGTTGTGTTTTGGTAGAGCGGCGTGATGAAGGCGGGATAGGGGCTGTAAGAGAAGTCGGGCTCTTTGAAACGGTCGAGCACGAGGCGCGCCATGAAGCGGTCTTTGCCGGATTTGGTGGAGTAATCGCCGCGTTCGAGAGCGAGGAGGCGGTTGACGACGACTGGCGGGGCGATATCGATGGGCGCGGTGTAATCCGGCGACTGAATGGCGGGGCCGGAATATTTCGTCAGGAGTTGGGTGGCGATCGTGCGGTGGAGAGCGTCGACGCTCGGCAGGAAGCTGGTGGTGGGGAGATCGAAAGTTTGCGGCGACAGATTGCCGTGGCTGTTGAATTGTTCGAGTGAGCTGGAGAAGAAGAGGCGGTCGCGAATGATGCGGCCTCCGCCCTGATAACCGAAGCGGTGTTCCTTGTCTTTCGTGCGGCCGGCGCCGATGGCGTTATCGGCGAAGTCGGCGGCGTTGAGGGCTTCGTTTTTTACGTACCAGTAAGCGTTGAGGTGATATGTGTTGTCGCCTGCGCGCGTGACGGCGTTGGCGACGAAGCCGTTGGTGCGTCCATATTCCGCGGAGTAGTTGTTGGTGGAGATGCGGAATTCCTGGATGGCTTCAGGCGCGACGGGATTGAGCGGGCCCGTGATGAGGTAGTTGTTGTTCGAGACGCCGTCTAGAAGGAAATTCGAAGAGGATGGGCGGGCGCCTGCAACGGAGACTCCGATGCCTCGGGCGGTGCTGGTGTCCGAGGTGACGTTCGGGAGGCTGATGAGCATGGCGTAGGCGTCGCGGCCCTGGAGCGGGAGGTCTTCGATCTGGGTTGGGGTGACGACGTATGACTGCGAGGTATCGAGCGCGGAGCGATCGCCGTTTTGAGAGCTGAAGGAGCCGGAGCGGCTGGTGTCAACGTCTGGTCCGAAGAAAGTGACGACGGTTTTGGCGCCGGGGAGGAAGACGCTGCGATATTGGCCGGCTTCCCAGACGTCATTGAGGGGGCGCAGGCGGAAATCGAGACTGACGATGCCGGCGACGGGGAGATCGAGATCCTGAAGTTCCTGCGGCTGGAAGGTGGCGGCTTCGGTTCTGACGTTGTAGGCGCCGGCGGAGAGGAGGGGGAGGAAGTAGTAGCCGAGGGCGTCGGTTTTCTGGATGCCGGAGGCGGCGAGGGTTGTGCTGGACCAGGTGATGGTGGCGTTGGCGACGGGGCGTCCGGTGACGGAGTTGAGGATGCGTCCGGCGATGAGGCCCTGGGTTGTTTGGGCGTGCGCGATCAGGCTGAGGAAGAGCGCGAGGGCGAGCTTCGGGGCTTGACGCATGAATGTAAGTGTAGCTTGGGGTGCGGGTGTTGCATTTGGGTTTATCAGCAATGCGATTGCGCCAGGATGGCGAGAGTTCCACACTGCGCCGTTGGTCAATCAACGTGGATCGGTGTAGACTCGGATCATGAACTCGCCGCAACGGTTGACCGCTATTATTGAGCGCGAAGACGATGGATATGTTGCGTTGTGTCCGGAACTTGATATAGCCAGCCAGGGTGAATCGATTGAAGAGTCGAGGGCGAACCTGATCGAAGCGTTGACGCTGTTTTTCGAAACGGCCTCGCCATCGGAAATCGCCCGCCGGGCGCACCATGACGTCTTCGTAACCCAGGTTGAGGTGCCTGTTGGGTAAACTCCGGGTTCTTTCGGGCCCGGAAGTGTGCCGGATTCTCGAACAAAACGGATTTCTTACGGCACGTCAGCGCGGCAGTCATCGGATCATGCAGAAGCAGTCAGGGACAACGACGATCACGGTTCCCGTGCCTCTTCATAATCCGCTCCGACGTGGCACGCTGGCAAGTATCGTTCGACAGTCGGAATTGACGAGATCCCTTTTCGAGACGGAATAACCCTCGCTGTTCGCAATGTTGGTTTACAGGCAAACTGTCAATCTGGCCCTGCAAACGCGGAGCCGTTACCGCGAAACCATAGGCGCTGCCAGCCGCTGGATCGACGAGCAACGTTTCGCACCGATGGCGGGAGTGTTTTCGCGGTAAACGACAAGGCACGGGTAACCGCTGGCTCAATCCACTGCTATGTGCGCATAGCAGCGAGGTAGAAGATTTTTCCTGGCGAAGCCTGTTCCAGGAGCCTGGTACGCGGTTTCAGTCGCGTTCAGCTCAGCGAAGAAATGCAACTGAAGTCGCGCGTACTTCATTCAGTTTTCCGTTGGCTTCTCTTTCATGTGATCGATGACCAGGATGGGCACGGGGCGCAGGCGTTTTTCCAGCTTCAGCCGAGCTGTTTCCTGACCGCGTCCTGGAGTGAGACAGCGCCATTCGGATCGGCGGCGCTCTCGCCGGCGGATGGCTCGCAAGCAGGTACGAGGCGCTGAAACCGAGCGTGAAGTCCCACGCGTCGTCGAGTCCTGTAGCGTCCACGACGGACGTCGCGAGATAGTCCGGGGCCAATCTCGGCAGGAGAGCGGCAAACTGAGTCATGGTGACGTTCTGACACGTGACCAGCCGGTTCACCTATGGAACGGTTTTCTGGATGCCGGAGATGCGGCCGGCGATGAGGCCCTGGGTGGTTTGGGCGTGCGCGATCAGGCTGAGGAAGAGCGCGAGGGCGAGCTTCGGGGCTTGACGCATGAATGTAAGTGTAGCTTGGGGTGCGGGTGTTGCATTTGGTTATCGCATCATGAACTCACCGCAACGGTTCACCGCGATTATTGAGCGCGAAGACGACGGATATGTTGCGCTATATCCGGGACTTGATATAGCACCTAACCTTTTTGATACCCCCCCAGCAAACGACGGGAAACGGCTTAGTTTTCTGAAGGCCTTTCGATGTGATCGATAACCATTGTGTCTACCGGCCCAGTAGCTGGCTGGAGTCTCAGCCCGAGCTGTTCCCGTAGAGCGTCGAAGATTAAAGGGGGACCCTCGGCGACGTCGGGTGAGAGCCGGTTTGCCGGCGTGAAGTCGAGCTTGATGTCAACCATTCCTTCATGGCCCGTACGGTCGATTACCGGTCGCCCCGAAAGCCCCAGAACAACCGCCAGAGTTTTCATCGTCATTCCGACGCCTTCCAAATGTAAGCCGCCGCCAGGTGTGCCGGAAAAGCGATACTGCTGTCCACAAGCGGTTCCGTTTGGTGTTAATGTTGTCCCCGGCTGGACCGGCGCGCAGGAACCGGGGTCCGTAGTTTTCAGCTTCAATCCTTCCTTATCCGCTATAAGCAGGTAAACAGGCTCCTGGTGCGTCTCCCAATGGAACCTGAGCCCGAAACGATCTACAAGCATCGCCTGAAGCATCTGATGATAGCGTTCCTCCGTGATAGCGCGTTCTTCGGTTATCGCGTCGATATCATAGTGGCTCCCGCTCCTTCCGATCGCGGTCCAGTCGGGAGCGCCTTTTATGTGGGCAAAATCGAGCGGGTAGAACGCCAGGCTCATGATGCCCTGAACGGTGACGTTTGTGAACCTCAGTCGTCCATGTTGAAGCGGCGGAGTTCCCTCGTTGACCGCGCCGCTAACATTCTTTTTGATCGAGATCACATCGAAGCCCGCGCCCACGGACACTGTCTGACCGAATGCAACGATCGAGAGAGGCAGGAGGAAGGAGAAAAATTTTAGAGATCTCGCGTGCACACGGTTCAGTTTATCTGAATGTTTGCCCGGCCCGTTGGCGCGATTTGTCATCGCAAAACTTACCCTGCTTACCCTTTGTGAAACATTTTGAGCTATTCAGGCAGGTGCCAGGAAGCCGGGTGTACACTTACCGAAAAAAGACGCCATATGGAAAAAAGATTCCGCACTTTGACCGCCCTCTTTATCTCCGCTCTCTCCATTGCGGGACAAACACCGCAGGTGGCGTCACCCGCGACAACATTGAAGATCGTGATCCTTGGCTCGGGCGGCGGGCCACCAGTCGACACTCAAAAATATGGTCCGTCGATCCTGATCGAAGCGGGTGGAGAAAAGCTGATGTTCGACTGCGGCCGGGCGGCATCCATCCGCCTGGCAGAAGCAGGAGCGGGCCAAAACGAGATCGATAAGATCTTCCTCACTCACCTCCACTCTGACCACATCGTTGGGCTTCCGGACATGCTTCTGTCCGGCTGGGCGTCGGGGCGAAAGACGCCGCTTCGCGTCTGGGGGCCATCGGGCACAAAGGACATGATGAGCAGCATGCTCAGGACCTTTGACTTCGATATCCACGTGCGACGCGATGTGGATGAGAAGTTTTCCTCCGAAGGAATCAGGGTTGCAGCGACCGACATCAGGGAAGGCGTTGTTTACGAGCACAACGGCGTCAAGGTCTCAGCCTTTCTGGTCGATCACGGGCCAGTGAAGCCGGCATTCGGTTACCGGGTGGATGCGGGCGGGCATTCCGTAGTCCTGTCCGGCGATACCAGATTCTCGGAGAACCTGATCACCCATGCGGCGGGAACCGATGTGCTGATTCATGAGGTTCAGCCCGCCACGTTGGCCCAATTCCTGGCGCGCGGCGTGCCACGGGCGCAGGCGGAAAACATTATTAGCCATCACACGTCCGCGACGGAAACGGGCGTTGTGTTCAGCCGCGTCCGGCCCCGGCTGGCGGTGTACGCGCATGGAGGAAGTCCGTCGACCGTGGAAGAGGCTCGCAAGAGCTACTCGGGGCCGCTGGAGATCGCGGATGATCTGATGACGATTCTTGTGGGCGACAAGATCGAAGTGCAGCGACGATCTGCACAGAGGCTCAATTGACCTCGGAAGATGGATCAGTTTTCGCTGGGGACTCGTTCGGCGTGATCGACGATCAGAATTTCCAGTGGTTCTTTGGCGGGTTCCAGTTTGAGGCCTAATTGCTGGTCGAGGGCTTTAAAGATATCGGGCGAGGCTGACTCCGGTGCGCTATCCGCCTGCTGCGCGCTCAGCGAACTATAGGTTGCCGCGCAGAAGTAGCGCGTTGCGCCCAGGCCGGTCTTGTCGAGCACCGGTCTGCCGGCGTCCGGCGTTATGCGGACGGCGAGCTGGGACATCGTCATGGGTCCGATGATCATGGAGGTTGCGCCGTTGCGTGGCGGTGTTGGGGGAATGTGGGCGGGATCGAAGGGCGCGATCTTCAGACCGCCCTTCGCGACAACGAGGTCGTACACGGGCATTTCTCTGGTTTCATGATGGGCCGCGAGCTGAAAGCGCTCCTTCAGAAGCGACTGGAGCATGGGCATCAGTTCGCTGTCGGGAACGCCTGGCGGCGATTTCGCTTCGATGTCGAAGCGATCGGAATCCAGCCAGCCTGGGCCTTCGATCTGCATCGCGGTGAGTCCGTACGCGGCCCGCAAAATCATTCTGAGCGTGGCGTTTTGCGCCGTCATTCTGCCGTTGAGGAGCCAGGGAAAGCTTGACCTGCCGCTGCCGGAATGGTTCACCTTTGCCGTTGCGACTTCGAATGCGGGGGACTGCGCGCGGGTTATTGAAGTGCATACCAGAGCGATAACGAGAACAGATCCAGCGATTCGCATTGCAGTGCCGCCTTCTTTTATCTATGACGGCGATCGGGCGAAAGCGTGCATGGGTTCTGCGGCGCGCGGTAGCGCGATTCACAATCGCGCGCCGGATGGCATCCTAATGCCACTTAAATAGTGGTCAGGCATTTGGGCCCTTTGCTTTGCGAAGAGGGAAGTGGAATCCGTGACCCCAGACGGCGCGGGGGAAGTTGCGTCGTTTGCGCCGTTTGGGATGTTTGCCCTGAGCGGCGGCATCAATCATGTCATGCACCTCGTCACGATAGGCTTCGGCATCTTGAGCGGCTTGTAGCCGGGGCCATCGGGCATTGACCACGTTCAGCACGAAGGTAAAGCTGAGCTGACGCGGAGAGAGCTGATGCCGGTGCGCCGCCAGCGCCATGACGGCGCGCACCAGATTGTAGGCGGCCATCGCGGTCAGGACTTCCTTCTCCATCATGCTTTGGTTGCGGGCCGCAATATGATTCAGACCCACCGTCCGCTTCAGCGAACGCAGATCCGTTTCGATGTTCCAGCGCTTGCCGTAGAGCGCCAGCACCTCCTGCTGTGGCAGTTCCAGAGTGGTGAATACATGCAGCCACTCCTGCGACTTCCCCCGTCCGATGCGTACACTGATCAGACGCCCGCTCAGGCTCGCCTCTGCCGGCATGCCCCCGCGCGTCCGGCCGTCGAACCGGCTCGGTTTCCAG
>CAZWTH010000389.1:0-2451 GCA_964636715.1 uncultured Solibacteraceae bacterium | reverse complement strand
CGGGCAGAATGAGCCAGCACTTAGAACGGCACCGCGAACAGTCCACCGAGATGGCGGCAGTTATGCACCTTGGGGCGAAGGTCTACGCGATGACGTGGGCAGACAGCCAGGACCCGGAATTTCAGGCGCTACGCGATGCGTGGCGCACTGGAGTGTTGCAGATGATGACGGCCACCACTAACCCGGTGGCCGTCATCGACGAAGGGAATCAGGCAGACGGCGGCGGCGCGCTGCTGGTGCCATCCGGCCCCGGCGCACCGCCATTGCCGGAAGGATCGAACGAAAAGAAATCGTTCAGGAACGCTTCGAGCTGAGGACGGATTTGCGGATTATTCACAATTGGCGCGGCCCCTGGGTTCATCGCTGCAAGCGATATGAGCCCCATTGTGCCCTGTGGTTCGAGCGCGCGATAAACCTCAAGCCCGCCCTGGTAATGGAAGCAGACCCACGCGGCGAAATCGAACCCGTTCATCCCTTCCTGCATTTTCTGGAAGCCAAAGCGAAAGACTTCCTCAATCCGCGCATCGAGCGGCTTCATTTGTGCCACCTGGTGATTACCTCCGTTCTGTGGCGGCGCGGCTGGCGCGCCGTTTGGTTGACCCTTCAGCATGACGAATGCGCCGACAGCTTCAGAGAGCAGCAAGCGGCCCTCGTGGAGAATCCCGGCAAGATGCGGAGCGAAGGACGCGCCAACACGCTGGAGCTGATCGGCGGCGCTCTCACCCGATCCACCATTGACACCAGCCGAAGGCCCGCGCACTTTGCTGATGAAACCCTCGACACGTTCATAAGCGGCGAAGAGATCATCAGGACCAGCGGCACCGGCAGGCTTCAGGCCGAAGCGTGCGCCGAGGCGATCTATCAGCGCGTCCATATCGAAGGCGGGCGGAGGCGGAGCCAGCAGGCGCGCCACTTCGATAGTGTCTTTCACAGCGTCATGCGGCGATTGCGTGCCACGGTTCAGCGCGGCAAGCACGATTTGACCGATGACGTTACCGCCAAGAATTTCGGCGCTGTCAGTGGCGACACTGGCGACCGGCCGCGCTGGCATCGGCGCGGCGCTGGCATCGGCAGCGGTTCGCAGGCGCGGCGCTCCGTTCGCATCACGGATGAGAACCCCGGACGTAATGAGCCGGTTCACTTCATCGATGTTTTCAGCGTCACTGAGGACCAGCGTGCGAACGTCATAGACCGGTGGTTTCTCAGCGTCAGCAATTTTGTACGTCGCCGACTTGACGACTTCGCGCTGGCCTTCCGGCCGGTTCGAGTCCGTCACCTTCAGGTAGTACTTGCCCCGCCCGAATTTTTCCGCGACGGAATCAAAGCCGAAAAGCGGAAGGTCATCATATCCGCCCTTCTGAATATTCGACTCCCGCAGCCCGATCAAAGACAGATCGATCTTTGGCAGCAGTCTGTAAAGAAACAGCGTCACGCCTTCAGGGTTTGGATACCCACGCATGTAGCTCATGAAGTCATCCGGATTGCTGAAGGTCAGACGGAAGCGCGTATAGTCCGGAGCGGAGCCGGTTTTTCCCTTCGGGAGACGAGGCGCGCGAGGCGCGGGAGCTGGTGTTTCCACCTGCTTTCTTACAGCTTGTTGAGCCATTCGGCGTGATCCTCCATACACTACGTACTGTACAGTAACTAGCCACTTGCCCTAACCCGGCGTGCGCGGTCACACTCTACACTTGCCCCACGCGCGCGCAGTTGTGTCCAGGGTGGAATACGTTCCGGAGTTCGGGCGATCCGTCCGCATTGCCGAGTTCGATCGACCGATGCGAAGCGACGACGAGGAAACCGCGCAAACGGTCACGTACATGGATGAGCTGGCAGCAGCCGACGCGAACGACCCGGCCGTTCTCAGCGCGACGGCCGAGGCGCTGGAACAGGCAGGCATCGACGAGAACGCCAGCGCGCTGCAAAAGGCGCAGGCCGTGTACTGGTGGCTGAAACGGACCATCCGCTACGTGCCGACGCCAGGCACCAGCCCGCTGGTGGACCAGACGCTAATAACGCCGTGCGCCGTGCTGGCGATGCCGGAACCCATCGGCGACTGTCCGCAGTTCAGCATGTTGGCGGCGGCAATGTTTCGCGTGCTGTGTATCCCTTGCCTGTTTGTGACCATCGCGGCCGAGCCGCTATTCCCCGACCAGTGGAGCCACGTTTACAACACCGTCGAAATTGAACCCGGCCGGTGGATGCCGTTTGATTCGTCGAATGGACCCGCACCCGGCGCGGAGTATGCGAAGCCCTACAAGCGGCGAGTGTGGCCAGCCCTCACGCCTGGCAAATGCAGAACGAAGGAAGGAGCGGCCGACATGTACCGCAGCGTTTACCGGAAACCCGAGGGGATGAGAAACAGCGTGACCCGGCGCGCGGTCATGGGTCGATTAGGAGACAACGGCGACTTTGGCGGCGAGACGAACAACCCGGCCGACCCCTACGGCATCA